>NZ_CAWNBB010000023.1:0-26017 GCF_963872585.1 Vibrio sp. 10N.222.47.A9 | reverse complement strand
GTATTGGTCACTCAGTTCATTGAAATCAAGTTTGTTACCGAAGTAACGGTTACTACCTAAGTAATAACGTTTTGATATTCATCAACGAGTGCCCACACAGATTGATAGGTTTAAATTGTTAAAGAGCTTCACTTATTGAGCGTTCCTTTTAAGTAAGGAGCCTCTCTAAGTGGACGGCCATTCTAGCGTTTTAATTCTCAGTGTCAAACACTTATTGGGAATTAATTTCTACTTTTTAAAAGTAGGAGCGAATAATCGCTTAAAGCTAGTTGCCTTACTAACATTCTTCGCTGAAGCCTTGTGGCGTCTACCGTGTCAGTGAGGCGGCATTATAGAGATGTTCCTCACATTGGCAAGTGTTTATTAAAGAAAAATGTAAAAATAACGGTTAGATGACGAATAAACACTCAAAGCCTTATTTATGCAAGTTTAACTACAAAGTACCTACAGAATAACCACAGACTTATCCACAATTGCTCTAATTTTCATCCTAGAAAACAAAAAAGCTGCCTTATGGCAGCTTTTTAAATGGCAATGAGTCTAAATCCCAGAGCCATATTGCTCTCCATCGTCTTCATGGAGACCACATTCTCGTTTTAGACCATTAAAACGGGTTTCTTCTTCAGTCATACCCGGTTCCCATTTCTTAGTAGTATGAGTATCTCCAACAGAAAGGTACCCCTGCTCGCGAAGTGGGTGGTAACTGAGACCATGCTCTTCTAAGTAATAATGAACATCTTTATTTGTCCAATCAATTACTGGCAAGAACTTAAACACACCATTTTGGATAGATAAGATAGGCAAGTTTGCACGCGAACGAGATTGCTCTCTTCTCAACCCAGAAAACCAAGTGCCAGCCTCTAGTTCATCCAGCGCTCTTCTCATCGGTTCAACTTTATTAAGCTTGTTGTACTTCTCTATCCCTTCTATACCTTGATCCCAAAGTTTGCCATATTGCGCTTCTTGCCAATTAGGGCTCTGCTGAGAACGAAAGACTTGAAGGTTTAGAGTCAACTTCTGACTTAACTCATCGATAAATCGATACGTTTCCGGGAATAGATACCCAGTGTCCGTAAGAATAACTGGAATATCGGGTTTTGCTTGAGTCACTAAGTGCAGCATCAACGCCGCTTGGATTCCGAAACTAGAAGACACAACATGTGTCCCTTCTAAATTGTCTAAAGCCCACTTAACTCTTTCTAATGCGGTTAGCTGCTCTAACTCAGCATTGATTTGTCCAAGACGAAGTATTTGCTCCGTCTTAGTCAATGTGAGTAGCTCTGCTAACTTCAGTTTTGAAGCGACAGAATTATGCATGCAGATCCCTCTTTGAAATGATCACCTCTTCGATGATGCCAGCTCGGATTGTAAAATCACCGAACCCTTCTTTGTCGTTACGTTCCGTAGCCCAACGTCCCACCAGCGAATCAATCTCTTCTAAGATCTGAGCAGAAGTGATGTTCTCTTTATACATCTTAGGGATACGAGTTCCGGCTTTGTTGCCACCTAAGTGCATGTTGTAACGCCCCGGCGCCTTACCGACTAAACCCAACTCAGCCAACATTGCACGACCACAGCCGTTTGGACAACCCGTGATGCGAAGGATGATGTTATCTTCTTCTGGTAATCCGTGTTTCTTCAGAATGTCTTCAACATCCGTTACAAACTCAGGAAGAAAACGCTCTGCTTCTGCCATTGCTAAAGGACATGTTGGGAATGCCACACACGCCATAGAGTTTTTACGCTGCTCGGAAACGGCATCATCCATCAGACCGTATTGACGTGCCAGCTTTTCAATTTTTGCCTTTTGGCTCTTAGGTACACCTGCAACAATTAGGTTTTGGTTCGCTGTCATGCGGAAGTCACCTTTGTGGATCTTCGCTATTTCAGCAACACCTGTTTTCAGCGCTTTTCCTGGGAAATCAAGTAAACGACCATTTTCGATGAATAATGCTAAGTGGTGCTTACCATCAATGCCTTCCGCCCAACCGATACGATCGCCACGGCCAGTAAACTCATAAGGACGACTTTCAGAAAACTCAACGCCTGCACGTTTTTCTACTTCTGCTTTGAATACATCAATACCAACACGGTCTAGTGTGTATTTGGTTTTTGCGTTCTTACGGTTCGAACGGTTACCCCAATCACGCTGAGTTGTTACCACCGCCGCTGCTACATCTAACGTTTTATCTAATGGCACAAAACCGAAATCGTCAGCTTTACGTGCATAAGTAGAAGTATCGCCGTGCGTCATTGCAAGACCACCGCCCACTAATACGTTAAAGCCCACCAGCTTTCCGTCTTTAGCAATCGCGATGAAGTTAAGATCGTTAGCATGAACATCTACGTCATTTTGCGGAGGAATTACAACCGTCGTCTTGAACTTACGTGGTAAGTAGTTACTACCTAAGATAGGTTCTTCATCCGTTGTTGCTAGCTTTTCACCATCTAACCAGATTTCTGCATAAGCACGAGTCTTAGGTAATAGATGTTCACTGATCTTTTTCGCCCACTCGTAGGCTTCTTGATGGAGCTCAGACTCAACCGGGTTTGTCGTACACAAAACATTTCGGTTTACGTCACCCGCCGTTGCAATGGAATCAATACCAATACTGTTTAGTGTTTGGTGCATTAACTTAATGTTCGGCTTCAACACACCGTGAAACTGGAAAGTTTGACGAGTTGTGAGACGGATAGAACCATAAGAGGTGCTCTCATCTGCGAATTTATCAATCGCGAGCCACTGCTTCGGAGTGATGATCCCGCCAGGCATACGCGCACGCAGCATGACATTATGTAAAGGTTCTAACTTTTGCTTGGTACGTTCGTTACGAATATCACGGTCATCTTGCTGATACATACCGTGAAAGCGGATCAACTGAAAGTTATCAGCAGTAAAGCCACCCGTAATTCTATCTTGGAGATCTTGTTCAATCGTACCGCGAAGATTTTTACTTTCACGCTTCAGACGTTCGTTATCAGCCAAAGGTCCCAGTACTTGACCTAGCACTTCTTGCTCTATTACTTGCTTGCTCATTAGTACACATCCCTTTGGTAACGTTTCGCTTTACGTAAATCATTAATATATTGTTCAGCTTGCTCGCGGCTCTGATTGCCATGTTTTTCCGCAATTGTAACTAACGCTTCATGAACATCTTTCGCCATTCGAGTCGCATCGCCACATACATAGAGGTACGCGCCCTCTTGAAGCCATTGCCAAACCTGAGCAGCTTGTTCGATTAAGCGATCTTGAACATAAACCTTTTCTTTTTGGTCGCGACTAAAGGCAACATCAAGCTTGGTTAGCGCACCAGACTTAAGGTACTTCTGCCATTCAACTTGATATAAGAAATCTTGAGTGAAAGTTCGGTCACCAAAGAACAGCCAGCTTTTGCCTTCAGCATCATTGTTTTCACGCTCTTGAACAAAACTGCGGAACGGTGCGATACCGGTACCCGGGCCAACCATGATGATTGGTGTTTTGTCGTCTTGCGGCAGTTTGAAGTTATTGTTGTTCTCTACAAACACCTTCACTTCACCACCTTCTTCAAGGCGTTGAGCTAAGAAACTTGAAGCGCCACCTAAACGAGACTCTTCGCCTTTTTGGTATTCAACCAAACCAACCGTCAAGTGAACTTCTTCATCTACTTCTGCTTGGCTTGATGCAATAGAATAGAGACGCGGTGTCAGCTTACGTAGTAGACCAATCAATTCATCAGCCGATAGCTTAGTTTTCTTCTCAGCTAAAACATCGACAACTTGAGTATTACCCGCGTATTCACGAAGCTTGTCTTTATCTTCCACCAGCTTGATTAACTTCTTGCTGCCCGATAGCTCAGCAAACTTAGTCACAAGTTGAGGGTTTGAAGATGTAATCTCGAATTTACTGACGAGTGCGCTGTGGATAGATAAGTTGTCACCATCGACATCAACACTTTCGATACCAGACAACCCAACCTTAGAAAGGATCTGATTTGCGAGTTCTGAACTGTTTTCAAACCATACGCCTAGCGCATCACCCGGTTGGTAAGTAATCCCCGACTCATCAAGATCAATCTCGATATGACGAACATCTTTGCCCGAATCACGACCGGTGATCTTTTGGCTCGTCAATAGTGTCGCGGTGTATGGGTTTTGTTTGGTGTATTGCGAATGACCGGCAGCCGCTTGACCGACTGGTAATTGAACCACATCGGCTTCAGTACCTGTCGATAGCGTCTCTTTTACTTGCTCTAATGCTTTAGCGCGCCATTCCGTTGCTGATTCTTCGTAATCAACATCACAATCAAGACGGTCGACAAACGATTTAGCACCAAGCTTAGCGAGGAAGTTATCGAAGTCTTTAGCTGTTTGGCAGAAGAACTCATAGCTTGAGTCACCTAAACCAATCACACCGTATTGTAGGTTTGATAATTTTGGCGCTTTCTTCGATTGTAGGAATTCATGCAACTCAATAGCGTTATCAGGGGCTTCGCCCTCGCCATTGGTTGAAGCCACAAAAATGACGTGTGTCTCTTTGGCTAGGTTCTTACCTTTATAATCACTTGCATCGAAAAGCTCGACAGCAATACCCAAGGCTTTAGCTTCTGCCTCAAGCGATTCAGCAACGCCTTTAGCATTACCTGTTTGAGATGCGAAGATAATGCTGAGCTTACCCGCTGGCTTAGCCGCTACTGCAGCAGCCGCTTGAGCGATTGGCGCAGCTGCACCGACAGGCTGAGCTTGGCTCACTCCCCAAAGGTAACCACTGACCCATGCCAGTTGTTGTGAAGATAACTCAGAAACAGTGTGTTGAAGATGACCCAATTGTTGGTCATTAAGTGGTGCTGCTAGCCCAGGTAGCTCATTAGCCCCAGACTGTGCATTATTATTTTGTGAAGACTCTTTCTTATTTAAAGACATGGTCACGACATCCCTAATCATTGCGTGACGATAGATTAACCACTCCTTTTAATAACAAGAAAGAATAGAAAAGTATGTTTTATAACTTTTTGGAAGTAAAAACCGATTGAAACGTAAATTGACTTACTGGTTTTCAATACGCACTTGCTGAAAGCCAACCGCCATTGCCGATTTAGATGCTAGGTCTAAATCCGCGTAATGGCACTCTTCACCATGAACATCAGTAAGCAGAACAAAGCCACCTCCCATATGGCGAAACTCCACAACCCAAGACCCTTCTTGAATTGAGGGCTCTATGATCGCTTCAACTAACAAATTTTCTCTATATAAATTTCGTAATTCATTGAGTGTCATATTCCATCCCTTGCTTTGACCTCACAACATAGACCTTATAAGAATAGACGCTAATTAGCTCTCTGTATAAAGGATGGTCGAAAGTGATGAATGTGCTAACTAATTCCAGAAGGATATAACCAATAGATATAAAAAAACGCCACTTAATAAAGTGGCGTTCTCAAAATTCGTTCTAAATTTGCTTTATATGGCCTAGAAGCGCACTTCAGCGCCAGCAAACCAGCCATCAACCATGACAAACTCTTTGCCAACCTCTGAAGAGAAGAACTCTTCCGAATCAAGGTCGATCACGCGGTAACCACCACGCAGTGCTATCTCAGTTTCTGCTACAGGGATTCGGTACTGAACACCCGCCATCAAATCCGTGCTCTTAATACCACTGCTATCACCGAACTCCATCGTACCGATGATATCGAAATTGGTGTCAGGAACGTTGATCTCTGCGTTGCCGTAGAAGCTCCAAGTGAATTCATCAAAGCTTGTTTGAGCGCCACCCGTTTTCGGTTCGACGTAATTCGAGTTTGAATACTGAGTAAACGTCACACCCGCATCGAAGTTCATCAGCTTGTGATCTAACAACGTGTAATAGAAGGTGTAGTCGTACTTATCGAAAGCCAATGAATCTGCATCAACAGAAGTATAGCGAAAGCTAGCGTTTGGTAGCATCGGGGCATTATGCTCAAATGCGAAATACAACGAAGGAGAGTTAGAATCATCATCTTGTCTAACTTCGTTTAGCTTTGTACTTCCCCACCACATATCGGCACCGACTTTAGCCGTGTAAGAAAACTCTTCTTCAGCAGACACTGCCGAGCTTAAAGATAGCATTCCCACTAAAGCAATTAATGGCATTTTATTCATTTGAGATAGCTCCAATTCCATATCGTTGTGCTAATTGTATGCACATTCATAGATTATTGGGGAAAATTCTATCACACATCTTAAATTCTCAAACGATAAACCGCTGACGATCAAAGATTTGACGACACCATGACCTTAGTAACGTCTTTGGTTAGAACTGTGTACAAAGTTTTTGAAAAACCAGATACCCAATGCAATCACAATTAGCCAAGGCAGCAACTTAAACACAACCCCCATCATACCCAAGACCAACATAACTGCTAACGCGATTCCGGTTGCAGCCAATACCGTCATAAACGTGATACCAGTGACAAGTAGAGTTGCGACGAAAATAAGAACAAAGATTAATTCAAACATAATGATCTCCCTAATGAGTTAATGACCTATCTTTCCTACTTTGTAACATTGCAGCTTCCATACCAAGTTAGTAAAACCAATAAAACCCTTACTTATCAGGCAAATAAAAAGCCACACATCTAAATGCGTGGCTTTTAAAGAAACTATCAATGGCAAATTTAGCCTCTAGTGGCGAATTTAGCCTTAAGTTTTTAAGCTTAGGTTTATAAGCTTGGTTTTTAAGCTTAAGTTTTTAGCTTGGGCTTTTAAGCTCGAACTTTTCACCTCGAGGGAGGTTATACGTTTAGCTCTTTAGGGATCTTAGCCAATGCTGTCTGCATCACTTCGATACCTGCACCTTTCTTATGTGCGTTTTCACTGATGTAACGACGCCATTGTCTTGCGCCCGGCATACTTTGGAACAAACCAAGCATATGACGAGAGATGTGTCCTAAGCTTGCACCATTTGAAAGCTCACGCTCAATGTACGGATACATTTCTTCAACCACTTGTGAGCGCTTCTTGATTGGCGTGTCTAAACCAAAGATCTGCTGATCGACTTCAGCCAAGATAAACGGGCTATGGTAAGCCTCACGACCAATCATCACACCATCAAGGTGTTGCAAGTGCTCTTTAGTTTGCTCAAGAGTAGTAACGCCACCATTCACGGCAATCACAAGATCAGAGAAATCTTTCTTGATTTGGTATGCACGATCGTAATCTAGCGGTGGAATCTCTCGGTTCTCTTTCGGGCTAAGACCACTCAACCATGCTTTACGAGCGTGAATAGTAAATTGTTCACAGCCGCCTTTTTCAGAAACCGTCGAAACAAACTTAGTTAAGAACTCATAAGAGTCTTGGTCGTCGATACCAATACGCGTTTTCACGGTAATTGGAATATCTGTGACTTCTCTCATCGCCGACACACAATCTGCCACCAGCTCAGGCTCAGCCATTAGGCAAGCACCAAAGCGACCATTCTGAACTCGGTCTGAAGGACAACCGACATTAAGGTTGATTTCATCATAGCCACGCTCACCAGCAAGCTTGGCACACGCCGCCAAATCAACCGGGTTTGAACCGCCGAGTTGAAGTGCAAGGGGATGTTCTTGCTCGTTATATTCTAGAAAGTCGCCCTTACCATGTAAGATCGCGCCTGTTGTTATCATTTCTGTGTACAGAAGCGTCTGCTGAGAAAGCAAACGGTGAAAGTAACGACAGTGGCGGTCAGTCCAATCCAACATGGGTGCAACGGATAAGCGGTTAGCCGCGTATTTACTGGTATTGTCAGGTTTCATAAAGCGTTACTCAAAATCTATACACTGCATATATATACAGAAACTCGCCAGTTCAGCCGCAAGCTCACCCACTCAGCACGCCTAAATCACGTATTGATGAGGTGAAACGAAGGCATCATTTAGCATTAAAAAAAGAACACTTCAAAGCGGTGAATCACGCTTCACAGTGGACATTGTAGTCAAAAATAATTGGGCGATTATACACAGGGAATCGAAAACATTCAGGAACAAAGACGAACTTATTTTCCCGTACAACTCACGAAGTGTTAGTGCAGGTTTGCAGCAAGTAAGAAATGAATTGGGTATTGAGGATTTCAGGTATCACGGCCTACGAAGAGAAGGGGCAAGTCGGTTGTTTGAGAAAGGGTACTCGATTGAAGAAGTAGCCCAGGTCACTGGGCATAGAAACTTGAATATTTTGTGGCAGGTTTACACTCAATTGTTTCCTCATAAATTGCACTCAAAAGGTCTCAAATAAACAATGCGAAATAGTTAGAACTATGCGCACTAAGCATCTAGTTGAATTTAGATTTCTGTTAGAATTCAATCAATATGCAAATATCAATCAAAGGGATACCTATTCATGAGCGAAGTTAGTGACCAGGACACAGATAATTTACTCATATTTACTAACTTTATTTCTGACAACATGATTTGGATTGTCATCCTCGTAATTATCGTGGTGTACAGGAAAGGGTTTTCAGATTTATTGACTCGCCTCACAGGTTTTGACCTTTCAAACGGTAACTCAAAAGTTGGCGTACAGGCGGCTGCTCCTAGTATAACTTCAACTAACGAGAGCAAAGCCATAGAACAAACCGACAGTTCCCAAGACGTTCCGGAAGAAACCACTATTCATGTAAAACCTGATGAAAAAGATTGGTTCCCAGCTGTTAATCAAGCCCTTGATATTGATGACTTAACTAAAGCCGAAGCAATATTCGAGATGTACAAAGTTGAAGAAAAAGATCCAAAGAAGCTATTCAAAAGTAAATGTGTTTTCCAATACTTGATGTATAGAAGAGGGAATGTCAGCAATTCTTTGCTTCTATTGGAGCAACTGACAGATAAAATTGAAGATGAAGATAAAGATGAAGATCATCGATTCTATTGTTTAATCTGGCTATCTTGGGCTCTCAGTGAAACTGAACAATTTGAAAAAGAGATAGCTCTTTGGACAAAAGCACTAAATAAGTTCGAATCGGAGTCTTTCAAGGTAAAAGTAGTTGTAGAGTTAGCACTAGCATATAAAAACAACAATCAACTAGACCCGGCTAAGAAAGTACTACTGGATACGCTGACTTCAACAAATGCCTCCAAAAATATCAGCGTTTTGTTTGTGAGCTTATCTGCTATAGAAGAGAAACTTGGAAATGTTCTACATGCTACATTTTGTTTAGATAAGGCTGTTGAATATACCCCCGAGAATTTAGACGGGATGTTCAATGCCGCATATAGTGCGAGTAACAATAAAGCTCCCGAACTTGCTATCTGCAACTATAACCTGTTAACGAAAGTATCCCCAAATAACGCTCTGGCTCTCAATAACTTGGGAGTAGCAACAAGCGAAGCAGGATTAACAATTAAGTCTGTTGAGAACTATCGTTTAGCCGCACAAAAAGAGAACACGCTGGCAATGTCCAATCAAGGTTACTCACTCTTAAACGCCGGATTTATCGATGAAGCAGAAGAAATAGCAGATAAAGCTTTAAAGCTAGAAAATACTCATACAAATATCTTCGATCTAAAATCGAGAATTGAAGAAAAGAGAAAAGAAGAAAAGAAGAAATGGGAAGAGCTACTCTCTAACTCTACAAAACAGCAAGTTAACATTAGAAAGTACACCGATAAATATTATCAAGGTAAGCTTTCTGAGTTGGTCGGTACTTGGGTCTTGAACAAGTCTATAGAGATAAAAATTGAAAGTGGCAACATATTAAATGTTGAATGGGAAACCGCCCTCGAGCTCCTAGGTCAAAAATTCCAATGTGAGGTTACCGGAAGCATTCACAATGCTACATTTACTGGTGTTTTTTCAAAGAAACCTTTGGGTCGAACGAGTCAAAACCTATTTTTTGACCAGCAAGATAGAAGCATTGAATGCTTTGGATATGTGGACAAAAATAGTCTCATTATTTTCCCCCGTAGCAATGATGAAGCATTACCCTCTGACGTAACTATGCACAGAAAGTAAAGCGGCTTTATTATTGTGAGTTATGATTTTCTAACCTAGTCAAACGTTCGTCCATCTTTTCCATCATCAGGCGTAACCACTTAACATCGGTTTTAAGGGTTACGCCGACACCCACCCCGCTAGACAAGGCACTAACAACGGCAACAATTATTGTTTGGTACTCTGCCATTACTTGAACTCATTGCGCAGGGTTTCCCATAGGCCAAATACTATTGGAGCACTCGCGCCAATAATGCCACCGAATTGAACACCATCTGCCGATACACTCGCGGTGATAAGTTCAGGGTGGCCAGCGACCAAAGCAGCTCCCGCGCCAAGTAACGCTAAACCTTTCTTAGTCGATGACAAGCTAATGTCGATTGAGAACTTTTTATTAAAAGCACCTTATTGCACATTTTTTTATAAACATATTCACCAGATCTCTAATTCAGCCTCATTAATCAGTTATGCCTTGAGTCACACTGTCATTTTGAGTTACCTTGTCTTATTCAAAGTCGTGGGTCACAATACGCTCTGTACCTGACTTTAATAGAAATCATTGGCTCCCAAAACGTAGTAACCTAGAAATAGGGTTTGAATAGGGATGTCCGATTGAATGGTGAAAAATTTGGACCACACATTAATAGAGCAAGTTGAAGGGATATGCGCATCTCGAGGCGTTAGATTAACACCTCAGAGAAAGCGAGTGTTTGAGCTCATTTTCTCTAATAAAAAAGCCTCTAGTGCTTATGAATTGTTAGAGCAATTGAAAGTCAGTGAACCACAAGCCAAGCCTCCGACAGTATATCGCGCTTTGGATTTCTTGTTGGAACAAGGTTTCATTCACCGAGTTGAATCAACCAATAGCTTTATATGCTGCTGTTCTTGCAATGCCAATAAACATTTCTCCCAACTACTGATCTGCGATAAATGTGGCACTGTGGTAGAATTACAAGACGATGCGCTTGTCACTCTACTCGCTAGTAACGCTGAGAAGCATGGCTTTAAATTGACTAATCAAGTCATTGAGTCGCATGGCATTTGCCAAACTTGCTCCTCCGATATGAAAGAATAAGATTATAGAAGAACATTATGCGCGCTGAATTTGTAAACCCGTTTTTAGCTTCTTTGATGAACGTATTAAAAACGATGGCTTCTCTAGAATTAAAGCCACAAAAACCAAGAGTTAAGAAAGATGAGATCGCTCGTGGTGATGTATCCGGCCTAATTGGTATGGTTGGCACACAATCTCGTGGCTCAATGTCGATCACTTTTGATGAAGGTCTTGCCCTAGAAATCATGGAAAACATGTTGGGTGAACGACCAAATGGCTTGAACGAAGAAGTGACCGATATGGTGGGTGAAATCACTAATATGGTGACTGGTGGTGCAAAACGTATTCTTGCAGAAAGCGGCTTTGATTTCGACATGGCAACGCCAATCGTCGTTTCAGGTAAAGGCCACACCATTCGTCATAAGTGTGAAGGTGCTATTATCATCATGCCTTTCACATCTCAATGGGGTAACGCCTTCATCGAGATCTGTTTCGAATAGAGACAATCGAGTAAATAAAAAAACGAAAGGCTGACGTACATACGTCAGCCTTTTTTATTGCCGTAGAATCAACGGACATAAAAAACGCCAACCGAAAGGTTGGCGTTTACAGTTATTACTTGGTGCTACTTAAACAGTCTTAAGCTTTCAGCGCTTTAAATGCGTTGATTAGACCGTTAGTTGAGCTGTCGTGAGATGTTACTTGAGCATCGTCAGCAAGCTCTGGAAGAATTTGGTTTGCTAGTTGCTTACCAAGTTCTACACCCCATTGGTCGAAGCTGAAGATGTTCCAGATAACGCCTTGAACAAAGATCTTGTGCTCGTACATCGCGATTAGGTTACCTAAAGAGCGAGGGTTGATTTGCTTAACAAGAATAGAGTTCGTTGGACGGTTACCTTCAAATACTTTGAAAGGTACAAGCTCAGCCACTTCTTCAGCTGTTTTGCCAGCCGCTAGGAATTCAGCTTCCACTGTCTCTTTTGTCTTACCGAATGCTAGCGCTTCAGTTTGAGCAAAGAAGTTAGACATTAGCTTCTGGTGGTGATCAGATGCTGGGTTGTGGCTGATAGCAGGGGCAATAAAGTCTGATGGGATCAGCTTAGTGCCTTGGTGAATCAGTTGGTAGAAAGCGTGTTGGCCGTTAGTACCAGGTTCACCCCAGATGATAGGACCTGTTTGGTATTCTACTGGGTTGCCTTCACGGTCAACAAACTTACCGTTTGATTCCATGTTACCTTGCTGGAAGTAAGCAGCAAAACGGTGCATGTACTGATCGTAAGGTAGAATCGCTTCTGACTCAGCGCCGTGGAAGTTGTTGTACCAAACACCAATAAGAGCAAGGATCACTGGAATGTTGCTTTCAAACTCAGTTGAAGCAAAGTGGTTATCCATCTCGTGTGCGCCGTCTAGTAGCTCAGCGAAGTTATCGAAGCCGATAGAAAGAGAGATAGAAAGGCCGATTGCAGACCATAGTGAGTAACGACCACCAACCCAGTCCCAGAATTCGAACATGTTGTCAGTATCAATACCAAACTCAGCAACTGAAGTTGCGTTAGTTGATAGCGCTGCGAAGTGCTTAGCTACGTGTGCGTCATCACCTGCTTCAGCTAGGAACCAATCACGAGCAGAGTGTGCATTCGTCATTGTTTCTTGAGTCGTAAATGTCTTAGATGCTACTAGGAACAACGTTGTTTCTGGGTTAAGAGGCTTAAGTGTCTCAACAATGTGAGTGCCATCTACGTTAGAAACAAAGTGCATGTTCAGGCGAGTTTTGTATGGCGTAAGTGCTTCAGTCACCATGTATGGACCAAGGTCCGAACCGCCGATACCGATGTTAACTACATCAGTGATCTCTTTACCTGTGTAACCTTTCCACTCACCAGAAACGATGCGGTGCGTGAACAGTTCCATTTTTGCTAGTACTGCGTTCACTGCTGGCATTACGTCTTTGCCATCAACCATTACTGGGTTGTCGCTACGGTTACGTAGAGCAGTGTGAAGTACTGAACGACCTTCAGTCTTGTTGATTGCATCACCGCCGAACATTGCTTCGATTGCAGACTTAACTTCAGTCTCGTTCGCAAGAGCAAATAGGTGCTGCATCGTTTCAGCATCGATAAGGTTCTTAGAGTAATCCACTAAGATGTCAGAACCGAAACGAGTAGAAAAGCTCTCGAAACGCTTTGCATCTTGAGCAAACAGCTCTTTCATATCCATATCTTGAGCAGACTCAAAATGTGCAGTTAGAGCTTTCCACGCTTGTGTTTGCGTTGGGTTGATATTTTTCAACATGGTATCTATCCCGATGTTACTGTAGGTTTTATTCTAAACGTCACCTGGGTGATGAATAGAACCCCCGATTAGGCGAAAGTTTATATTTTTCTGTGATGACCAAACCGCGTCACCACTGAAAGATTCTTTGTAATTTTTTTTCACGACGTATTATGCCGCATATGAAGAGCTGTACCTTGAGATAAATCAGGATTCGATTTCCTGATACAAGAATCGGTACAGACTCTAGCTCTAACATAATTAAATGTGAGCGATACCTGATAAATTCAAGTTCAAAAGATAGCGTTAAACCACTTTTTTTCCAAATACATTATAAAGGATGGCGTATGTGGATTCAGAAGACTATACACCTAAATGCACGAAAGCGTGGATTTCATCTCATTACTGATGAAATTGAACAACAGATACACGATATCAATTCTCTATCTGTTGGTTTATTACATCTTTTTATCCAACATACCTCTGCCAGCCTCACGCTAAACGAGAACGCTGATCCTACCGTCCGTACCGATATGGAATCACACTTTAATAAGTTTGTACCTGAGCGAGCACCCTACTACAGACACACCTATGAAGGCGATGATGACATGCCAGCCCACATTAAAGCATCGACACTTGGCACCAGTGTGACAATACCTATCACTAATGGTCGTTTAGCTTTGGGAACATGGCAGGGCATTTACTTAGGAGAGCACCGAGATTGTGGTGGAAGCCGTACGGTTATTGCGACCATTCAAGGTGAATAATCTTAAGTAACCAGCTATAAAACATTATTAAAAACATGCTGATAGAAAACAAAAAAGGGTGACACAGTTATGTGCCACCCTTTTAAAATATGAGATATTCGAGTTAGTAAAACCAGATTAGAAAGGCTGGTTTATCATGACCCTAAAGGTCCCTTCATCACCACCTCGAGCTAACTCAGCACGAACAACAATACCCTCAACTTGGAAACGAACCGCGCCGCCTAGGCTCCATTTCATATCCGAGTGCAGTGTTTTTATATCGTACTCATCCGCAACGCGCCCGACTTCGGCAAACGCGACCCATTGCCACCAAGGCAAATCGTAGTAGTTAATCAGTGGGATATCACCCAAAGGTTGCCAGTCAGGAATCACTCGGTACTCAGCAGAGTAATGAACCGCAGAACGTCCGTGGTAGCGACCTCCGGTATAGCCTCGTAATCGATACAAGCCACCCAATCGAGCTTGTTCCGTTTCCGGTGGACGAGCACAATCTTGCCCAGAGCAGTTATCCCAGGTTGGTGTATCAGCAGTATAGAAATCGAGTGCCACGACTTGTTGGTCGAACAGGTCACCTAAAGGGCCTAATGCGAAGTACTGACTGTTTTGGAACGTCCACTTCAACCATAAATCATCGTTAGACCAGCTTTCTGCGCCGGTCGTGAATTCAAGATTAGTATGAGAGCCCGTGGTTGGGTTACGTGTGCTATCACGGTTATCCCAATCCAATGCCAGACTAAAGCCTGTCGCCTCTTCCGTGTTGTTTAAACCTTCTAGCTCACGTGCCGTATAAAAAGGCGTGAAGATAATCGAGCTGACACCCGACTCGACGGGCGAAGCAAAGCTCACATCTTTGATTGGCTGAAAAGCCCCTAACAAGCCATGTTCTGCAACATTGCCCCAAGGTAGCAAATACTTGAATTCAAACTGATAGTTTTGCTCTAAGCCATCGGCAATGGTTTTATCATCAATAGATGAATCGTTGTCGCCTTGAGAGCCAATGTAATAAGGATTGTCGTTGAAGCGCGCTTGGTACATCTGAGTACTGAATAAAACATTCTCAGACAAAGCGTAGTTAAAGGCCGATAGAAAACCGACATAACTGTCTTTGTCTGAATAGAGTGCCATACCAAACAGAGCGGCTTGAGGTTGCCAAACGCCCTTTGCGACACCCGCAACCCCAAAGGTATTGCCCAAAGTTTCAGTACTAAAATAGAAAGGGACAAAGGCTGAATCTTTTTCTTCGCTCAAGACAGAAGAAGAAAAACTGACACCGAGCAATGCCATAGCTGACGTTAGCCAGTGTCGAGTAGTTCGCTTGAGCATCATTTAGTTTACAAGATCCATAGCTACTTCACATACTCCATCGCAACACGCGAAGTCAGCTTAGTGACTAGCTCGTACGCGATAGTGCCGATATGTTCTGCCACTTCTTCTGAAGGTAAATCTTTACCCCATAATGTCGCTTCATCACCGACTTTATCTGCAGCATCAGGGCCAAGGTCAACCGTTAGCATGTCCATTGACACACGTCCTGCGATCGGTACTTTTCGTCCATTAACGAACACTGGAGTGCCGTTAGGAGCCATGCGTGGATAACCATCACCGTAACCAATCGCGATCACGCCAACCTTAGTATCACGTTCACTGGTCCAGTTAGCGCCATAACCTACGCTTTCACCCGCTTTCACATCACGAACCGCAATCAGATGTGAGGTCAGAGTCATCACAGGCTTAAAGCCAAGTTCTTGTGCCGATTTATCAGCAAAAGGCGAAACACCGTAAGAGATGATTCCCGGACGAACCCAATCAAGGTGGCTGTTAGGCCAAGCCAATAGACCTGCAGAGGCAGCAAGTGAACGCTCACCTTCACAACCGTCAGTGAGAGATAAGAAAAGCTCAGTCTGTTCAACGGTGGTCGCTCTATCAAGTTCATCAGCACAACCGAAGTGGCTCATGTAACGTAGAGGTTTGGCAACATTCGCACATTGATGCAAACGCTCAACAAAGTTTTGGTATTGCTCAGGACGAACACCTAATCGGTGCATGCCACTGTCGACTTTAAGCCATACCACAACAGGGGTTTCCAAATCTGCATTCTCTAGCGCGCTTAATTGCTCTTCACAATGCACCACGGTTTGAATGTTATTGGTCACCAGGATGGGTAAATCACCCGAAGAGTAAAACCCTTCCAGCAACAAAATGGGTTTAACAATACCACCAGCACGGAGTTGTAAGGCTTCTTCAATACGCGCCACACCAAAAGCATCTGAGTTTTTAGAGTGCTTGGCGATATGCAGTAAGCCGTGCCCGTAGCCATTGGCTTTCACAACCGACATGACCTTGCACTGAGGAGCCTTCGACTTTATCTGGTTCAAGTTATGTTCGAGCGCGTTTAAGTCAATGCTTGCCGTCGCTGCTTTCATGTAAGTCATTAGCGATTACTCATCATCAAATGCAGGGCCTGCATAGTTATCAAATCGGGAGTGTTGACCTTGGAATGTCAAACGAACGGAACCGATAGGACCGTTACGTTGCTTACCAAGGATGATCTCTGCGATGCCTTTCAGTGAACTATCCGGGTTATAAACCTCATCACGATAGATAAACATGATCAAATCGGCATCTTGCTCGATAGAACCTGATTCACGCAAGTCCGAGTTAACTGGGCGTTTATCAGCACGTTGCTCTAGGGAACGGTTAAGCTGAGAAAGTGCGACAACCGGAACGTTCAACTCTTTCGCCAACGCTTTCAATGAGCGAGAAATCTCGGCAATTTCAAGAGTACGGTTATCTGATAATGAAGGAACACGCATTAATTGAAGGTAATCTATCATGATCATAGAGATACCATCATGCTCACGAGCAATACGTCGAGCACGCGAACGCACCTCTGTTGGTGTTAAGCCCGAGCTATCATCGATATACATATTCTTCTTATCCATCAGAATACCCATACTCGACGAAATACGTGCCCAATCTTCATCGTCTAATTGACCGGTACGAATCTTGGTTTGGTCGACACGAGAAAGTGACGCTAACATACGCATCATCAGCTGTTCAGCTGGCATCTCTAGAGAGAAGATTAACACCGGCTTATCTTGCTTCATCGCCGCGTTTTCACACAAGTTCATCGCGAAGGTGGTTTTACCCATCGATGGACGCGCTGCAACAATGATTAAGTCAGAACCCTGTAGGCCTGCTGTCTTCTTGTTGAGGTCGTTAAAGCCAGTATCGACACCTGTCACACCATCTTGTGGCGATTTATATAAGATTTCGATACGTTCTAGCGTCTTCTCGAGAATGCTATCAACGTTTTGTGGGCCTTCGTTTTCACTTGCTCGGCCTTCTGCAATCGCGAAGACTTTACTTTCAGCAAGATCAACCAGCTCTTCCGATGTACGACCTTGAGGGTCATAACCAGAATCCGCGATCTCATTCGCCACACCGATCAAGCTACGAACCAGTGCTCGCTGTGCCACGATATCTGCATACGCATTAATGTTAGCGGCACTTGGGGTGTTTTTGGCTAAGTCAGCAAGGTAAGCAAAGCCACCTACGTCTTCTAGCTGCTCACGAAGCTCTAAATGTTCAGAGAGTGTAATCAGGTCCAGAGGAGAACTTTCTTCAAGGATATCCTTTACCGCTTCAAAGATCAGACGGTGAGGACGGCTATAAAAGTCTTTGGCCACAACCTTTTCAGCAACTGTATCCCAGCGTTCGTTATCCAATAACAAACCGCCAATAACAGATTGCTCAGCTTCTAATGAATGTGGTGGGACTTTGATGGCGTCCACCTGATCGTTGGCTGATTTCTGACTTTTGGTATCCACTATGACTACACTCAATAACTAATAATGATCGTTCATTATACCCAAGAACACTCATTTGTAATCCGTTCCTAAGCGTTTGTTTTATTCTTCAGGAAGAATTTACCTATTGCTGACGGAATTAACCAAGGGTAGCATTACGATCCTGCCATTCACTCACTGTATAACTAGAGGTATGCGTGTCCAAATTATTGGCTCTGAGCACTGGTCTTCTAAGCTCTGGTCTTCTAAGCACCAGCCTTCTGAGCTCTCCGTTGGCCTTAGCTGATGATGATGCTAAAGCCTCTGTCGATGCAATCCTCGACTCTATAGTAGTTTCAGAACCTACTGTTGAGCCGATCGTCGTTGCACCGACACCTGAAAAAGATATGGATATCGCACCAAGTGATACGAGTGACACAGAACTGCCGAACCCACTCAAGACGGAAGTCGAATTTGGGTATCAGTCGCATACTGGTAATTCTGATTCACGATCGCTAAATGCCCGCCTAAACGGTGAGTATACGGCTGGCCGTCATAGAACCAGTGGCGAATGGAAATACTACAACCTCTACAAAGACGGTGAAGAAGATAAAAGGCAATCGACTTACTCGGCTCAGAGTGACTACAAGTTAAGCCCTAAAACCTACCTTTACGGCAGCTTCAAAGGTGTCGATTCACGATACAGTGCTTACTTTAAAGACTACACAATCTCTAGTGGTTTGGGTTATCAGTTCTCGAACACTGAAGAGTTTGTGTTGGAAGTCGAAGTCGGACCGGGTTTTCGTTACCAAGAACCTAATCTCGATGAATTGGACGACGATGACATCATCTTCCCAGAGATTGTTGAAGAGGCGATTTTCCGTGGCAATGTGAATACATCATGGCAGGTGTTGAAGAATTTGCAGCTCAAGGCTGATGTGACGTTAGTATCTGGCCACAGTAACCTGAAATTTGATACTGAATTAGAAGCGATCAACGATATTACTGACAATATCGCACTGAAGATTGCTCACTCTCGTCAATACCACGATAAAGTGCCTCACGGATTAAGCAAAGAAGACTCTGTGCTGTCGATTAACCTGCTCTTTCAGTTCTAATCTCAAGAGTAGTTCTAGTCTCAAGAGCAGTTCTAATCTCAAGATCAGCTCTAGTTTCAAGAGCAATTCCAGTCTCAAGAACTATTCTAATCTCAAGAGCAGTTCTAGTCTCAAGAGCAATTCTAATCTTAAGGCCACTTCTAGCCTTGAGAACAGCCTGTTCAGCAATAACAGCTTTTGGATCACTGTAAGCTTTTTACTTACCATAACCCCTTCGCTATATTTTCCTATATTTCAGACATAAAAAAACACCAGCCGAAGCTGGTGTTTAAAACTTTCAAAAGAAAGAATTCGTCTTGGTACTGAAATTACTCAGCTGCAACGATAGCGATTTTCGCAGTAGCAAAAACTTCAGAGTGAAGTTGGATGCTTACTTCGAATTCGCCGATGTTACGTAGAGCGCCTTCAGGTAGGCGTACTTCGCTCTTAACTACTGCAACACCAGCTGCTGTAATAGCATCTGCGATGTCACGAGTACCGATAGAACCGAATAGTTTGCCTTCGTCACCAGCTTTAGAAGCGATTGTAACGCCTTCTAGAGTGTTAACTGTCTCTGCGCGAGCTTCTGCAGCAGCTAGTTGCTCAGCAACTTTAGCTTCTAGTTCAGCACGGCGAGTTTCGAACATAGCAACGTTGTCTTTAGTTGCCATAACTACTTTACCCTGTGGGATAAGGAAGTTACGAGCGTAACCAGATTTAACGTTTACTTGGTCGCCAAGGCCACCTAGGTTACCGATTTTATCAAGTAGAATAACTTGCATTATCTTAGTCCTCTTAAACTATTGTTAACTATTACCGATTACTGATGCTTGTCAGTGTACGGTAGTAGAGCTAGGTAACGAGAACGCTTGATAGCGCGAGCTAGCTGACGTTGGTATTTAGCACTTGTACCAGTGATACGGCTAGGTACAATTTTACCAGCTTCAGTGATGTAGTTTTTTAGAGTTGCTACGTCTTTGTAGTCAATCTCTTGTACGCCTTCTGCAGTAAAACGGCAGAATTTACGACGACGGAAGAAACGAGCCATGGGCTATCTCCTGATCTAAATTTAATAATGCGGTATTAACACAGGCTTATAAATAAGCGTAAGCAAATGCTTGTAGTGAAAATACCTAAACGAGTTGAATAAAATTTAATGACCTAAAAGGCCAAAAAAGAATTACTCAGCAGCAGCTTCTGGCTTAGCTTCTTCTTCACGACGTGGTGCACGTTCTTCACGGTCATCACGACGAGGAGCACGCTCTGCACGCTCTTCTTTTTGCTTAAGCATGATAGATTGCTCAGTCACAGCGCCTTTAGTGCGCATGATCATGTTACGTAGAACTGCATCGTTAAAACGGAAAGCAGTTTCTAGCTCGTCCATCACTTCTTGGCCAGCTTCAACGTTCATAAGAACGTAGTGAGCTTTGTGAAGTTTGTTGATTGGGTAAGCCATTTGACGGCGGCCCCAGTCTTCTAGACGGTGGATAGTACCGCCAGCTTCAGTGATTGAACCAGTGTAACGCTCGATCATGCCAGCAACTTGCTCGCTTTGATCAGGGTGAACCATGAATACGATTTCATAATGACGCATTTGGTTGCTCCTTACGGATTATTAGCTTCCACGAAAGGCTCGGTCGTCCAAGGGAAGCAAGGAACTAAAGAAAAATGACCGAGTTTTAAGGACGGCAAATATTATAGAAAGAACCCGGTATTGGCAAGCGGTATTTGGCTAATAATGAAACAGTTTTTCTTTCGCCATCTAGCCATCTGTGATTCTGTCAATTTGTCACTCTACACCCTAAAAAGAAACGCCCACCAACAAGTGGTGAGCGTTAATAAATTCATAGACTTAGAGTCGTTTTGCCTTTTGAATCAGCTTAACGCTATTGAGCTAGGCGCTGACGTACCGCTTCGAACAGACAGATGCCTGATGCTACAGAAACGTTGAGGCTCGACACGCTGCCGGACATTGGGATCTTAATTAGGTCATCACAGGTTTCACGCGTTAGACGACGCATGCCGTCACCTTCTGCGCCCATAACAACGGCAAGAGGACCCGTTAGCTTCGCTTGATAGATATCATGCGTTGCTTCACCTGCGGTACCCACGAACCATACACCCTGCTCTTGCAGTGCACGCATTGTACGAGCTAGGTTAGTTACGCGTACTAGAGGAACGGTTTCAGCGGCGCCACAAGCAACCTTGCTTACGGTTGCCGTTAGCGGCGAAGAGCGATCTTTAGGTACGATAACAGCCGCTACACCCGCAGCATCCGCGTTACGTAGACAAGCACCTAGGTTATGAGGGTCTGTTACGCCATCTAGAACCAACAGCAGAGGCTGTTCGTGCTGCGCTAGGATATCGTCTAGGTGAGTTTCATTAAGCTGCTTAGCAGGCTTCACCTTAGCAATAAGACCTTGGTGATTTGCACCCTGTGCTTTTTCATCAAGCGGCTTACGGCCCATTTGTTGAATCGACACACCAAATTGCTGCAGTTGATTCAGTAATGGCAGAAGACGATCGTCTTGACGACCTTTAAGCACGTACGCTTCAATAAAGCGCGCTGGATCTTTTTCTAGTACGGCTTTCACCGCGTGAATACCGTAAATAAATTCGTTACTCATTGTCTCTGGTTACTCTTATTGCTCAGAGATGAATGACATCAAACCCGATGCACCCACCCCTGTGTTGTTTATTTCGAGAGTATGCGTCTTGCGCCTGATACTCTCGCATTAAAATCTTTTCGCGTTAAAGTCATCTCGCGTTAAAGCCATGTCACATTAAACTAGCGCTGTGCTAAACCTAATTAGCAAAGCGCCTTATTAAGCTTAAGACTTATTAACCTTAAGGCTTATAAACTTAAGACTTATCAGCCTTTGGCTTACGGCTTGCGGTACGCTTTTTCTTAGCTCGCGCCTTCGCTGCACCGGTTTTATTCGCTGACTTCTTAGCTGAACTTTCAGAGCTACCGTCTGGTCGCTTAGTCGGTTCAACTAAAGGCGTCGCAGGTACACCCGGCTTATTACTCTTCACCGCTGAACGCTTCTTGCTTTTCGCCTTTTTCATCGCTTCAGCTGCACGTTTCTTGGCTGTTTTACCTTTACCACGAGGCTGACGATCGGTGTCTTCTAAATCAAAGTCGATTTGGCGAGTTTCTAGATTAACCGCAGAAACCTTCACTTTAACCGAATCACCTAAGCGGTAGATGTTACCTGAGCTTTCACCGACTAAACGCTGACCAACAGCATCAAATTGGTAGTAATCATTCGCTAGCGCTGAGATATGTACCAAGCCATCGATGTGCAGTTCAGTAAGACGCACAAAGAAGCCGAAGCCAGTCACGTTAGCAATTACGCCATCCATCACTTCGCCGACATGATCTTGCATGTACTCACACTTCAGCCAGTCGTTCACTTCACGCGTAGCATCATCAGCACGACGCTCAGTCATTGAACACTGCTCGCCGTAGAAGTCCATATCATCGAAAGTGTAGTGGTAACCACCGGTTGGCGTCCAACGCTCACTCTGACGGCCTTCTTCTTTCGCAATAAGGTACTTAATCGCGCGGTGCAATAGCAAATCTGGGTAACGACGAATTGGCGAGGTAAAGTGAGCATAGCGTTTAAGAGCTAGACCAAAGTGACCTGCGTTGTCCGCGTTGTATACCGCTTGCTTCATCGAGCGCAGTAGCATGGTTTGGATTAACTCACGATCTTCACGCTCATTAATCTGTTGCATCAGTTGTGCATAGTCTACTGGTGATGGCGACAGGCCACCTTCCAGCGTTAAACCTAGCTCACTAAGGAAGCTCTTAAAGCCCGTTAAGCGCTCTTCTCCCGGAGTATCGTGAACACGGTACAGTGCAGGTTCTTTCGCTTTTTCTACGTAAGACGCCGATGCGATATTCGCAAGAATCATACACTCTTCGATGATCTTGTGTGCATCGTTACGGATGACGGGTTCAATACGGTCAATCTTACGATCCGCATTGAAGATAAACTTAGTTTCTACCGTTTCAAACTCAATCGCACCACGCTCATCACGCGTTTTCTTAAGTACCTTGTACATCTTATGAAGCTCTTCAAGATGTGGTACTTCAGGCTCGTAACGCTCACGAAGTTCTTCATTGCCATCTAAGATAGCGCCAACTTTGTTGTAAGTCAGACGGGCATGAGAGTTCATTACCGCTTCGTAGTGCTTGTAACCCGACAGTTTACCTTTGTCTGAGATAGTCATCTCACACACCATACATAAACGGTCGACTTGAGGGTTCAATGAACATAGGCCATTAGAAAGGACTTCTGGCAGCATTGGCACAACTTGTGACGGGAAGTATACCGAGTTACCACGGTTAATCGCTTCTTTGTCTAGCGCGGTATCTGGACGAACGTAGTAACTTACGTCAGCAATCGCTACCCACAGGCGCCAGCCTCCGCCTTTCTTCGCTTCACAGTAAACCGCATCATCGAAGTCACGCGCATCTTCACCATCAATGGTAACCAATGGCAGTTTGCGTAGATCAACACGTCCTTCTTTTGCTTCTTCAGGAACATGCTCACCGAGGTTTACGATTTGCTTATCTACCGCTTCAGGCCACTCTTGTGGGATCTGGTGAGTACGGATCGCGATCTGCGTTTCCATACCCGGAGCCATGTTTTCACCAAGAACTTCGGTCACTTTACCCATCATGTTACGAGAACGACCACCACGATCCGTAATTTCAATCACAACCACATTACCCATTCGAGCACCGCCTTTATGCTCAGTAGGGATCTGGATGTCGTGACTAATACGAGAATCATCAGCAACCACGTAAGAATGGCCATATTCTAGGAAGAAGCGACCAACAAGTGGCGTTTTGCGCTCTTCAAGAACACGAACCAAACGACCTTCACGACGACCACGTTTACTGTTGTCAGTAGGCTGAGCCAGTACGTAATCACCGTGCATGATGGTTTTCATCTGGTGATGCGGCAACACGATATCATTGTCTTTACCCACACTGCCGTCTGGGCGAACCCAACCATGACCGTCTTTATGACCAATCACATAGCCTTTAATCAATTCCATCTTCTCAGGCAATGCGTAGCACTGACGACGGGTAAAGATAAGCTGTCCATCACGTTCCATTGCACGTAAACGACGACGCAGCCCTTCATATTGTTCCTCTCCAGCCAAACCCAAAGCTTCGAATAGATCGTTACGGTTCATTGGGATATTCGCGTCTGTTAGAAACGAAATAATGAACTCTCGGCTTGGTACTGGGTTTTCGTAATTTTTCGACTCTCGGTCGGCAAAAGGATCAACAGTGGTTGTCGCTGTCGTGTTTTCTGACATTGGTGTGTTTTTTGACATAGGCGGGCCTGCTTAAGCAAGGAATGTATATACCCCTAGTATATCTGATGCTAGGGGTAAGCTACAGATATGCTTTGGAAAAGCCTAAAATAACCTAAGATTGATACATATCTTCACTTTGTGAAACATCGCTTCATAGAGACGGACTATCATCAAAATTTCAAGCAAACGATAAAACAAACGTTTGCGCCATGAATGAAATACACTATTATCCCGACACTTTACCAACTCCTGTTCTGAGTATTGATATGAAACTAAAACGCACCCTATTGGCTTCAGCAATGGCAAGCCTCGCTCTATTTCCATTTGCGAGTTCAGCAATGGAAAAAGCTGACCTGATGATTACCGATGCAATGGTTCTAACCATGAACCAAGACAAAACGGTTTATGAGAGCGGTACTGTTGTCGTAAAAGACAACAAAATCATTGCCGTTGGTGATGCTTCACTAGAGAAGCAGTACCAAGCGAAACAAGTGTTAGACGTGGATGGCGATATCGTGATGCCGGGTCTTATCAATACTCATACTCACGTATCGATGACGGTTTTCCGTTCGTTGGCCGATGATGTGCCTGACCGTCTTCACCGTTATATCTTCCCTCTAGAGAAGAAACTGGTATCGCGAGACATGGTACGCATTGGCGCTAATCTCGGTAACGTTGAAATGGTAAAAGGCGGTGTCACGACTTACGCCGACATGTACTACTTCGAAGATGAAGTTGCGAAAACTGTCGATAAGATCGGTATGCGTGCCATTCTTGGTGAAACCGTGATTAAGTTCCCAGTAGCGGACGCTGCCAACGCGGAAGAAGGCATCCAATACGCGCTGAATTTCATTGAAGAATACAAAGACCACCCGCGTATCACACCCGCGTTTGCACCACATGCGCCTTACACCAACACCACAGAGATACTACAGAAGATCTCTAAGCTCTCTCTAGAGCTCGATGTACCAGTAATGATTCACCTAGCAGAATCACACCGTGAAGAAGAGAAAATCGCCGAGCGTTCAGATGGGCTATCACCGGTTCAATACATGGACAGCATTGGCGCACTCAACAAAAACTTGGTGGGTGCACACATGATCCTCGTTGACGATCATGATATCGAGCTAGTGAAAAAATCGGATATGGGTGTGGCTCACAACATGAGTGCTAACATCAAGTCAGCAAAAGGTGTATCTCCTGCGCTTAAGATGTATGACGAAAACGTTCGTATTGGTTTAGGTACTGATGGCCCGATGTCTGGTAACACACTGAGCACCATTGATGAATTCAACCAAGTCGCTAAAGTTCACAAGTTGGTTAATAAAGATCGTGCCGCAATGCCGCCGATCAAAGTGATCGACATGGCAACAATGGGCGCAGCAAAAGCGCTACACATGGAAGATAAGATCGGTTCTCTTGAAGCCGGTAAACTCGCCGACATCATAGTGATCGATACGAAAGCGCCAAACATGGTTCCAGTCTACAACCCATACTCGGCATTAGTTTACTCAGCTAACTCGGGTAACGTTCGCCACACCATCGTTGACGGTAAGATCATCATGCAAGACCGCGACATGCTAACGGTCGATGAAGATAAGATTCGCCAAGAAGCACTCGATTTCACCAAAGTCGTTCGTAAGACGGTGATTGAATCTGGTGAAGTTGTTCAATAACGCCACCGAGTGAGATAAACGGTTTACCGTTAAGATCAAAAAAGGCCTCATAGGTATTTACCTACGAGGCCTTTTTATACCAATTCCATTAATTAACTTA
>NZ_CAWNBB010000022.1:67314-286893 GCF_963872585.1 Vibrio sp. 10N.222.47.A9 | reverse complement strand
ACTGACTTCAAAACTAATATTCATCGAAATAAACATGTAATTCTAAAGCTATTACCATTCCAACAGAATGGTAATGAATTGACTGTGCCGCTTGTTGTTTTCACTTTTTAATAAAAAGCAAAACCAAAAAGCATTCGAACTATTTCTAGCTCAGGTCACTCAGTTCATTGAAATCAAGTTTGTTACCGAAGTAACTGTTTTACCCAAAGGATAAAACGTTTTGATATTCATCAACGAGTGCCCACACAGATTGATAGGTTTAAATTGTTAAAGAGCTTTACTTATTGAGCGTTCCTTTTAGTAAGGAGCCTCTCTAAGTGGACGGCCATTCTAGCGAATTGGGTTCCAGTGTCAAACACTTTTTCCAGCTAATTTTTCAAAGCATCTTAAATGCTTAATGTCGTCTCGTTACTTAGTTCAAACCGCTTAGTTATCCCTGGCAACGGAGGCGCATTATAGAGAGAATCCCCCTTTGCACAAGGCCAAAAACGAAAAAAGACCGCAGCAGGCGATCGTTCGGACACTATTCACACAAAGCGTTCAAAATAGGTACGATTACGTCTTAATTTTGACTAATCGTACCTATCGTTCTTACCTTGATTATTGGTGAGCAATAATTCGGTCGTTATTCACTAATAGCTGCACTTTCTTATCCGGATTGATTTTTCCTGCAAGTATCGCTTTCGCTAATGGGTTCTCAACACTCTGCTGAATTGCTCTTTTAAGAGGCCTCGCACCATAGACAGGATCAAAACCGACTTGAGAGATCAACTTCAGTGCTTTGTCCGAAACTTCAAGCTCATAGCCATTGTCTTCCATTCGTTTCTTCAAATGCTCAAGCTGAATAGCGGCTATTGACTCGATGTGAGCTTGACCTAATGGATGGAACACGACACTTTCATCAACACGGTTCAAAAACTCAGGGCGGAAATGCTTACCTACCACTTCCATCACCTCATTCTTTATTCCTTGGTAATCGAGCGTATTGAAGTTTTCTTGAATTCTCGAAGAGCCAAGATTAGATGTCATGATCACTACAGTATTTCTGAAATCGACCGTGCGACCTTGTCCATCGGTTAATCGTCCATCATCCAAAACCTGCAATAGAATATTGAAAACATCAGGGTGCGCTTTCTCTACTTCATCAAGCAGAATCACAGAATAAGGTTTTCGACGAACAGCTTCAGTTAAGTAACCACCTTCTTCATACCCAACGTAACCAGGAGGAGCACCAACCAAACGAGCCACTGAGTGTTTCTCCATAAACTCAGACATATCGATACGAACCATGGCATCGTCACTATCAAACATGAAGTTAGCCAATGTTTTACACAGTTCGGTTTTACCTACGCCCGTTGGACCAAGAAATAAGAAAGAACCAATCGGCTTATTTGGATCGGATAAACCAGCACGACTACGACGAATCGCATTCGATACCACTTCTACCGCTTCGGCTTGCCCAATAACCCGCTTATGCAGAACACCTTCCATTTTCAGAAGCTTCTCTTTTTCTGCCTCTAGCATTTTAGAAACCGGAATGCCGGTTTGCTTTGAAAGAACATCGGCAATTTCAGCGTCAGTTACCTTATTACGTAATAAGGTCATTTCTTGCATTTCAGCTTGAGTCGCGAGATCTAACTGCTTCTCCAACTCTGGGATTCGACCATATTGCAATTCAGACATTCGGTTAAGATCGCCAGCACGCCTTGCAAAGTCCATATCCATACGAGCTTGTTCTAACTCTGATTTGATATGTTGCGTCCCGGAAAGCGCCGCTTTTTCAGCGTTCCAAACTTCTTCAAGCTCAGCAAAATCCCGCTCCTTCTCAGAAAGTTCACTTTGCAGCGTGCGAAGCCTCTTTTCACTGGCTTCATCATTTTCATTCGTGAGAGCTTGCTGCTCGATCTTCAATTGAATGATTTTGCGCTCGAGCTTATCTAGCGACTCAGGTTTTGAATCGATCTGCATGCGAATGCTCGAAGCCGCTTCATCAATGAGATCAATCGCCTTATCCGGTAACTGGCGATCTGAAACGTATCGATGAGATAACGTTGCCGCCGCTACAATCGCTGGGTCAGTAATTTCTACATGATGGTGAAGTTCATAGCGCTCTTTCAAACCACGAAGAATCGCAACTGTGTCTTCAACGGTTGGCTCATCGACTATCACTTTTTGGAATCGACGCTCTAATGCAGGATCTTTCTCTATATACTGACGATGTTCATCGAGTGTCGTTGCGCCTACACAATGCAGCTCACCACGAGCCAATGCTGGTTTCAGCATATTACCGGCGTCCATAGAGCCTTCACCTTTACCAGCTCCGACCATGGTGTGAATTTCATCGATGAAGAGAATAATGTTGCCCTCTTCTTTCGATAATTCGTTGAGAACTGATTTCAAGCGCTCTTCAAATTCACCACGATATTTAGCACCTGCAATCAAAGAGCCCATGTCTAATGAAAGAACTCGTCGCCCTCTCAAGCCTTCCGGTACTTCATTATTGATAATGCGCTGCGCCAAGCCTTCAACGATTGCCGTTTTTCCGACACCAGGTTCACCAATAATAACGGGGTTATTCTTAGTACGGCGTTGAAGTACTTGGATAGTACGACGGATTTCATCGTCTCGACCAATCACAGGATCTAGTTTGCCTTGCTCTGCTCTTTCAGTCAGATCAATGGTGAACTTCTCTAATGCTTGGCGTCTGTCTTCGGCATTCGGGTCATCGACTTTTTGACCACCACGAACTTGCTCGATAGCTTGAGATAGTTTTTGCTCAGTAAGGCCTAACTCTTTAAGTAAGCTCCCTAAAGGACCTTTGTCTTCAATTGCAGCGAGTAGGAATACTTCTGAAGATATGTAACTGTCTTGGCGCTTTTGCGCGACCTTGTCACATAGGTTGAACAACGTTCCCATGGCATTCGAAAGCTGAACATCACCACCGATACCACTTACTTTTGGCACTCGGTCTAATATTTCACTCAATTTAGAACGCAATTGAACAACATCAATGTTCAGCATAGTAAGCAATGGACGAATCGCACTGCCATCTTGATTAAGCAAAGACACCATTAGGTGTACAGGTTCTATATATTGGTGATCACGACCTAATGCGAGCGACTGAGCATCAGATATCGCAATTTGGAATTTACTAGTGAACCGATCGAGACGCATGCCAACCTTCCTACTCTTAGATATGTTTATCTTATGGTTAGAAGATGGATACGGTAACGCGGATTTTCAAGGGATAAGAGTGAAGAATAGAGCTTATATGAAAATATAAATGAGCTGGATGAGTGGTTGTGCTAGCCAGAGATTACTCTAACCAAATAAATGTAGCCTGACGTCCAGTAATACCATCACGGCGATAAGAATAGAAAGCATCTGAATCTGCGTATGTACATAGATTCGAGTCTGTCACTGAAGTCACGCCAACTTTCATTAATCGTTGAGTCGCGAGTTGAGACATGTTTGCCAGCCATTTGCCCGGTTTAGCTTTGGCTTGAAATGCTAATTTCGCTTGAGGGTCAAAACGAACAAAAGCTTCCAACACATCGTTGCCAACCTCAAATGCATCTTTGCCAATTGCAGGGCCAAGCCAAGCCATGATCTGATTATCTGAATCTAGATTTGAAAACTTTGCGACGGCATTTTCAAGAATGCCACCAGCAAGACCACGCCACCCCGCATGAACAGCCGCGACTTGAGTGCCTTTGGTATCAGTAAGAATTACGGGCAAACAATCAGCCGTCATCGCTGAACACACAATACCCTTTGCAGAGGTAAATGCACCATCAGCATCAAGAACATTCGTCACCGGTTCTAAAACCGTAACGACATCCGTTGAGTGAGTTTGATTTAGCCATACTGGAGCTGTGGGCATCTTAGATTGTTGCTTTAGCCATATTCGATTGCTTTCAACAAGCGAAGTATCATCCCCAACGTGCATACCGAGGTTTAACCCTTGATAAGCACCTGTAGAACAACCATCGAAACGAGTCGAAGCAAATGCTTTCACGTTTTGAGGAGCGTTCCAGTCAGGGATGATCATTGACATGGTTAAATGTCGTCTTCGTGATTTTCGCGAGCATCAACACGTAATGCTTCAGCCATCACAACCATGTCATTTGGAACAGGTGCGTGGAACTCAACTTCTTCGCCAGTAATAGGGTGAACAAATTTAAGCATTACAGCATGCAGCGCTTGGCGATCAAAAGAACGAATCATTGTCGTCAGCTCTTCAGATGCACCTTTTGGAATACGTGCACGACCACCGTATGCAATATCACCTAACAGAGGATGCTGAAGGTATGACATGTGAACACGGATTTGGTGAGTACGACCTGTTTCTAGGCGTAGACGAATACGAGTATGTTCGCGGAAGTGCTCCGCAACACGGTAGTGAGTTACCGCAGGCTTACCTAATTCATTCACGTCCATTAAAGTACGTTTAGTTGCATGACGGCTAATGCCTTTCTCAACCACACCACCCGCGGTCATTTTACCAATAGCAATTGCTTCATATTCACGAGTAATACGACGTTTAGCAAGAGCACGTACAAGGCGAGTTTGAGCTGGAACCGTCTTAGCTACAACCATAAGACCGGTTGTGTCTTTATCAAGACGGTGCACAATACCCGCACGAGGTACTTCTGCAATCTGAGGGTAATGGAAAAGCAATGCGTTTAGTATGGTTCCATCCGGCGTACCTGCGCCTGGGTGTACAACCAGATCGCGAGGCTTATTGATAACCAATAAATCATCATCTTCATAGACAATGTTTAACGGAATATCTTGTGCTTCCCAGCGCTCTTCATCTGCAAGCTCCGCTTGTAGGATGATCGCTTCACCGCCCAAAACTATGGTGCGCGGTTTAGTGATAACTTCGCCATCCACTTGGATTTTGCCGTCAAGAAGCCACTCTTTAATACGAGAGCGAGAAAAATCGGTAAATAGTTCAGCGACAGCTTGGTCTAAACGTTGACCTAACTGGCTGCTTTTTACTGTGTCTGTTAATGTTATCTGCTGAGCCATATCGAACTTTTTTAAAAACCGTGAGACTAATACCCATTAGTATGGATAAAATAGAATAATTGCATCATTGTATCTGTTACTGGTTAGAAAGTAACGGAAGCTTACGAAATATTTAATTCAAGGAATCGACGCCTGACATGAAACACCTTACTTTATCGGGTCTATTAGCCGTATCACTCTTAGTTGGCTGTTCAAGTACTGAAGAAATAGTACCGGATGTACCACCATCGGTTCTTTACTCTGACGCTCAAGAGTCCCTACAGAGCGGTAGCTGGCTTTCTGCAATCGAAAAGCTAGAAGCCTTAGACTCTCGTTACCCATTCGGCGCCTATTCGGAACAAGTACAGCTAGATCTGATTTACGCGTACTACAAAAATGATGACTTGGCGTTAGGCCTTGCAACCATTTCTCGATTCCTACGCTTAAACCCGACTCATGAAAAACAAGACTGGGTGCTTTACATGCGCGGCCTAACGCACATGGCACAAGACCGTAACTTCATGCACGACATTTTTAATATCGACCGTAGTGACCGAGATCCAGAACCAGTAAAACTCGCGTTTGCTGACTTCAAACGACTACTGGAACGCTTCCCTAGTAGCCCTTATGCGGAAGATGCGCAAAAACGCATGTTCGCACTTAAGAACCGCCTCGCAGAGTATGACTTAGCAACCGCTGATTTCTACCTACGCCGTGAAGCTTGGATTGCAGCTGTAAACCGAACACAAGAACTGCAGAAGACTTACCCAGACACCATTGCTGCACGTAAGTCTTTGGATATTCAGTTAGAAGCTTATAAACAACTAGGTTTAGAAGACGCAGCTTCAAGAACAGAAAAATTGATTGAGTTAAACCCACTGCCTTAATCAACGTTGTCATATTCATTCGAAAACGCGCTAATTTATTAGCGCGTTTTTTTTGAACTTAATTTCGTAAACTTGATGAATCGCATAATACACGGTATCTTCAAAAGATAACTTTTAACAAAACATCAACATGGAGTGTGGATGTGAGTAGGTTGTTATTATTTATCTGGATATCGCTATTTAGCCAATTATCCTACGCATTAGAACTGTCCCCGTTAAGCAACGAGCCTTACATGGGTGACTTAGACGTGCTCAAAACCAAAGGAACGGTTAGAGTGCTCGTGTCTGCTGATCTTGGTTTTTATTATATCGAGGATGGCAAACCAAAAGGCATCGTGGCTGAAATGCTCTACCACTTTGAGAAGAGCCTTCGTAAGAAACACCCTTACCTCAATGTTCAAATCATCCCAGTGCAGCGAGATGATCTACTTCCCTCATTAGAATCTGGTTATGGCGACGTCGCTGTCGCGAACCTGACGATCACCGACAAGCGATTACGAATCATCGATTTTTCCGACCCAATGATTAAAAATGGAAAAGAACTGATTATCACAGGAAAGAACTCAGCCCCTATCACCGAAATCAAGCAACTGAGCGGTAAAGAGGTTTGGATCCGTGCAAGTTCGAGTTACTTCGAGAGTGTACAAAGAGTCAATAAAGAACTGAATGAATTAGACTTACCACCGCTGCATGTCCACTTTATTGAGGAGTCATTACAAGACTACGAGCTGATAGAGTTGGTCAACCAAGGCTATATACAAGGCACAATCCTAGATAGCCATAAAGCAAAGTTATGGACTGACGTAATGGAAAACATTCAGGTCCATCACGATTTACCCTTACGTGAAAATGGCCAAATAGCGTGGGCATTAAGAAAAAACAGCCCTCAACTAAAAAAAGAGATCAACAAATACGTCAAGACGGCACGAACAGGTACCCTACTTGGAAATGTTATCTATCAGAAATACATCGACAACACTCGCTGGTTAGGTAGAGCGCTCAACCCAAATAAAATAGACCGAGTGGCTAAGCTGTCAGATGTTTTTGAAAAGTATTCGAGTCGATACGAATTCGACCCTTTGATGATGTCTGCACAAGGTTTCCAAGAGTCTGGACTGGATCAAAGCCGAGTTTCTCACCGTGGAGCTATTGGTGTGATGCAGGTATTGCCAAGTACCGCCAAAGACAAAAACGTCAACATCAAAAACATACATAAGGTGGATAACAACATCCATGCGGGTGTGAAATACATGCGTTTCATTAAGGACAGGTATTTTGACGACCCTGCCATTACGCCAGATAACCAAATCTACTTCACTTTGGCTTCTTACAATGCTGGTCCTGCTAAGATCAGAAAGATGAGGCGCATTGCCAAGCAGAAAGGTTACAACCCAAACATCTGGTTTAAAAACGTAGAAATCATCACTCGTAAATACGTGAGCAAAGAACCGGTGACCTATGTCGCCAACATCAACCGTTACTTTGTAATCTATAAGCAGTTACAAGCTATCAATGCTATCCGAGAAAATGGGACAGCCAGACTACTCAAAACAAACGATTAGTTTGTCTTCAACCCTAAGAGCCAGGGGAGCTAAGGCACTAAGGCACTAAGGCAAATTAAAAACACAAAAGCCGCATAAGAAAACTTATGCGGCTTTTGTTTATCTAATTCTGAAGAAGCTTACGTAGCGATCTAGAACGCGAGACCTATATCACAAAACACTATTGAGTAAATTTCAATCAAGCACTTTCCATAGGCTGTAGGACGCCCCTAAAAACTGGTTTAATTTTTAGCGAAGCCTTGCCTCCAAGTTATCGTTTTTCATAGAGATAACAAGCATTTTTCGCCAAAAAGATACTAAGATTTGCGTGAGATCACATTTGATTTTAATGCTTATCCCACCCAACCAAAACAAGATCTAGATCACATTCTTTATTCCTAGAAGTCGTAATCTGAAGTTAACCCATGAGGGATACAACAGAGGAAAACTTCTATGAAAATGAACATCACTGGTAAAAACATCGACATTACCTCTGCAATCCGTGATCACATAGAAAGCAAATTTAAAAAGCTGGATAAATGGCAAGTAGACATCATTGGCTGCCAAGCGAGCTTTAGCGAAGAACCAAACAAGAAGAAAAAATTTGAAGCGGTTCTAACCGTACCAAAAGGCCAACTTGTTGCTTCATCAATCCATGACGACCTCTACGTAGCTATCAACGAAGTAGAACAAAAACTAGAGCGTCAACTCAACAAGCTACGCCATAAACCTGAAGCGCGCCGCGCTGAAAAGCCTGAAATCGAAGAGCTAGAAGCTGAAGTAGAATAAGGAAAGAGAACAGATTAAAAAATAGCGCCTCAGGGCGCTATTTTTTTGCTTGACGCTCGTAGCTCGCTTGCTTATTGTGTTTAAACATTCATAAAACAATCACTTTTTATGCACACTCAATCTTTGTTTATTTTTGACTTCTTTTTTCTTCCGTAAATCGGAGGCTGAGTCGTTTTAGAAAAACAAGTCAAAAACGAACAAGAAGCCTCCCACACTAGGGAGGCTTTTTTATAAGGACACATTTATGACTGACCGCTCAATTTCACTGGATGATATCCGCCTTCGTCTTAATGATTTAGATGACGAACTGCTGAGTTTACTTTCCGAACGTCGCAAACTCAGTATCGAAGTTGCGAAAAGCAAGGTAGAAACATCAAAGCCTGTACGCGATGCCGTTCGTGAGCAGCAGCTTCTGGTTAAGCTGATTAACAACGGTAAAGATAAATATGAGCTTGATGCACAGTACATTACTAAACTGTTTCACACCATCATCGAAGATTCCGTTTTACTACAGCAGTCATACTTACAAAACCTAGCGAACCCGCAAAGCCGTAAACCTCTGGCTCGCGTTGCATTCTTAGGTTCTAAGGGATCATATTCTCATCTTGCTAGCCGTGAATATTTCAGCCGTAAGAATATGGAATTGATAGAGCTTAACTGCAATCATTTCAAAGAAGTGGCATCGACGGTGGAATCTGGTCATGCCGATTACGGTGTGTTGCCGATTGAGAACACCAGTTCAGGTTCAATCAACGAGGTCTACGACCTACTGCAACACACAACGCTTTATATCGTTGGTGAACTGTCTCAACCAATTGAACACTGCTTGGTTGCGAAAAATGATATTCGTTTAGAGGACATCAAAGCCCTCTATTCACACCCACAACCTCACCAACAGTGCAGTGAGTTTTTGAGTCGTCTTAAAGGTGTCAGCCTTGAGTCTTGCGCAAGTACAGCTGATGCAATGAAGAAGGTTAAAGATCTGGAAGGCGATGATGTGGCAGCAATTGGCAATGCATCGAGCGGCAAGCTTTATGGGCTTCAGCCAATCCAAGGCAACATTGCAAACCAAACTGAGAACCACACTCGTTTCATCGTTGTGGCGCGTAAACCGGTAGAAGTATCAACTCAAATCCCAGCTAAAACGACACTGATCATGTCGACTTCTCAAGAGGCGGGTTCTTTGGTAGAAACTCTACTAATCCTACAACGCTTGGGCATCAACATGACTAAGCTGGAATCTCGTCCTATCATGGGCAACCCATGGGAAGAGATGTTCTACGTTGATTTAGAAGCACATTTGGATGCAGATAATATGCAGCAAGCGATAACGGAACTAACTGCCATTACTCGTCACCTTAAAGTGTTGGGTTGTTATCCAAGTGAAAACATCAAAGCCACGCAGGTTAAGTTGTCATAGCTTTTAACGAACATAAGCTTTTGGCGAACATAAGTTTTTAACGAACAAACGTTTAAAGCTGGCATAAGTTTAAATCTGCTATAACCATTTGGCCTACAGTAGGCCAAATGCTAAAACCAGCGGCTAGTGGAATAACTCGTACTCAGGAATACTCACACTACGTATTCCTGAGACATGACTCGATTATTTCACTGGCTGTACATACCTTCTAACCCACACCATTCAACACCTTCTTAACAAAAAACTCATTAGTGGCTTTTTTATCAATAAAGACAAAACCTTACCCCCTTCACAGGAAATCATCGAACTACGTGTAATTAATAGCGAGTAAGTATTAAGTAACATAAACTTACGCGCTTAAATTATAAATAGTGTTGTCATTAACTATGAAGCTAAGTACTAAAATCTTACTACTGATAACCCCTGTGATACTGATCAGTGCCGCAGCTTCTAGCTATATTATTTATTCAACGCAGAAAAGCAGTTTTATCAAACGCGAAGACAACGCACTTCAGCTAAACATGGAAAAGTTGGCAGGATATTTTCGACAGTCTCGCTCGTTCCTAAATAGCTACTCTTACACCTTGACCCAAAGTGACATGGTGAAGCGTTACTTTCTCACTGAACAAAACCTATCTCGCGATCTTGAACTGGTTAGTAACCTTCGAGAAGCCATACACTTCTTGCAAGATGACGATGAAAGCTATACCGGGTTAGCGCTTCTCAATAGTCAGCGAAAATTGAGTTATTACGCTGATAATAACAGCGACTCACGCACTCAGATTGACAGCAAAATATTGGATTTTGTGGATCAGTACTATCAAGACACCTTAGCAACATCAAGTACCAACTATATTCAAAACTCTCAAGGTGAAGGGATGTTGGTTCACTACGAGAAGGTAGACAAAAAAACGATTTTCCCAACCGCAAACAATCACCCCGACGATGTGTTCTTTGTTGTTGTGTCAGTCTCTCTCGATAAATTTAATGCGCTGAGAAAACAGATAGAGTTCGACTACCAAACCAGCTTATTCTTCACATCTATAGCGGTTTCTCTGGAAAATAATGTCACCCACTCAGTTAAGCTTGCACCAGAACTATACGCCACAGTTGACCCGGCGCCATTCCTATTGGAAAACAAGCTCGAATCAATTTGGAATAAGCTGAGTTTGTCTTTTGCACTATCCGCGTTTGTGACGGTTGCTCTGCTACTCATGCTTTTGTCTCGCAGTGTGATATCCCCGATAACACGACTCGACCGACAACTGCAGCAAGTCGAAAAAAAACAACGTAAGAACATCGAACGCTTAGGCACTCGTGATGAGCTTGGCCGCCTCTCACAGCGTTTTTATGATATGTACCAAGAGTTAGATAACACCTACCAACAGACCAAGCTATTGGCCGAGAATGATCAATTAACCCAAATAGCCAATAGGCATCAATTTCAAACCTTCGTTCAGCAATCATTACCCAAGCCTAGCTCGAATACCGAAACCTGGGTTCTCTACTTTGATCTAGATAACTTCAAGTTTGTGAACGACAAATATGGACATCAAATCGGCGACTCCATTCTGGTCAGTTTTGCTCAGCGTATTTCCGATATTTGTAACCACTATAAAACAGAATTTGACGCTCATTGTATGCCCGCCCGACTTTCTGGAGACGAGTTCGTTGTGTACATTAACGCCCCTACTCGACAAGGGAATATCGCGCATAGATTCTCTGATAGCTTACTGACGCCACTACAAAAAGGCTTTATCACAGAATCAGGGAGCTTTCCGATCACGGTCAGTATTGGTATTGCGACCTACCCCAACGATGGCCACTCCATCGAAAAGCTACTGTCGAACGCTGATACCGCGATGTACCAAGCCAAACGCGCAGGTAAAAACCAATTTGCTGACTATTCACGAGATTTAGACAAAGCGATTCAACGCCAAGCAAACATTGAACGCGCACTCAGAGACAAGAACTTTGATGATGAATTTAGACTCGTTTATATGCCGTACATGGATTCAACAGGAACCCATGTTATTGGTGTTGAGGTGTTATTACGTTGGAATTCGGAGCAACTAGGCTTGGTTCCACCTGATGAATTCATTCCAATTGCCGAGCAAACAGGATTATTCGATCAGGTTGATCAGTGGGTCATTCAGAATGCATTTGCTTCTTTTCATCGACTTCAGGCTCAATTTGATCACTCAATTCAGTTATCGATTAACTTATCTTCTGCTGGGATTGAAACGACTGATCTTGCTGACTTCATAAAAGAGCACGCCGATTTAAATCGAATTCCGCCAAGTTTGATTGATTTTGAAATTACCGAAACCTTTTACTCAAACTCTGAAGGTTTTCCGCTGCTTAACGAACTCTCTGATATGGGATATCGATTAGCCATTGATGACTTTGGATCTGGCTACACCTCCATCACTCAACTGGTGCAGTATCCAACTCAAAAAATTAAGCTCGATAAAGCCTTTTTAGACACCTTAATTGAGACCGATAATCAGAACATAGTGAAACCGGTTATCGGGTTATGTCATGCTCAGGGTAAGAAGGTCACAGCCGAGGGCATCGAAACTGAAAGCATGCATCAGTGGTTGCAAGAAGCACAGTGCGATATGCTGCAAGGCTATTACTTCGGTAAACCTATGCCATTAGAAGAACTGAGTGATTGGTACCGACAACATCAACTCAATTTAATCGATAAAAAAAAGAATCCAATACATGAAATCTGTAATCATCGCATCGCTGAACCCAGCTAAAATTAACGCCGTTAAAAGTGCATTCTTATCTGCTTTTCCTGATACTGAATTTGATTTCAAAGGCATCAGCGTCCCTAGCGGTGTCGCCGATCAACCGATGAGCAACGACGAGACCTATCAAGGTGCGGTAAATCGCGTTCACAACGCAACTCAAGCTCAACCTGATGCGGATTTTTATGTTGGATTAGAGTCTGGAATAGAAGGAAAGGTTACATTTGCTTGGATGGTCATTGAAGCAAACGGTCAGCGCGGAGAATCTCGCTCAGCAAGCTTAATGCTGCCACCCGTTGTGCTTGATAAACTCCAGCATGCGAATGAGCTAGGTGATGTGATGGATGAAGTCTTCGGCACCGACAACATAAAACAAAAAGGCGGTGCGATTGGCTTATTGACACATAACCAACTATCTCGCAGTTCTGTATATAGCCAAGCTTTAATCCTAGCGCTGATCCCATTTGTTAACCCTAAGCACTTCCCTGCTTAGTCTTGTTTAAGAAACACGATATTTCGCCTCTCTAGAGGTAATATCATTGAGCGGGATAAAAACAAAAAACGCTAACCTATGGTTAGCGTTTTTATCAAGTTCTTAGGCTTACTGTTTAAATGCTTACTTAAGTAACAGCTCTACAATTGCCGCTTTCTCTTGCTCAGATTTAGCCTTTAGCTCATTAGAGCCTCGCGTGATCGTAGCCACACCCACACCTAACATTTGGCTCACCTGTCTTTGTGACATGTCCCCTTTCATGAGTTCACAAAGAATATTCACTCGAGCGACCAAAGCATCTCGCTCATCAGGTGTCATCATCATGGTCAACAACAGTTCATGCTGATCTTTCTCAGCCGCTGTTTTTACCAAATCCATTAGTTGTTGCCAATTCTCATATTCAGGTTGTGATGCCATATTTCTACACTTACTTTTAAATTTTGGCTTGAAGTAGCCGCTTAATGATTGAAAGCGTTTAACACTTTATACCGAAACACTTGCTTTGATCCAATGTAAAAAGGCAGCAAGTGGAACTGGTTCGCACTCACTGCCTTTAATATTACTCAGTTTCAGAGAAAGTACCGAACCCCTAGTATTTCGTTTCGGCCTCATGGGGCGCTAAAAACATCCCTTTCTCGCCCAAGATATCTCGATAGTAGGTCTCAAACATCAAGATATTCTGAACATAGCCACGAGTCTCTTTGAATGGAATCATTTCGATAAAAGCAAATGCATCGAGCTTTTCATCGCTGCGTGAACGCCATTGTTTGACACGACTCGGGCCTGCATTATAAGCAGCAAATGCAAAAATACGGTTGTTATCATATTGAGCTAATAGGCCATCTAGATAGTGGCTACCAATCTCAATGTTCTTGCCGACATCATAAAGGTCATCGCTGCCCTGGTACTTAATCTTATGTTTCTTAGCCGTATATTGCGCCGTCTTTGGCATAATTTGCATGATGCCACGCGCGCCAACTGGAGAGCGAGCTTCTGAATCCATCGCACTCTCTTGTCTCGCTAAAGACATTAAGGTGATTGGGTTAATATCGTGCTTTTCGGCGTAGAAGTTAAACCACCACTTATGAGCAACAGGGAAGCGTAGGTCTATGTTGTCCCACATCTTCGCAGAGATGCTCGCTGTCACTGTAAAGTGGTTCCAACGCTGCGTCGCAGCATGAGCTGCGAGCATTGATTTCTGATCTTTATCAGCATTGGTTAACAACCAACGCCACTCACTCTTCGCTGCCGCAATTTTATCTCGGTCAATCAGCTCGCCAATTCGAACCAAAGAGGTCTCAAATGGCTTTACTGTTTCAGCGTTGTATTTGAGTGTCGATGTTGGGTACTGAACTGGCTTACCTAACTGCTTAGCCGCAGCCACACTGTAGAAATTACGCTGACCCAAGATATCTGACAGTCGTTTGTTACCCTTAGCAGTATCACCGAGTGCTATCTCTGCTCGACCCTGCCAATACTGCCAGCGAAGCGAAGCCTGATGCTTATCATCTAAGCGCGCAATCCACTCTTTCAAGCCAGTCCAATCTGCATGCTGAATCGCTAAGCGAGCACGTCTTTCCAACAAGACTTGCTTTGATGAACTCGCGAGCATTTTGTCTCGCCACGCCATCAACTCTTCAGAGTCGGTATTGATCAAGCGGAACGTTAGGTAGTCCGCTAGCTCTTGGGATTTTTCTTTCGAAAACTTTTGAGCTTTCACAACATCATCAAAAACCTCTTGAGCGCTGCTTGCTGATTTCCTTGCTAGCTTCTCGAAAGCAAATTCGGTTTGAGCTTGGTAGAATTCATTCGCTGGGTGCTTCTTAGCAAACACGAGTACATTTTCAGGCTTGTTGTACAACGTCTTCATCTGCTTAGCTTGAGCAATTGACTCATCATGATCCAATTGCTTGATCAGATAGGTCATTAACTTGCCGTTTCGTTTATCAAACGCCAATAGCATCCGCTGTAATATCAGCTCATCCGTTCTTAAATCCGCTTCATCCCAACTTTCGAAGAGCGGATCACAGCTATCATCGACACCACTGCCACTCAACCAAAGCTGCTTCGCCCCCTTAAAGGCGAGCTCTTTGTTTCCTTGCTCATAATTCGCACGGTAGTAGATACATTGATATTTTTCACCAACAGGCTCTTTGGTTTGAAACTCAAGGATCGTCTTCCACTGTTTTTGAGCCGCCAATAAATCTAAATAAGGCGCACGCATACGGTTCGAAAATGGTAGGGCTTTATTCTCTTCAATAAAGGCATCCACTTCAGCAGGTGTGCGATCACCTAAGCCTAATAAGAAGGCGCGATAATCAGTGTAAGGCGTTAACGGATATGTTTGAATTTTGTTACGTAGCGCAGAGTAAGCTTCTAGATCACGGTTGTCTAAAACCTCTTGCGCTCTGTCATAAACATCACGCTGCATTTCAAGCTCGGAGGCATTGCTAGCCATAGCCATCGGAGCCAGTGAAAATGAAGACAAAATTGCCGATGCAGCCACAGCAATTTTCGTATTACCAATGCGGAAAAACATTCGCTCTTTCCTTAGTGCGTGTATGAATACGTGAAGTCTATTTACGCCCGACATCACATCAAATGTAAAGAGATTGAGTGTAAATATTATTAATATTTAACACTTCGCCTCAGAAGCTTATTAAATATAGTTTTAATGACCAATGTGACAATAATAGGTAAGGATTAGTTCAAGAATGGCTTTTCTGTCCTAGGAGTAACATCTTTGGGGATATTGGTATAAAATAGACGACAATTTTGAACAATAAATTAGGATCGATCGGCAATGGCTGAATACGTATATACCATGTCTCGGGTGAGCAAAACTGTTCCACCTAAGCGTCAAATTCTTAAAGACATTTCTCTTAGCTTTTTTCCTGGCGCTAAAATCGGTGTTTTGGGTCTAAATGGTTCAGGTAAATCTACCCTACTACGTATCATGGCTGGTATTGATACTGATATTGATGGTGAAGCTCGTGCACAACAAGGTCTTAAAGTCGGTTACCTACCGCAAGAGCCTGTACTAGACGAATCAAAAACAGTACGTGAAATCGTAGAAGAAGCGGTTTCTGATGTTGCAGACGCACTTAAGCGTATCGATGCAGTATATGCAGCTTACGCTGAACCAGATGCAGATTTTGACGCTCTTGCTAAAGAACAAGGCGAGCTTGAAGCTCTGATCCAAGCGAAAGACGGCCACAACCTAGAGACAGCTCTAGAGCGCGCAGCTGACGCACTTCGTCTTCCTGAGTGGGATGCGAAAATCGAACTCCTATCCGGTGGTGAACGTCGTCGTGTTGCGATCTGTCGTCTACTTCTAGAGAAGCCAGACATGCTGCTTCTTGATGAACCAACTAACCACTTGGATGCAGAATCAGTTGCTTGGCTTGAGCACTTCCTTGTTGATTACAGCGGTACTGTTGTGGCAATTACCCACGACCGTTACTTCCTAGACAACGCTGCTGGCTGGATTCTAGAACTTGACCGTGGTGAAGGTATTCCATGGGAAGGTAACTACACATCTTGGCTAGAACAGAAAGATGAGCGTCTGAAACAAGAAAAATCAGGCGAAAGCGCACGTCAAAAGACAATCGAGAAAGAACTTGAGTGGGTTCGTCAAAACCCTAAAGGCCGTCAGGCTAAGTCTAAAGCTCGTATGGCTCGTTTTGAAGAACTGACGACTGGCCAATACCAGAAGCGTAACGAAACCAACGAACTGTTCATCCCGCCGGGTGAGCGTTTAGGTGACAAGGTACTTGAAGTTAAGAACCTAACTAAGTCATTTGGTGATCGCGTTCTTATCGATGACCTATCATTCAGCATGCCTAAAGGCGCTATTGTGGGTATCGTAGGTGCCAACGGTGCAGGTAAATCAACACTATTCAAGATGCTAAGCGGCGCAGAACAGCCAGATTCAGGTTCAGTTGAATTAGGCGAAACGGTTAAGCTTGCTTCTGTTGATCAGTTCCGTGACAGCATGGACGACACCAAAACAGTATTCCAAGAGATCTCTGAAGGCGCTGATATCATTAAGATCAACAACTTCGAAATCCCTGCACGTGCTTACTGTTCTCGTTTCAACTTCAAAGGCAACGACCAACAGAAAATCATCGGTCAGCTTTCTGGTGGTGAACGTAACCGTGTTCACCTTGCTAAACTGCTGAAAGCGGGCGGCAACGTACTGCTACTCGATGAACCAACCAATGACCTTGATGTCGAAACTCTACGTGCACTTGAAGAAGCGCTGCTTGAGTTCCCTGGCTGTGCAATGGTTATCTCGCATGACCGTTGGTTCCTTGACCGTATTGCGACCCATATCTTAGACTACCGTGATGAAGGTCAAGTTAACTTCTACGAAGGTAACTATACTGAATACACAGAGTGGCTGAAAAAGACTCTGGGCGCACAAGCGGCTGAACCGCACCGTATCAAGTACAAGCGTATTGCTAAGTAAATTAGCTTGTATTTTGAACAAAGGCCGCGATAATAGCGGCCTTTGATATATCTGGCTTACTATTTACCTATTGATATAGAGAAATTACCTATGCTTGAAAGACGTCAATTTTCACGAGTTATTTATCAAGTCCCGACTGAGATCTCACAAGGACAAGTAAAAGTATCAGGCTCGGTGCAAGACTTATCTCTTCATGGTTTACTCATTCAGTGTGATAAATGGCAGCAACTCAGCCACGATGCTCCTGTTCAAGTCAGCTTTAAGCTCACCAACAGTGATATCAATATTCAGTTAGAAGCAACGATAGTCTCTACCATCAATACCTCAATGCGTTTACGCATAGAGCATTTAGATATTGATAGTATTAGCCACCTTAAGCGCCTTGTTGAGCTTAATGTCGGCGACGATGAACTGCTTTATAGAGAGATTGAACACCTTACCGATTTGGGTAAGGAATAATATCTCCATTACCCTTTTTTCTATTAGAAGCATTTAGTTAATACAGAACCATGTCTAAAAAAATTTCCATTACTATTCCCTCTAACCAAGGGGAACAGACGTTTTACTTCGGCCGAAAAGCCGTGCTCATGTGCACCACTGCCATTTTTTCAGTGCCACTGTTAATTGGCGGAGCTGCATACATGCACTTCGAAGGTAAACAAGAGCTCGCGATGCAAGCAGGCGATGCACAACAGTTGATTGAAACGCTGATTGTTGAAAAAGAGCAAACCGAGTTTCTTTACGCTGAGCAGGTAGAAACCAATCACTCGTTATCGCAAACACTGACAGAAAAAGAAGGCACCATTCAACTGCTTGGTAAGCGTGTATTTGATGTGGAATCCGTGCTGGGTCTTGCTGATGAAGAACTGCTTACCGATGATGTCTCTTTAGAAGATCGCATTGATGCTGCGGCGGTAGATTCAGCAGTAAGAGCGACGATGTTCCGTTTGATTCCAAACGACAGTCCTATGGCTTATCAACGTATCTCTTCTTCTTATGGTAGCCGCACTAACCCTATTTCAGGTAAACGCCATGTACATACTGGTATCGATCTAACGTGTAAGCGTGGTGAAGATATTGTAGCGCCCGCAGATGGAGTCATTGAAACGGTACGCCCAAGTAAAAAAGGCTTCGGTAACTTTATTACTATGCGTCACTCGTTTGGTTTCATGAGTTCTTACGCGCACCTACAAAAATTCAAAGTTCGCAGCGGTCAGTTTGTGAGTAAAGGTGATGTGATTGCAAGCTGTGGTAACTCAGGTAACTCAACCGGGCCACACTTGCATTATGAAGTACGCTTCCTTGGTCGTTCATTGAACCCTCAATACTTGATGGATTGGACACCGGAGAACTTCAACTACGTGTTCGAGAAAGAGAAAAAGGTTAAGTGGGGTCCACTGGTTCAACTGATTGATAATGTGGTTCGCTTGCAAATCAACCTGACGAATGTGCCTTACATTAGCTCGACCATCGACACAGTATCGAGTGAAGAGAGCAAAAAACCTATCACGACTAACTAGTTGTTAATGGCTAACTAGTTGTTAATAGATAAGATCTGTTGGTTTGGCCTATGATGATCTAATTGCTATTAGCCTACTGTAGGCCAAATGTTTTCATAGCGTTCAGCACAAACAAAAAGAGCGACCAGATGGTCGCTCTTTTTTATGATTTCAAATCAGTATCAGCCACGATGAATCGAGTCATGCGCTTGCTTTAAAAGATTTTGGCTCTCTTGCAAGAACTGCTGCGAGTAGTCGCCAAACCAATCACTGACTTGATTAAAGCTATCAACGAATTTGGCTTTATCTTTCCCATCCAAGATTTCTAATGCTTCACCGAAACGACTATGGAAACGTCGAATCATCTCAATATTCTCATCCGAAGAAAGAATGATATCACCGTATAAGTTCGGGTCTTGAGCAAACAGACGACCAACCATCGCAATCTCAAGTCGGTAGATTGGCGAGCTTAGCTTCAGAAGTTGATCAATGTTCGGGTTCTCTTTACTTAGGTGCAAGCCGTAAGCAAAAGAGGTGAAGTGGCGTAGTGCTTGAATCAGAGTCATGCCATGGTCGTGTTCAGCAGCATCCATCTGGCAAAGGCTCGCGCCCCAAATACCAAATTGATTCAGTAACCATTGGTAGCTTTCAGAGCCACGCCCATCGCTGTAAACAATCACTTGTTTCGCAAGGCTTGGAACATCAGGACCAAACATTGGGTGCAACCCAACCACTGGGCCTTGGTGCATGTTCATCATTGCTTGTAGAGGCTTTGATTTAATCGACGTCAGATCACACAGAATACAATCGCTTGGTAGGTTACCCAGCTTCGCAATCACACCTTCTGTCAGGTGAATTGGAACCGTTACAACTACAAGGCCAGCATTATCTAAAATCTCGTCGGCTCTATCCCAATCTTGGCTGCCAAGGATTTTAACTTCGTAACCAGAAAGCTTGAACATACGGCCAAACAGACCACCAAGTTGACCATTACCACCAACGATAACCACTGAACGTAACTCTGGGTTAAGGCACTTAAAACCAGAATCTTTCTCACTGGCATAAGACTCACGCATAGTACGACGCAAAATATCTTCGATTAACTGTGGCGGAACCCCTATTTTCTCGGCTTCTTGACGACGAGACGCCAACATCGCGGCTTCACGTTCCGGTACATAAATAGGTAAACCATGCTCACTTTTTACTTCGCCGACTTTCTCTACTAGAGCCAGTCGTTGAGCCAGTAAATCCAACATTTGTTTATCGACAGCATCGATTTGGTCGCGTAATTCGTTCAGTTCAACGGCCATTTTATTCCTTACTAATCTATAAGCCCGTACTAATCTATAAGCCTGCACTGATGCAAGTTCGTTAGCAACAGATCTTAAAATGCCCCATAAGATGAGGCACTTAAATTTAAACTCTGACTAACCTTTCAGGCGGTTCTCTAAAAACGGGACTAACTCCGTATGTGCATGTTTCAATAGTGCCTCAGTTGACTCCCAATTGATACACGCGTCGGTAATAGAAACGCCGTATTTCATCTCATTGAGAGGAATATCTGACGGCTGATTACCTTCGTTAATGTGGCTCTCAATCATCAGGCCAATAATCGATTTATTGCCTTCACGCACTTGGTGGATAACGTCTTCAGCAACCAACGGTTGACGGCGGAAATCTTTACGAGAGTTTGCGTGGCTGCAATCAACCATCAACGCAGCTTCTAAACCAGATTTACCCAATTCTTGTTCACATTCATGTACTGATACTGAATCGTAATTCGTTTGCTTACCGCCACGTAAAATAACGTGACCGTTTGGGTTACCCTGAGTCGTTAGCAGTGCAACCTCACCTTCACGGCTGATACCCATGAAACGGTGACTAGAAGAAGCAGCCTGCATCGCATTAATTGCAGTACCTAAGTTACCGTCAGTACCGTTCTTAAAGCCGATTGGCATTGAAAGGCCACTTGCCATTTCACGGTGAGTTTGAGATTCAGTAGTACGTGCGCCAATCGCAGCCCAGCTGAATGTATCTGCTAGGTATTGTGGGCTGATTGGATCTAGCGCTTCTGTCGCTAGTGGGATTTCCATCTCAGCTAACTCAACTAAAAGCTCACGACCAACATGCAGACCATGCTCAATATCGAACGTACCATCTAGATGTGGGTCATTGATCAAGCCTTTCCAACCAACAGTGGTACGAGGCTTTTCAAAGTAAACACGCATAACAATATACAGTTGGTCGCTCAGTTCTTCAGAAAGTGCTTTGAGGCGTTTTGCGTATTCTTTCGCAGCTTCTAGATCATGAATAGAACATGGGCCACACACGATTAGCATACGGTGATCTTTCTTATGAATGATATTCGCAATCGTTTCACGAGACTCTTGAATAAAACGACGAGCATTATCGCTCAAAGGTAATTTCGCTTTTAACTCCTCTGGAGTAATCAGTACCTGTTCGTCGATGATATTGACATTGCTTAATTCACTTTTCTGCATAACTCAACCTGTATATTTATTTTTACACCCAACCATTTACATTTGGGCTAACAATCTTTAAAAACACAATAACAGCTACAAAAACGATTGCAAGTGTAAACAATAAAAAACATTTAATGTAAATTAAAATTTACACTCTCTATTTAATTCACTCTGATACACAAACCAGCTTAAACCGCGCCCCACACATAAAAAAAAGGCGATATTTCTCATATCGCCTTCTTCAAACTTATAGAGTGTTTATTTATCACCCAGCGTTAAACATTCGCTTAATTTGCTCTGAGGCCTTTTTCCATCGACTATCCGAGTGAAGCGTCGATAAATCAAAGCTGTGCTTTTTAAGCAATGAGTTGGCTAAAGGCACCTCTTGAATCGCTAAGTGATCAAGAGCCTCAATTTGTGCATCTCGCTTATTACACATCAGCACCATGTCACACCCCGCATTCAGAGCAGCCTTCGCTCTATCGGCTGGCCCACCCATAATCGCAGCACCTTCCATAGTTAGGTCATCAGAGAACACCAAGCCTTTAAATCCAAGCTGTTGCTTCAATACTTTCTGCAACCAATACTCAGAGCCACTCGCTGGCTGATCATCATAGTGCGAAAAAACCACGTGCGCAGGCATCATCGCATCTAATATTCCAGCTTCAATTTGAGCCTTGAAGATGGCCATGTCGGTTTCAAAGATGTCGTCTCTAGGATCGTAAGGCGTTTCAAGGTGCGAATCAGCAATCACACCGCCGTGTCCTGGGAAGTGCTTCCCTGTTGTCGCCATTCCAACCGATTTCATGCCCTTAATAAAAGCACTACTGTGGCGAACGATGGTATCAATATCTTCACCAAACGCTCGGCTACCAATCGCTTTACAGTCGTGACCTTTATCTAATACAGGCGCAAAGCTCAGATCGATATCATGGGCAATCAATTCCGCCGCCATCAACCAACCCGCCTGTTCTGCTAACTGCTCACCATTATTCTTAGTCGCGAATTCTTGAGCGGCAGGGATAATTGAAAATCCATCGCGGAAGCGCTGAACTCGGCCACCTTCTTGGTCAACACCAATCAAAATAGGACGTTTCGCTACCTTGCGGATCTCTTTGTTTAACGCCGAAAGCTGTTTGCTATCGTGGTAGTTTCGAGCAAATAAGATGAGACCACCAACAGTTGGATGCTCTAAAATTTCTCTGTCTTCAGCTGTTAGCTCATAGCCCGCAACATCTACCCACAACGGTCCCATATTTATCCCTTATTAAACCTAATTTCATAAACTTCCCGAGATTATTCTCTTTAAATTTGCTTTACAATGTTTTTAAACCAATCTGTGGAATACTTTAAGAATGCAGGGCAAGAGCTTAGGAATGGATCATAAAGAACTGTATATCGGTGTGATGTCGGGAACGAGTATGGACGGTGTTGATACGGCCTTAGTTTCGATAGAAGACACTGGTATCACATTACTCGCTCATGATGAGTTCCCTATGCCAGATGATCTAAAAGCCCGTCTGCTTGAGGTTTGTATTGGTCAGAAAACGGATTTGATTGCCATTGGTGAACTCGACCACCAGCTTGGTCATCTATTTGCTGATGCGGTTCTGCAACTTCTCGACAAATCAGGTACGCCTGCATCTTCTGTGACTGCGATAGGTAATCATGGCCAAACGGTATTCCACCAGCCAACGGGGGATTCGCCATTTACCATGCAGCTGGGTGATGCCAATATCATTGCCGCTAAAACACAGATTCAAACAGTCGCTGATTTCCGACGTAAAGACATGGCGCTTGGCGGACAAGGTGCACCGTTAGTACCGGCTTTCCACCACACTATTTTTCACCCGCAAGACAGCTCGGTTGTGGTGTTGAATATTGGTGGTATCTCGAACATTTCAGTATTGCGCCCTAATCATCCTACGCTTGGCTATGATACTGGCCCGGGCAATATGTTGATGGACGCTTGGGTAGATAAACACATCGGTGAGAAATTTGACCGTAATGCGCAGTTCGCACTAAAAGGCCAACTTAATCAAGCCTTGCTCGAACAGCTTCTAAGTGAATCTTATCTATCTCAACTGCCACCAAAAAGCACTGGTAGAGAGCTGTTTAATCTACCGTGGCTAGAACAACAACTTACAGAATTTAAATACCTTGCAGCAGAAGATGTTCAGCGCACACTTTGTGAATACACCGCATTGACGATAGCCAATGAAGTGGGAACTTATCGCTTGGGTAACCAACCTGCACTGTATGTGTGTGGCGGTGGTACACGAAACCCATTGTTGATGAAAAGGTTGGCAGAACTGCTTCCGAGTTGGGAAGTTGATTCAACGACCAGTAAAGGTGTTGATGCCGATTATATGGAAGCCATGGCCTTTGCGTGGCTTGCCCAACGTCATGTTCATCAACTGCCAAGCAATTTACCAGAAGTGACTGGCGCAAGCAAAGCGGCCTCTCTAGGCGTTCTCTATCGTGCTGTCTAAACAATTTTAGAACCATCATTTTAGAATTATCATTTAAGGATCATTATGAGTAACGACGCTCTCATATCAGCGCTCTCGCACCTCGTTTCGGAGGGGAGAAACCCTGACACTATGGATATTGATCTGCTCACCTCTCTCGAAGTGGTTGAAAAGATTAACCAACAAGATAAACAAGTGCCTTTAGCGATCGAAGCGGAACTGCCACAGATCGCGAAAGCGGTTGATAAGATCGCTCATGCCTTTCAAAACGGTGGCCGACTGATTTATATGGGCGCAGGCACCAGTGGTCGATTAGGTGTGTTAGATGCCTCAGAATGCCCACCGACTTTTGGCGTTTCAGACAAGATGGTTATCGGTCTCATTGCTGGCGGACCCGAAGCGATTTTGAAAGCCAAAGAAGGCGCGGAAGATTCGCTGACTCTCGGTATTGAAGATCTGAATGCAATTCAGTTTTCAGAAAATGATGTCGTGGTAGGCATCGCGGCTAGTGGCCGCACACCTTACGTAATTGGTGCACTCAACTACGCCAATCAGATTGGCGCGGTGACGGTTGCGCTGTCTTGTAACCCTGGCTCTCCGATTGCTGAGATTGCTCAAATCGCGATAAGCCCAGTGGTTGGCCCAGAAGCCTTAACCGGTTCCACACGCCTCAAATCAGGTACCGCGCAAAAATTGGTGCTCAACATGCTGACCACTGCCAGCATGATTCGTATTGGTAAGAGCTACCAGAACTTGATGGTCGACGTAAAAGCGACCAATGAAAAATTGGTTGCCCGCGCAGCTCGTATCGTAATCCAAGCAACGGAGTGTGACAAAGCCCTTGCAGTTTCGACACTTAAAACCACCGATTATGATGTGAAGCTATCTATTTTGATGATTCTAACAGGGCTAGATTTAGAACTGGCCAAGGCTCAACTTGATCAACAAAATGGCTTCTTGAGAAAAGCAGTCGAGAATAATCAGTAATCTCAGTTTGGTTTGTCGCATCTCATTTAGACAGCTACTTTAACGACATACAAAAAGACCAGTACACATACGGCACTGGTCTTTTTAATTTCGAATCGCTATCTTGAGCTTAGTAGTCGTTAGAAAACTCATCCCAGCCACGCTGCCATTCCATACGGAAACGTTGAGCGTCTTCCGTACCTGAACAAACGCCTTCATAAACCTGGCCAGATAAACCAATTTGATAAGCATGGTTTGGATTGCAGTATTCAGCAACACCTAGATAGTATCCTTTGCTGTAGCTTGATTGGTCTACCGTTCCAAGCTTAGTCATCTCTTGGTAAGAACGTTGAGTGTTACCTTTGATACCGTCACGATAGCCAATCTCTTGCCAATTGCCTTCGGCCGCTAAATCTTGAACATTGGCGCTGCATCCTGCAAGGCTAAATGCCACGGCGAATAGTGCTATTATTTTTTTCATTTCAATCCTTTATATTGTTACTTCACCACTTCCTGACGAAGCGCTGCCTTTGTGGCGATTCTCCGCTGAACACGTACTGATGTCCACTCATTGTATGTTGTTGCCCTCTTAAGCAAGAGAACAAACCGCTCAATCAGCTATAACACCACTTAATTAGCTATTCGACCACTCACTCTGATAGCGGAAGTTTCTTCTCATACACTCATTTAATATACACCCTGACTTAATTAATACATTCAGGGATAACAAATTATGATGTGGTTTCTTACCTGTGTTGCAGCACTCATTGGTGGCTACTTTATTTACGGTGCCTTTATCGAGAAGATTTTCGGTATCAATGAAAAGCGTCAAACACCCGCTCACACCAAGCAAGACGGCGTGGACTTCGTTCCAATGTCGACGCCAAAGGTTTACCTAGTTCAACTGCTTAACATTGCAGGTGTAGGTCCAATCTTCGGCCCTATCATGGGTGCCCTTTACGGCCCAGCAGCAATGCTTTGGATCGTGCTAGGTTGTATCTTCGCAGGTGCCGTACACGACTACTTCTCAGGTATGTTATCTATCCGCAATGGTGGTGCTTCGGTTCCAACTATCACTGGACGTTACCTAGGCAATGGCGCAAAACACTTTATGAACATCTTTGCCATTGTTCTACTGCTTCTTGTTGGTGTGGTATTCGTTTCTGCTCCAGCAGGCATGATCACTAACCTAGTGAACGACCAAACTGATTTCGTAATGTCGACGAGCACCATGGTTGTCATCATCTTTGCTTACTACATCATCGCAACGATTGTCCCTGTCGATAAAATCATTGGTCGCTTCTACCCACTGTTCGGTGCACTGCTTATCTTTATGTCTGTTGGCCTAATCACTGCGATTGGTCTATCTGACGAGCACCAAATCATGGGTGGCTTCGAGATGAAAGACATGTTCACCAACATGAACCCTAACGATCTACCGCTTTGGCCTGCTCTATTTATTACCATCGCTTGTGGTGCTATCTCTGGCTTCCACGCAACTCAGTCTCCACTAATGGCGCGTTGCATGGAAAACGAGAAAAATGGTCGCTTCGTATTCTACGGTGCAATGATTGGTGAAGGCATCATCGCTCTAATCTGGTGTGCGCTTGCTCTGTCATTCTTCGGTTCAGTTGAGTCTTTGTCTGACGCGATTGCAAACGGCGGCCCTGGTAACGTGGTATACAGCGCTTCATTTGGCCTACTGGGTGTATTTGGCGGTATCCTTGCTTTCCTTGGCGTGGTTATCCTACCTATCACTTCTGGTGATACAGCGTTCCGTTCAAGCCGTCTTATCCTTGCTGAATACTTCAACATGGAACAGAAGACACTGCGTAACCGCCTACTGATGGCTTTACCACTGTTCGTTATCGGTGGCATCCTGACTCAAGTAGACTTCGGCATCATCTGGCGCTACTTCGGTTTTGCTAACCAATCAACAGCAGTCATGATGCTATGGACAGCTTCGGCTTACCTACTTCGTCACAATAAAATGCACTGGGTAACAACGGTTCCAGCTGTGTTCATGACATCTGTATGTATCACATTCATCCTGAACAACAGCCAGCTGGGCTTCGGTCTACCAATGCAGCTTTCAACCATCATCGGCGTGGTGAGTGCATTCGGAATTGCGGCTTACGTTATCAAAATTTCAAAAGGCAAAGGCGATATCGACCTTGCTGATGAAGAAGAAAAAGAAGCAAAAGGCGTCACCAAAACCGCCTAGTTCTTTCAGACTATTGATAACAAGAGACACGTCTTCATAGAGAGACAAAAGAACAAGCCAAACACACTTCGCTTGCTCCCGTAATCACCCAGTGATTCGTGGAAATTAAGACTAAAGCCCGTCCTCTGTGATGGGCTTTACTGTATCTCAGCATTGGTACATCAACATACATTTGTACATCAATATTGGTATCTCCGCCTGACAAGCAATCGCAACTCGATATAACCAATGAAAACACAAGCAAAGCTACCGTTACCACGCAATGAGCTTTACACTTAACCAGCGTCTCAATAGGTGAAAATATGGAACTCATTCTCTCTCTGCTGCAACAAACCTGTGTCTACTTAGTGATTGCTTACATGCTCAGCAAGACTCCACTAATTCTTCCTTTGTTGAGCATCTCTTCACGCTTAAGTCATAAGATAAGCTGCTACGTTCTGTTTTCCCTGTTCTGTATTATGGGCACCTATTTTGGACTGCAGATTAATGACGCGATCGCCAACACTCGTGCGATGGGTGCCGTTATGGGTGGCCTGTTTGGTGGTCCGGTTGTCGGCTTTGCGGTCGGTTTTACTGGCGGAATCCATCGTTACTCTTTGGGTGGATTCACAGATCTAGCTTGCGCGATTTCAACAACAGCAGAAGGCTTGATTGGCGGCCTATTACACGTTTACCTAGTGAGAAAGAACAAAGCCAGCCAGCTGTTTAATCCATTGGTGGTTTTCTCGGTAACCCTGTTTGCAGAGATTATTCAGATGCTAATTCTGTTAGCGGTCGCGAAACCATTCGAGCAGTCCTATGCTCTGGTTTCTGATATTGCCGCGCCAATGATCATTGCTAACTCGGTCGGTGCGGCGCTGTTCATGAGCATCATCCAAGATCGGAAAACCATCTTCGAAAAGTATTCGGCAACTTTCTCACGCCGCGCATTAACCATCGCCGAGCGTTCAGTGGGTATTTTGCATGGAGGATTCAATTCGGATAACGCGCAAAAAATAGTGCGGATCATTTACGAAGAGACCAACGTTGGTGCGGTGGCGATCACCGACCGAGAAAAAATCCTCGCGTTCATCGGCATTGGTGACGAACACCATATTCCGAACACGCCGATTTCATCGCAGAGCACGCTCACTTCGATGGAACAGAACGACATCATCTACCTTGATGGCAAAGAGAATCCGTACCAATGCTCCCTTTCGCAAGATTGTAAGCTAGGCTCCGCGCTAATTATCCCGTTAAGAGCAGGAAACGAAGTCATCGGAACCATCAAACTGTATGAGCCAAAGCTGAAACTATTCTCAACCATCAATATGTCGATGGGTGAAGGTATCGCTCAGCTATTATCGAGCCAGATCCTATTTAGCAACTATCAGCAGCAGCAAACGCTGCTGACACAAGCGGAAATCAAACTGCTGCACGCTCAAGTGAACCCACACTTCTTGTTTAATGCACTTAACACCATCAGTGCCGTTACACGTCGTGACCCTGATAAAGCACGTGAGCTCATTCAACATCTGTCTCACTTCTTTAGAAGTAACCTGAAGCAGAACATCAACACGGTAAAACTCAAAGATGAACTGGCACACGTTAATGCTTATCTGACCATAGAGAAAGCACGCTTTACTGATCGACTAGAAGTGGAATGGGATATCGACCCACAACTGTATGAGTCGCAACTGCCAAGCTTTACCCTACAACCGCTAGTCGAAAATGCCATCAAACATGGGATTTCTAACATGCTGGAAGGTGGCAAAGTGAAGATCTATAGCGAGGCTTTCAAGGGTGGGGTCAAGTTGATCGTTGAAGACAACGCGGGCAATTATCAAAAGCCATCGAAAGATCATGTTGGACTAGGCATGGAAATTGTTGATAAACGACTCACTAATTTCTTTGGACAAGATTCAGCACTAAAAATAGAATCTCAACCACAGCAATTCACTCGAATGAGCTTTATCATACCTATACTGAAATAAGGGCATTTTCGGAGACGACTCGCTCCGAGTTGAAACATTTAGAAGCAGACATTTCAAAGAAAAGCGTGAACCAAGCAGGGATAGAACCAAGATGAAGATTGTAGGATGTTAAAGGCATTAGTTGTCGATGATGAGCTTTTTGCTCGCGAAGAACTGATTGAACTACTGACCGAAACTGGAGAAGTGGAAATCATCGGCCAAGCAAGTAACGCGATCGAAGGACTTAAACAGATCAACCTGCTCAAGCCTGACGTGGTGTATTTGGATATCCAAATGCCGCAGGTTACCGGAATCGAACTGTTAAGCATGCTTGATCCAGACACCATGCCTTACGTGGTATTCGTCACTGCCTACGACCAATATGCGATTCAAGCCTTTGAAGATAACGCTTTTGACTACCTACTTAAGCCAGTTGAACCTTGTCGATTAAACAAGAGTGTTTGTCGTCTGAATAAGGTCATCAAGCAGAACCACAAAGCGCCAGAACAGAACATCTCCGCGATTGCTCCCTGTCACTTAGAACAAATACCATGTATTGGTCACAACCGCATTGTGATCATGGCAAGCCAAACGGTCGAGTGCGCGTATTCAGATATCAGCGGTGTGCATGTTCGTAGCTCATCACAAACCGCCACTTCACAGTTAACCCTGAAGATCCTAGAAGAAAAGACCGATTTGATCCGCTGTCATCGCCAGTATTTGATCAACATAAAATCGATCCAAGAGATCAAACTGTTGGAAAATGGATTAGCGGAGATCATCACTCTGACTGGCTTTGAAGTGCCTGTCAGCCGCCGCTACCTCAAGACACTGAAAGAGCTACTCGGTCTCCAGTAACCTGTTAGAAATTCGACGCCTTGTTCCAAAGCACGATCAAAAAAGCCAACGCATCAACGTTGGCTTCCTGCTGTTTACAAATCAATAGTGTTTACAAATCGATAGTGTTTGCGAATCAATAGAGTTACGAATCGATCTTGTCACAAATCAATAGCGATTAGTCGACTTGCTTAATCTGCAGCTCTTTTGGTACTTCGAAGAACATGTTCTCTTCACGACCTTGAATCTCTTCAACCTCGGTAGCACCCAGCTCACGAATACGATCTAAGATTTGGTTTACCAACTCTTCAGGAGCAGAAGCACCGGCTGTTACACCGATTTTCTTTTTCCCTTCAACCCATTCAGTTTGAATGTCTTCAGGGCAATCGGTTAGATAACCTGGCGTGCCTAGCTTTTCAGCCAGCTCTTTCAAACGTGTTGAGTTCGATGAGTTCTTAGAACCAACAACTATCACGACATCAACATCACCGGCCATCTCACGGATAGCATCCTGACGGTTTTGAGTCGCGTAGCAGATGTCGTCTTTACGTGGGCCTTGGATCTCAGGGAACACGCGACGTAACTCTTCAATCACATCCGCAGTTTCATCAACTGACAACGTGGTTTGGCTCACGTAATGCAAGTTACTTGGATCATTCACCACGAGGTTCTGTACATCCTCTGGTCTTTCAACCAAGTACATACCACCAGTTTGGCTAGCGTACTGACCCATGGTGCCTTCAACCTCAGGGTGACCCGCGTGACCAATCAGTACCACTTCCATATGTTTGCGGCTCGCACGAGCAACTTCCATATGAACTTTGGTTACCAAAGGACACGTTGCATCAAATACGGTGAGTTCGCGCTCTTTTGCTTCTTTACGAACAGCTTGAGAGACACCGTGAGCAGAGAAGATCACGATGTTGTCGTCTGGCACTTCACTCAGTTCTTCGACAAAAATAGCACCACGCTGCTTGAGCCCCTCAACAACAAAGCGGTTGTGCACCACTTCATGGCGAACATAGATCGGTGGCTGATACATTTCCAGTGCGCGTTCTACGATGCTGATCGCACGATCGACACCAGCACAAAAGCCACGAGGGTTAGCTAACATTATTTTCATTTCATTGCTCATCATTTACCGCGGTACTAAGGTTGTTTCTATAGAGTTCGCTGTCAGCGAGGTTCGCATTCTACAGTGAAGCGCCTAGACAGTGAAGCTCTGGGTTGTGCCACACCTGTAAGGCGATGTTATTCTATCGTTATTCCACCGCTAAGATGTTAACGTCAAACGTAACGTCTTGGCCTGCTAATGGATGATTAAAATCAACCGTCACTGAATCGCCCGCGATCTCAGTGATAATACCTGGAATTTCCATACCATCAGGACCAGAGAAAGCCATAATAGTGCCAACTTCGACTTCAGAGTCGCCAACAAACTTAGCACGATCCATATGATGAATGTGATCTGGATTTGGCATACCAAACGCGTCTTGCGCCTTCAATTCGATAGACTTTTCAGTCCCCGTTTCAAGACCAATCAGGCACTGTTCAAAGTTCTCACTTAGGCTGCCATCACCCATAACGAACTTCGCAGGCTTACCCATATTTTCGGTGCTATCGGCAACTGAACCATCCTTCATTTTAATCGTAAAATGTAGAGTTACTGCTGAATCATTTTTAATTGCTGCCACGTTACTTTCCTTAGATTTCTTTATTATTTGAGGATGCGCTGTGCTTTGCTTCCTTGTTGACTGAAGCATAAAAAAAAGCGCCGCCGGAATCAACCGACAGCGCTTAGGGCTATTCCATTCTGTGAGTCATAGACTGACTTTAGGGCAATCTAATTCAAAGCGATTTAGTTAATACTCATTAATACCTGAGTCGCCTATTTGCTTTCATCTTTCTTGCGGAAGCCATCTAGGATGATCATCGCAGCACCGATACAGATCCCCATATCAGCCAAGTTGAATGCAGGCCAATGGTAAGTACCCCAGTAGAAGTCTAGGTAATCAACCACAAAACCATGTACAACACGGTCGAACACGTTACCTACCGCGCCACCAATGATGATCGCATAAGCAATGTTATTCCACTTTTCTGCTGCAGGTAGTTTGCTCATCCAGTATGTCAGCATACCCGTTACCGCAAATGCGATACCCGTAAACAACCAACGCTGCCAGCCGCTCTGATCGCTCAGAAAGCTAAATGCCGCACCATAGTTATGAACATACAAAAAGTTAAAGAATGGCAACACCTCAATACGGTTTGCCCAGCCATAACCCATGTTGTCCATGACAAAGAGTTTGATGCCGATATCAGCAAGGAAGACCAACAGAGCCAGCCATAACCAACGCACACCAGATTGTTTTAACGAAACTTCACTCATTTCTATTCCTAGTATTTACGAAGCCAGTACCCATTTAATCATCCTGTTTAAGGGATGATGAGCACTCAACTCGGTTAAACACATTTCCTATAATTAAAAATAACCCCAGTTGATACTGGGGCTATGATTTTTACAAAAAGTTCAGTCTTTCTCTGAGTCGTTATGCGTATTTACGCACTTCGCCTTCACCGTCGATGTTCGACACACAACGACCACAAATTTTCTCGTGACCTTCGATTGTGCCTACATCTGGAGTGTGGTGCCAGCAACGGTCACACTTCTCAGCTTCAGTTGCTGCAACTTCAACGTATAAACCTGCAACGTCTGTCGCTTGAGCTGTATCAGACTTGTCGCTAAGCGGCTTAACAACAGCAGCAGAGGTGATAAGTACGAAACGTAGCTCATCTTCTAGCTTGTTGATTTTAGCAGCCAGTGCGTCGTCAGCGTATAGAGTCACTTCAGCCTGCAATGCACCACCGATCGTTTTCTCTTTACGAGCATCTTCAAGAAGCTTGTTCACTGCGCCACGAACTGACTGGATTTCAGTCCAGAATTCGTTGCTTAGCTCTTCGTCGTCAGCAAGACCAAATAGGCCTTCGAACCACTCGCCAGTGAATACAAACGTGTCGCGCTCGCCAGGCATTTCGTTCCAGATTTCATCTGCAGTAAACGACATGATAGGCGCCATCCAACGAACTAGAGCTTCTACGATGTAGTAAAGCGCCGTTTGACAGCTACGTTGAGCATGGCTGCCCTGTTTCGCTGTGTACTGACGGTCTTTAATTACGTCTAGGTAGAAAGAACCCATTTCGATAGAACAGAACTGCATTAGACGCTGAGTCACACCGTGAGTGTTGTACTCACCGTATGCTTTAACAATCTCTTCTTGTGCAGCTTGAGCACGGCCAACAGCCCAGCGATCAAGTGCGACCATTTCTTCAGCAGGTACTAAGTCAGTTTCAGGGTTGAAACCGTTCAAGTTCGCTAGGAAGAAACGAGCCGTGTTACGAATACGACGGTATGCATCAGCAGAACGCTTAAGGATCTCGTCAGAAACCGCAACTTCGTTAGTGTAATCCGTAGAAGCAACCCATAGACGTAGGATATCTGCGCCTAGCTTGTTGGTTACATCTTTAGGAGCAACAACGTTACCAATAGATTTAGACATTTTACGGCCGTTACCATCAACCACGAAACCGTGCGTTAGCACTTGCTTGTATGGTGCTTCGTCTTTCATCGCGATAGATGAAATCAAAGATGACTGGAACCAGCCACGGTGTTGGTCAGAACCTTCAAGGTACAGATCAGCACTGTGCGTTCTTTCTTCATTCGGGAAGTTGTACTCTTCACGAGAATCCACAACAGAGAAGTGCGTTACACCTGAGTCGAACCATACGTCTAACGTATCAAGTACTTTCTCGTACTTGTCAGCGTCTTCAGCACCCATCAGTTCAGCAGCATCTACATCCCACCAAGCTTGAATGCCTTTTTCTTCCACAAGCTTCGCTACTTTTTCAATAAGAGCTGGGCTATCTGGGTGAAGTTCTGATGTTTCTTTATGAACGAACAGAGCAATTGGCACACCCCAAGTACGTTGACGAGAGATACACCACTCAGGGCGACCTTCGATCATACCTTCGATACGGCTTTGACCCCATTCTGGCATCCATTCAACACTCTTCGTTGACTCTAGTGCTTTTGCACGTAGGCCAGCTTGATCCATAGAGATGAACCACTGTGGTGTTGCACGGAAGATGATTGGAGTTTTATGTCTCCAACAGTGTGGGTAGCTATGCTCGTAAGCGTGGTGATGCAGTAGTGCACCTTTCTCTTTTAGAACTTCTAAAACAGAATCGTTCGCTTTGAATACATGCTGACCAGCAAATAGCTCAGTATCTGGCAGGTAAACGCCGTTTGAGCCTACTGGGTTAGCGATTTCTAGGTCGTACTTCTTACCAACCACGAAATCCTCTTGACCATGACCAGGCGCAGTGTGAACCACACCAGTACCTGAATCCGTTGTAACGTGGTCGCCAAGAACAGCAGGAACAGTAAAGTCGTAGAACGGGTGGTTGAACTGAGAAAGCTCAAGATCAGCACCAGTCGCAAAACCAAGGTTATGGAAGTGCTCGATACCTGTACGATCCATTACGTCTTTTGCTAGTTCAGAAGCAACAACGATACGTTGAGCTGGCTGTTCGCCATTCGCTTCAACTTGGATAAGTACGTATTCAAGATCATCACGTAGACATACTGCGCGGTTAGCAGGCAGAGTCCACGGTGTTGTCGTCCAGATAACGATAGAGATTTCGCCCTGACCCGCGTGACCTTCCGCTAGAGTAAATTTCTCTAGAAGCGCCGCTTCGTCAGCTGCTGTAAATTTCACATCGATAGATGGAGAAACTTTATCTTTATATTCAACTTCAGCTTCAGCCAAAGCAGAACCACAGTCAGTACACCAGTGAACGGGTTTAAAACCTTTAAGAAGGTGACCTTTGTCTGCGATTTTGCCTAGAGAACGAATGATGTTCGCTTCAGTGCCGAAATCCATAGTGCGGTAAGGTTTATCCCACTCGCCCATGATACCAAGACGTTTGAAGCTCTCTTTCTGACCTTCAACTTGGCCCGCAGCGTACTTACGACACTCTTCGCGGAATTCAGCAGCTGAAATCTTCTGACCAGGCTTACCTTTCTTCTTCTCAACCATTAACTCGATTGGAAGACCGTGACAGTCCCAACCTGGGATGTACGGTGCATCAAAACCAGAAAGGGTCTTAGATTTGATAATAATGTCTTTAAGAATCTTATTCAGCGCGTGGCCAATGTGAATGTCGCCGTTCGCGTATGGAGGGCCATCATGCAGCACGAAAGATTTTTTACCTTTCTTTGCCTTACGGATTTCGCCGTAAAGATCTTCTTTGTACCAACGCTTCAGCATTTCTGGTTCACGATTTGCCAGATTGCCGCGCATTGGGAACCCTGTTTCTGGTAAGTTCAGGGTATCTTTATAATCACTCATCGATTCTTAATTCCGTTATATTGGGCGAAGTTAGACATTATGTTAATCGGTGGAATCATCCGACTAATTCTTTAGCTGAAGCAGCCACACCCTTGCGGCTTCAGCATCCAATTCTATTTGATTCTTTAGTGCGTCGAACGATTCAAATTTTATCTCGTCGCGCAGTTTGTGCAAAAGTCGTACTTCTAACTGTTTACCATATAAATTGGCTTTAAAGTCAAAAAAGTGCACTTCTAATTGCTGCCTTACACCATTAACCGTTGGTCGTTGTCCAATATTAGCAACGCCACCGACAGGAACACCGTCGATATCCAATGCTTCAACAACATACACTCCCGATACAGGAGAAACACAACGCTTTAATGGAATGTTAGCGGTAGGGAAACCGATAGTTCTCCCTAGTTTTCGACCATGAGACACACGACCACTAATACTGTAGTCACGCCCTAACATGGTAGCACTTGCAGCCAAATCATCGACCGCTAGTGCATTCCGTATCTCAGTGCTGCTTACTCGTAATTGATTTAAGCAATAGCTTTGGGTGCTTACCACCTCAAAACCATATTTTTCGCCCGCATCTTTAAGCATCGCGAAATTACCTGTTCGACCTTTGCCAAAGCAAAAATCGTCACCAACCACCAAGAATTTCACACCAAGCTTATCAACCAAAAGATCCTTAATGAATGCTTCTGCGGATAAGCTTGCAAAATACTGATTGAAATTCACACACAACAACCGACTGATATCTAGCTTACTCAGTTGCACATATTTATCTCGTAAGCGAGTTAAACGTGCTGGCGCTTTACCTCGGGCAAACAGCTCCATAGGCTGTGGTTCAAACGTCATGACAACAGAAGGGAGCCCTAATGCTGCAGCTTGTTTAGAAACCTGACTCAGAACCTCTTGATGTCCTAAATGAACACCATCGAAGTTACCTATGGTTAATACACAGCCATGATGCTGCGCTTTAATATTGTGTATACCTCGGATCAGTTCCATTATGATCAGCTAAAACCTGTTATTTGCATCATTTATTGTGTGAAACCGACGGATTATATACTAATCAGTATTAATCTGTCGCTGCTTTTAAATGTTTTACTCGGATACCTAAAATCAGTACCGAAACAATATAAACAAAGCCACCAAGTCCAATCAAGCCTGTTAATGTCAGCGCTCTCTGGCTAAAGCTCCATTCAAGCCAATGTTGCATATTATCCAACTGCCATAAAATCGCCGCAACCATCACTACGCCTGAGATAATCAATTTGGCACTGAACAACAAGGTTGTCTTAGATAATTGATACACACCTGCAAGATGCAATCCACGATACAACAAGGCCATATTCACAAAGGCAGACAATGCCGTCGCTATCGCCAAACCAACATAACCATAGAAATACGCAAAAATCGCGTTGAACACCATGTTGGTGACCATGGCGATAATGCCGTACTTCACAGGAGTTTTAGTATCTTGGCGAGAGTAATAGCCCGGAGCTAACACTTTAATCAGCATGAAGTTAAGCAAACCCGATGCGTAAGCAACCAATGACATTGATGCCTGCTGTACATCGTGTGGCGAAAACTCACCACGCATGAAGAGCACCATCAGCATCGGCTTAGCTAAAACTATTAGGCCTAACATCGCAGGAATGCCAAGCAGCAACACCATACGCACCCCCCAGTCCATGGTGTGCGCAAACCCTTCACCTTGAGCTTCAACGTGTTTACGAGACAAAGCAGGAAGAATGACAGTCGCAATCGCAATACCGAATAGACCTAGTGGGAATTCAAGCAGTCGGTCTGAATAATACAACCAACTGATCGAACCGGTCGCTAGGAAGCTAGCGATAAAGGTATCAAACAATAAGTTAATTTGGCTGACCGATACACCGAACAGAGCTGGGATCATTAGCGTGCGGATCTTAACCACACCCGGATCTCTCCAGCCCCACTTCGGCTTAACCAGAACACCCGCTTTTATCAAGAAAGGCATTTGGAAAAGAAATTGGACTAAACCACCAAGAAACACACCAATTGCCAAGCCAATTTCAGGCTGTTCTAAATTAGGAGCAAGAAACCAAGCACAAGCAATGATCATTACGTTCAAGAAAACAGGTGTAAATGACGAAACCGCAAATTTACCCATGGTATTGAGGATTGCACCAGATAAGGCAACAAAGGTAATAAACCATAAATAAGGAAAGGTAATCTTGAGCATAAAGCTCGCCAGCTCAAATTTAGGGGCTGCTGGGCCATCATTCAACCAGTCGATAAACCAACCTGCACCAAACATCGCAGTGATCACGCCAGAGCCCAATACCCCGATAACGGTGACAATAGATACTAAAACCCCGAGCGTACCCGACACTTTAGCAATTAAATCTCGTGTCTTATCTTTATCACCTGCGGCGTGATATTCTGTTAATACAGGAACAAACGCTTGAGAAAACGCACCTTCTGCAAAAAGTCGACGTAAGAAATTAGGAATTTTATTAGCGAAGAAAAATACGTCTGCACTCGCTCCTGCTCCCATCAAATTTGCTACTACTACATCACGTACTAGCCCCAACACACGGGAAACAAAAGTCATTGCACTGACAATCAGGCCTGACTTTAATAGTCGTTTACTCACAGAAACCTCTGACACTGGTTGATTACTTTCAAGCAAGGATAAATACTATCCTGTCCTTAGAAGCATAATTATTAGCATTGGTCTAAAAATGCTGTTAGAATCCCCGCCATCTTAACCGCGATGACCTTTCCATACCAAAATTTGTTTTGGCTGAGATTGGTTTTTGCACAAATCATTTGACAATTAAGCGCCTATGAGGGATAGTCCTCGCCCTTAAATTGTCACCGAACTAAGTTTTTGGGAGTTAGACCTTGGCAAACAGTAAATCTGCTAAGAAGCGCGCTATCCAAGCTGAGAAACGTCGCCAGCACAATGCTAGCCGTCGTTCTATGATGCGCACTTACATGAAAAAAACTATTGCAGCTATTGAAGCTGGCAATAAAGAAGCTGCAACTGCTGCTCTTGTAGAAGTTACACCTCTTCTAGACCGCATGGCGACTAAAGGCCTTATTCATAAGAATAAAGCTGCACGTCATAAGTCTCGTTTCGCTGCTGCAATCAAAGCTCTTTAATAGAAATTTGATTACAACGCAAAACGAAAAAAACCGGCCTCGGCCGGTTTTTTTATATTTAAATTTTGAGTAACACAGCGATTTTTCTTGCTGAACATTACTTAGCTTACTTAAAAGCACGTGATTTACCGGCAGATACCAGCTTACTAAAAGGCATTTGGCTAACTGACACGTATTTTCTTACTAAAAGGCATATCGCTGACTAAAAGGTATATCGCTGACGACAAGATGTATCGCTTACCGATAGACAACTAAGCATATAAAAAACAGACAACTAGAAAATAAACAGACAAGAAAATAGATAAATAGATAGGTTGGTAAATAGATAGGCACTAACATTCGACATGAAATACTGACACTTCCTTGTGTCATTCTATCACTGATAAGAAATCCCCCTCCCACCAGCAATAAGCTACTTGCAGTAAATACCATGCAGTAGGTTAATCATCGCTTTTACTTCTTCACTGCTCAATGTGTAATACACAGTTTGAGCTTCTTTGCGAGTTTCGACCAAACCATCTCTTCTCAACCAAGCAAGATGTTGAGATAAAGCAGACTGACTCAGTTCCAACTTGCCACACAACTCCCCAACTGACAGCTCAGTACCATGTAATAGGCACAAAATCTGTAAGCGACGCTCGTTGGCCATGGCTTTGAGTAGAATCACAGCTTGCGCTGAGTTCTTCTCCATCTCTTTTAAGTTCATAGTTTGGCTCCCTACAACCTTTACACCAACTACGGCTATTAGTATTTCCGGCATATGGTGGCGTTATGATAATCGATATCAATTCATTAACAAACCGCCTCACTCGAACAATTTGCTAAAATCTGCGTCACATACATTTTTTACTGCTGGATGTTGGATCATCCTCTCAGCAAATATGACGTAGTACTCCTCTTTTAATTCTTCAATACCAACCAATAATTGCAGTGATGAATCCTCTTCAACTTCAGACATATAAAGCGTAGGCGCTAAGAAGATAGCGTCATCGTGATAACGAGCAAAGGCCTTCATCAATGCCGCGTCATCAAACTCACCCAAAATATCGGGTTTAAGTCCTTGTCTATCAAACCATTGCAGCACTTTACGCCCCATCGAGGTTCGACTTCCTGGGATCAAAAGCTTTCTTTGCTCTAATACAGCCGGGAAGCTAACACCTTCAACCTTACCCGAACTGAAAAAACTCATTCCACTCTCACCCAACTTCTTACTAAACAGGCCAGGACTTTGACTCGAATCCACCGGACAGTCAGACAAGATCATATCGAGCTTATGTTGAGACAGTTGCTCAAGTAGCATTTCATGGGTCGATTCAAAGCAGCGTAAATGAATACTGTTATCAGGGGGAATAGTCGACATCAGTATCTTGCTGACAAGTCTTTTAGACAGCGCATCTGCAACACCAACATCAAACAGAATATTGGAGTGCTGGCTGTAATTCACGATATCCAGCATCTCGTAGCTCAGGCCAAACATACGGTCGGAATATTTAAAGACTAGCTGTCCAAGCTCTGTAGGCTCAACACTGCGACCATTGCGCTTGGTCAACTTGCCATCCATACGCTCTTCTAACGCTTTTATCTGACCTGTTACCGTTTGTGGTGTTAGGAATAGAGCTTCTGCTGCTTTAGTAACAGAGCCTTGCTTGCAAACCATCCAGAAGTAATAAAGGTGGTTATAGTTGAGGTGCGACATAGATGTGCCGTAATAAAAGAGTAGATACCCTTTTATATCAAATATGACACCTTCGCTCAACAAACTCGGAAAAACCTAACCAAACTAGTTATTACCACTTATTTTTTCGAAGTGTCTGATTTCATAATGTAATATTTCAGCAATTATTTTTAATTTTTCTCTAACTTTTAAGATCTATATCACCTATCAAAAATACGAATAAAACCCCACAAAAACAATAAGTTAAACCACAACCATTTCAAGGCCAAATATTTAAAGGGCAAATCATCACAAAAAAGTCTCACCTAAACCAAAATGTAATATTACTGAAATATTTGTTCTCTAACATCACGCTCAGATTAAACAAACAGACCAAACACAGACTTAAACGGTCCAATGGAGAAAACATTATGAACCAAGCTACTACTGCAGCAGCGCCTATCTCGAGCACAACTCGTTGGCTACGCTGGGCTAACTTGGCATTCATGCTTTACCTACTATTACTTTCAGTTTCAATGGTTGGTACAGGCTTCAAATGGGCAACAGGCGAGCAAGCAAAAGTTCTTTTCGAATTTGCTTCACACCCAGTTGCAGGCTTAATGATTGGTTTAGTGGCAACAGCACTTATTCAATCATCAAGTACAGTTACTTCAATTATCGTTGGCCTTGTGGCAGGTGGTTTACCTGTTGGGCTAGCAATCCCTATGATCATGGGTGCAAACATTGGTACTACAGTAACCAATACGCTAGTTAGCCTTGGTCATGTTCGTTGTAAAGATGAGTTCAAACGTGCATTCGCAAGTGCGACGATTCACGACTTCTTTAACCTATTAGCCGTTGCTATCTTCCTACCACTAGAGATGGCGTTTGGTATTCTAGAGAAGATTTCTCACTGGTTAGTATCACCGATGCTAGCAACAGGTGATATGAGCATGGGTGGTCTTAACTTCATCAAGCCAATCACTAAACCAGTAGTCAGTGCGATTAAAGAGCCACTATCGACATTTGGCGACACTGTTGGCGGTATCATGCTTATCGTTCTAGGTATCGCGACTATCTTCGTAGCTATCACGGTAATGGGTAAGCTAATGAAGAGCCTGATGGTGGGTCGTGCTCGTGAGATTCTAAAGAATGCAATTGGTCGTGGTCCTATCCACGGTATCGCTTCTGGCTCTATCGTTACTATCCTTGTTCAGTCTTCTTCAACGACAACAAGCTTGATGGTTCCACTAGTAGGTTCAGGTGTTCTTAAAGTACGTGACGTTTACCCATTCACTCTGGGTGCAAACATCGGTACGTGTATTACCGCTCTATTAGCCGCGACAGCAGTATCTGGTGAGTTCGCAGTATTTGCACTGCAGATTGCTCTAGTACACTTGGTGTTCAACATCATGGCAACGGTATTCATCTTTGGTATTCCGTTCCTACGTGAACTACCAGTAAAAGCCGCTGATATTATTTCTGACATGGCTGTGAAGAACAAATCTGTAGTGGCTGGTTACCTTATTGCGGTATTCCTTGTACTGCCTGGTACCGTGTTAGCACTGACGGCTTAATCGCTAAATAATTAGATAGCTTAACCGCTAACAAGACACATCGCTTATAACAAAGCCCGCAACCTCCTAGGTTGCGGGCTTTTTCTTTTTAAGAGCAGGTGAGGGAAGCAAAAAGCAGATACTGGATGCGAGTAAACGAGTAACGAAGAGCTAAAAGAAGATACGAGATTCGGGTAGAGAGTGACGAAAAGCGACTTCCTCTCATTATCTGCATTTGATATTTCGTATCTTACTGACTCAAATTTAAAGACGCCCTTCGTATCCCGCATCTCGTTTACTCGTATCTAAACAATCTCACACCTAAACACCCGTCATTCCCTACAGCGAGGAACGAGCGTGATAGGGAATCTATCTAACACACAACACTCAGAGATTCCCTACTCCTTCCTTCGTCAGTCTAGGGAATGACAGGGGCTTTTGATCTTCGTATCTCGCATCTCGTTTACTCGTATCTAGCTACCCTTCGTATCCCGCATCCAAAAAACGCTTACTTACCTTGCTCATTACGCAGATACATAATGGCAACCATGCCAAAGCCGATAAATTGCCATAGATACTGCCCGTCGCTTGCGCCAGTGATGGTTTGAGTGAAAGCCATACAAGAAGTCACAAATAAAGAAGCAAAGGCAGCATAGAGTAACCACGGACGCTCCTTGCCAGACATGAACTCACCTGCAAATACCGAACGGATAACCAGTAAAAACGGCACACATTGCAAAGCAATCAAAATAGGGAACATGAAATCGAATGTTGGACTCAGTAGAGCATGACCGATTTGGCTCTTATCCCAAGTTCCTACAATATAGCCTTTCCAGCCAGCCCAAGTATCACCTGAATAAGCGGTATCTGGCGTAATAAAGCCAAGCACAACGCCCATCACTTTATCGACAAAGCCATTTTTGAACCAAAAGACGAATAAGAAGATCTGAATTGGAATGATCTGAAAAGCAAACTTCTTCAACATGTGTGTACCCCAAATAATTAATGATTTGGTTACCAGTATGTGGAAGTCGATGTTTTTACGCTTGATGCAAGGCAATCGAGCCTGAGTCCAAACAATAATCAAACATGTTGAGAAGTCTGTCGGCACAAGAAAACCTTGCGGAAGAGCCGTTACTATTAGCGGTAACTCAACGTCTTCACTTCAGAGAGAATTTTGTGGTTTAGGAAAGGTTTGTTTTTTATAAAGATTCAATAAGATCAAACAGTTGACCATTATACTCTTTTTTCACTTCGGTATAGCGCTGATAGTTGTATTGCGAACCTTCGGGATTATCCGACAGCTTGTCAGCCACACTAAGTAGATAAAAACTGATTGGGCTCGGTGTACTTTCGGCCGCGTAAAAAAGGTAAGGGAAAGCTTGATTGGCATGTTGGTTGATTAACAATGCAAGACCCAAGGTAAGATTAGCGATGTCACAACGTGGGTTCATCTCGAAGGCTTGCTTTGCCAGTTGCAGTGCATGTTCGCGATCTTCTTGCTCATGACTTTGCAAATAAGCCAAAGATTCCGAATACGACAATAAGGCATTGACCAAATAATTGTCTCTTCCTTGCTGTTGAATCGTATCCAACTGAAGTGCGATCTCTGCAAATGGCTGTCCACCTTTACCTTGGTAGAAAAGCGATATTCCCTCTGAAATAACCTTCCAATCATCGTAGTTATCAATAGAAGTCACTCGATGACTGACGACGCCGTATTCTGAACTCATTGGGGCAATAATGGCTTTAATCTCAAGAATTACATCCCCAATGGCATCAAAGAAGTTATCTTGGCTAAAGCTCTTTTCCACTTTCTGGCTTTGATTGGGCTGGCGGTTGTTTTGTATCAGCACGCTCAGTATATAATCACTGCCCTTTTGCTTGAGCCAACCTTTGAGTTCGACACCATTATTGGCAAGTGATTGCTTGCCCTGTTTCGATAGCTGAGAGAAGTGGTAACCCGATAAATTTCTCGCTGAGTTCAGCCCGTAGAATAGGTAGTTGTACACGCTTTCCGACACCTCATAATCGTCCGCAGAATCGAGTGTTATGTCATGGATATAAACGGGAATCACATCACTTTGAGGCGCAGAAATAACAGCTGTGTCATTGGTTGAGACATCAATTTGCCACGCCCAAGTTGCTATTAAGCCAACAGAGAATACTGCGGTTGTAATCAGGGCGATGGTTTTCTTTTTCGAATTAGCAACAAAAGGTTTAGGCTCAGATTCAGGTAGAGAGGCGTCATCAACGGAAGTTGGTTCGACACTCGGCTGAGTCACCTCAACATCGAACAGGTAACCTTGCTTAGGAATGGTCTGAATGATGCGATACGGGCGTGACTTATCCTGAAGCTGACTGCGCAGTAAGCTGATGACCTGTCTAACCAAGTTGTCAGACACTTGAGTTCTTTGCCACACATCCGCCGCTATCTGCTGCGTACTAACCACTTGCCCGCACTTGTCGATGAAATAGCTGAGCAGCCTTGCTTGTAGTGGCTCTAAATGAATCTCTTCACTATCAATCACCAACTGGTTTTTATCAGGGTAGAAAGAAATAGGAAAGTCGTGTTGCAATACAAAGCAATGCGAGCGAGTCATAGTAGTTCTGTGGTTAGAAAAGACCACTCAAGATTATTGGTTTTACGAATAGTAAGCAAGCCAAGCATCAGAAATAAAAAAGGCTGCGCAGAGGCAGCCTTTCGATCAATCAGTCAATCAAACAAACAAAGCAGATTAGATTAAACCGAGAATGGGTACTTAATCGCTTCGTGGCATTCGTAGCCTTCAACCCAGAAGTCATCCATCGTCACCCACGTTTCCAAATCTTCTAAAGACTTAATCTCAGGATTGATATGGAATGTTGGCCCCGCTAAAGGCTCACGCTTCAACTGGATATCACGCATAGGTGCGAGTTGATCTTCGTAGATATGAGCATTAACCAGCTTGTGGTAAGCCACACCGGCTTTCTTGCCCGTGATTTGCGCCATGATTGCTAGGAACACATACACTTGAACCATGTTGAAGTTCAGGCCTAATGGAACATCACAAGAGCGCTGAGTACTGTTTAGGTACAAAGTGTCACCAAGTAGAGAGAAGTGGTGGCTGTACATACACGGACGTAAACAACCCATGTGGAACTCACCTGGGTTATAGAAGTTTAAGATCTCGCCGCGATCATCAATGCCGTTCGTTAGATCATCAACAATCTTCTTCAGTTGGTCGATATGACCGCCGTCAGGTTTTGCCCATGCACGTCCTTGAACGCCATAAACACGGCCCATGTCGTCTTCACCCTTGCGGTAAGGGTTATTTAGCCATGCTTCATTCAGGTTAGAATTCGCATCCCAAGTTTTAGTCCCTAACTTACGAAAATCTTCCGCATTGTCGTAACCACGGATATAGCCAAGCAGCTCAGCAACTGCGGCTTTCCAAAAACTTTTACGTGTTGTTACCAGTGGGAATTGGTTATTACCTACATCATATTCAAGGTCAGCATTGATTACGGTTAGGCAGCGCTTGCCTGTGCGTTCATTTTCAATCCAAGTACCGTCATTAACGATACGCTGACAGAGATCTAAATACTGTTTCACACCAATTCCTTACTTCGTTTGTTGTGGTAATTCATCTTTGTAGTGACCACGCTTGTATGCCCAAACCATCATCAGCACACCGATGATAACCATTGGCAGTGACAAAATTTGTCCCATAGAGATAAATCCACCGAACAAACCTAGCTGAGCATCAGGTTCACGTACGTATTCAACTAGGAAGCGGAATGTACCATATCCTGCTAGGAATAACCCTGATACAGAACCAAGAGGACGAGGCTTTTTGATGAACCAGTTCAAGATGAAGAACAGTACAATACCTTCAAGCGCCATTTCATAAAGCTGAGATGGGTGACGAGGGAGTGGACCACCGTTAGGGAATACAATCGCCCATGGCACATCAGTCACGCGACCCCATAGCTCACTGTTCATGAAGTTGCCCATGCGGCCCATACCTAAACCAAATGGAACCAATGGTGCAATCATGTCAGCGACACCAAAAAAGGTTCGACCGTTCTTTTTGGCATACCAAAGCATCGCGGTGATCACACCAAGCAAACCACCGTGGAAAGACATACCGCCAGTCCATACCTTAAATAGGTAGAGTGGATCATCAATGAAAAGGCCAAAGTTGTAGAAAAGTACGTAGCCAATACGACCACCAAGCACCACACCTAGAAAGCCAGCAAACAGTAGGTCTGATACTTGCTCTCGAGTCCAACCACTACCGGGTTGATCAGCTCGGCGATTTGCTAACCAAAGAGCAAACATAAAGCCGACAAGGTACATTAGGCCGTACCAACGAACTGAGATTGGTCCTAGTTCAATAAGAACAGGATCGATATTTGGGAATTCGATAAAACCCTGAGACATACTTGGCTCTCTATCTAAAATTGAATAACGGTTAACTCAACAGCTAACAGAAAAGACACTACAGCAGCATAGTGGCTGCTATAAACATTAAAAATACCGCAAAGAATTTCTTCAGCACGGGGGTTGGCAATTGAGTGGCCAGTTTAGCGCCAACTCGTGTGGTCAGTACTGAGGTACAAGATATCGCTATCAAAGCCGGTAGATAAACATAACCCAAGCTATACGCCGGAAGATCATCGACAGAAGAGCCATGCCAAATAAAGCCTAGCATTCCCGAAATCGCGATAACACAACCACATACAGAGGATGAGCCTACAGCTTTGCGCATTTCCACACCGTGATGGTTAAGGAAAGGCACCGATAAAGAACCACCACCAATACCAGCCAAGCTTGAAACCAAACCAATACCGCCACCACATAACATGGTCTTAGCTGAACCCGGCATCGACTTTTGACTCTTAGAGCGGATCGACAACAACATCTGCAACGACAATACCAAGACAATCACACCAAAGACTTTTGGCAGATATTGAGCAGGAATAACGTCGGCGACAAAAGAACCTAGGAAACCACCAATCACCACACCAGGCATCAACCACTTAACGACAAAAAGTTCCACATTACCCAATTTTAAATGGTTAATTGCAGACGATCCCGAGGTAACAATAATGGTTGATAACGAGGTAGCCAATGCCATTTGCATCGCAAACTCTTGAGGAATACCCGCTTTAGGAAGCAAAAATAGCAAGGCAGGAACGACTAGCAAACCACCGCCAATGCCTAGCAAACCCGCTAAAACACCAACAATAGCACCAAGGCCTGCTAACAAGCCTATCAGTTCATATGACACGTTAAATCCTATTTTTTACCTGCTCGAATGAAGCCTGTAAATTCACGCTCTTCGAAATAGTTCAGCATCATACTATAGATGTCACTACCATATGGTTTTGAAAGCGCTCTATTTGCCAAATCCTGTAATTCACTCAAGTTAGATTGGCGAATCAAATATTTAGTCCTCGCGACATTCGAGGTATTCATACTTAACGTCTCATACCCCAACCCAATCAGTAACAACGCGCCCATAGGATCACCGGCTAGCTCGCCACAAATACACACAGGTAATTGATGTTGCTTACAAGTATCATGAATTTGTTTTAATGCCATGATCACCGCAGGGTGCATTGATTCATAGACATCGGATACTCGTGAATTGTTCCGATCAACTGCTAATAAATATTGAGTTAAGTCGTTGGTACCGACGGAAACAAAGTCGACCTTATCAGCAATCAGCGGCAGTATGTAAAGCATTGATGGCACTTCAATCATGATACCAACGCGAGGCATGCGCACTCGGTTATCAAGCTCATGCACTTCGTCATACGCTTGTTCAATAAGTTGTAGCGCGTCATCCAGTTCCTGCGCACCAGAGATCATCGGCAACAAAATACTCAAGTTATGGCTTTCACAGCTCGCACGTAGCATGGCACGTAACTGAATAATAAAGATGTCAGGATGATCGAGCGTAAAACGAATACCACGCCAGCCAAGGAATGGGTTGTCCTCTTCGATTGGAAAATAAGGTAAAGCCTTATCGCCACCGATATCGAGTGTACGCATCACCACTTGCTTCTCAGGGTAGCTCGCGAGTACAGAACGGTATTGCTTGAATTGTTCGTCCTCTGACGGAAACCTCTGCTGCAACAAGAAAGAAATTTCGGTTCGATACAGCCCTACCCCATCAACGCCTTGGTTGATAGCGATATTGGTGTCGGCACTCAAGCCCGCATTAAGCAGGATCTCGACTTGCTGATTGTCTTGCGTTTTTGCCGGTAAATATAGTTCTCGATTGACCATCGAAGAGAGCTCACTCTCTTCTAGAATCAGCCCTTGATATTCTTTGAGCAGGTTTTGAGTCGGCTCAATAAAGATCTCGCCACTATACCCGTCAACAATCGCTTGCTTACCATTAGCTTGAGCAAGATTTAGGTTAACCCCCATAACAGAAGGAATACCCAACGCTCGAGATAAAATCGCGGCATGTGAGTTCGCCGCCCCTTCCAAAGAAATAACAGCTAAAAGTTTTTCTTTGGGAATAGAGGCCAATACCGAAGCCGTTAACTCTCGAACCACCAAAATAATTGGCTTATCTAGCGTGCGAAGTTCATGTTCAGAATTGTGAAGGAAATAGAGCAATCTTTGACCAAGCTCTCGGATGTCTTGTGCCCTCTCACGAAGGTACACGTCTGACATACGAGCAAAGCGATTCGAGTAGCTCTCAACAACCTGCCTTAATGCCCAATCGGCCTTATCGCCTTTCTGGATTTGGCTCTTAAGATCCTTACGTAACATTGGATCGTTGAGTAAGTGAGTAAACAGGTCAAAGATCGCCAACGCGTCTTTATTGATTTCACTGTCTAGGCGCTTTCGCATTCGCTTAAAGTCATTGAGAGCATTTTCGACGGCGACCGCCAGCATTTCATGCTCTCTTTCAACATTAAGCGTCGATGCTGGATAAACATCGGTAAGTTCAGGCTGAGTGTTGTCCCACCATAAATCACCAATCGCAACGCCCGATGAAGCTGCAATACCTTTAATCTTAGGTAGCTTCTGTTGCTCTAAAAGCCAATGGCCTTGAGTTTGAGCGTGCGCCACAATAACCGCAAGTTGTGCTGAGAGTGTGACAAGGAAGGATTCTTCCATCTCACTGAATAAACGAGGAGACTTCTGTTGAATGACCAATACGCCAAGCACTTGCTTGCGATGGATAATCGGAGTGCCGAGAAAAGAGTGATAAACCTTTTCTCCAAGCTCTGGAAAAAACTTATAAGCAGGGTGAGCAGACGCTTGTGCAAGGTTGATAGGTTCAGCACTTCTTTTGACAAGGCCAACCAGACCTTCGTCAAAACCAATGTGAATACTATTACCTTTGAAGATCAGGCCTTGAGTTGCCATCAACTCAAGACGCTGCATATCATTATTTGCCAAATACACGGTGCAACATTCCGTCTGCATCGCACTGCATGTCTCTTTAACCAAAATATCAAGAGCCGTCGACACATCTTCAACTCTTGATACGTGTTCAACTATTTCCCTTAGTTGACTGAGCATGCTTAACCTCTACGCAATTTGCGTTTTCCTTTTGTTTTTCGCTCTTTAAACGGCATTGCTAAAGATGCGAATTCTTTCATCGCTCGACGGTAAACATCTCGCTTGAAAGAAACAACTTGTCGAACTGGGTACCAGTAACTCACCCAACGCCAACCATCAAACTCAGGTGTACTTCCACGCTGCATATTGATCTGCGATTCATCGCAATCTAAGCGTAAAAGGAACCACTTCTGTTTTTGTCCAATACAGACAGGTTTAGAATCCCACCGAACCAGTCGTTTGGGCAGCTTATAGCGTAACCAATGACGACTTGTCGCGACGATCTTTACATCCTTTTTAGTAAGGCCAACCTCTTCATACAACTCGCGGTACATCGCCTGTTCCGGAGTTTCACCTTCATCTATTCCCCCTTGAGGGAATTGCCATGAATGTTGCCCGTATCGTTTAGCCCAGAAGACCTGACCATGGTTGTTACAGATTACAATACCAACATTTAATCGGTAACCATCGCCATCTATCACTGGCCAACCTCTATCTAAATTTTTAATTACTCTGATTTTTCCACATATCCCCAATCGGAGCAAACTTAGTGACGTGACAAGCGCTATATTTATGAATATTAACTAAGAATATGGATAAGTTTTGCTCAAATTCTAGTTACCCACACAAAAGTGAGACATAGACCACATTTATTCACCTTTTCTGTGAATAACTATGTGAAGAATTACCCGCAATCGTTTTTTTTAATCCATAGATTCATCAACACCAAAAACACCAAGCCGAATGAATATAATTTATTTCATTAAAAATCAATTAATTAAGATTATATTTTCATTTTTAAAAACATTAGAAAAATAAAAGATCTTTCAAAAACAGAACATGGTTAAAGATCAACCACTCCGATGTTTATCCACACTAGTAAGCGAAAGATTCATTTTGAACCCCATTTGGCAAGCATTTAATCCACCATAAACCCCTGTTTATTTATCCACTAAATTAATATTTCAATTAATTACCTTTATGTCCTGTGGATAACCATGAGTTTGATCCCTTTCCTAACCAGGAGATCATTTCTTAACCAGTCGTCATATGGTGATAACTTCTGGTAAAATCATTTTTTTGATCATGCCTTTTATTATGAAACCAGAACCACAAACACAACAAGAGCTACTAGACAGAGCGTATGCTATCGCCGGAATGACCTTTAAAGAGCTCGCCGATGAAGCTGAGATGGTGATGCCAAACGACCTCAAGCGTGATAAAGGCTGGGTTGGACAGCTATTGGAATGGCACTTGGGTGCGCCCGCTGGCAGCAAACCAGAACAAGATTTTGCCAAACTCGGTATCGAGCTTAAAAGCATCCCGATTGGCTACTCTGGAAAGCCACTCGAAACCACCTTTGTTTGTGTCGCTCCATTGATGGGCGTGCAAGGCATAACTTGGGAAACCAGTCACGTTCGAAACAAACTGTCTAAAGTGTTGTGGATCCCTGTTGAGGGAGAAAGAGAGATTCCGCTGGCAGAAAGGCATGTTGGCTCCCCATTACTCTGGACACCAAGCCTAGCTGAAAACGAACTCCTGAAAAGAGATTGGGAAGAGCTGATGGAGTTGATCGTGTTGGGTAACGTTGAGCAGATAACAGCAAGACACGGTGAAGCACTGCATTTAAGACCAAAAGCGGCCAACAGTCGCGTGTTAACAGAAGCTTACGGTGCAAGTGGAAAACCTATCAAGACTAAGCCACGTGGTTTCTATCTACGGACTCAATTCACCCATAAATTGCTGACAACCCATTACGCATAGAGCTCTTATCTAGCATAGATGGACCAAACTATCAGTATGTTACAAACCGCCTGTAACTAGAATCAATCTCTAGCTACGAACGCTCTCTAATGAGGTTTGAGCGCCAGTTCAATATCGCAGTAGCTTTGGCTTGGCTCATTACCAAACTCGTCATAGGCGTTGTGTAAGCGAAGATACGCCTTTTCAAAACCGAGCCGGAGCAACTCTTCTTTCACTTGATCCAAGGATCCAAAGTGAAGCGGCTCACCGTCTTGCTTTACCGGTTCTAGCTTGTGTTTATATTCCACTGCTAATAGATATTCCGAGATATCGGAACAGCCAATAACGTATACCTTTGGTGTTTGATAAGAGTCTTTGTGCTCTCCATGTAACCACATGTCTAATTGATGCTTTTGCATAGCCAGCCTCCCTTGCTCTATAAAGAGTAGTAGAACTCTTTTTCTTTACTAGATAACGACTTAAAAAAGCACACATAACGGCTTAAAAAAGCAAAAAAGAGAAGCAAGTGCTTCTCTTTTTTGGCCAGTTCTAGTTCAAAAGCTTGCACTTCCGACGCCACAACTATCGCTGATATTTATCTTAAGGGGTGAAAGGCGCTATCACCCCACAAGATTACGTCGGTATTCGCGCGCTTAAGACTCGACGAAGGTGACGAACTCGACGTTCAATCGTAACGACTTCAGGTTCAGAAAAACCAATTGGTCGACCATCGGCTTCAAGGCCAATATCTCTCAATAAATGAGTATTGTTCCATGGTAGATCGTATGAACTACGACGAACTTTTCGTTGCCATTCACGTTCTTCACGACGAAGGTCTGCACGGATAAGGACTGTTGCTAGTTTTAAGTATACTGAGTGACGCATAATAACTCTCCAGTTGTAAAGTAAACTGAGGAAAAATAGCGTATTAGATAGTATGAGGGCTTCTCACTTAGCTGCTATTTTTCCGCAGCCAAATAAGGGTACGGATCTATTAGTTAGGTTTATCTTGGGTGTTTCGATCGGCCATGGCTGATGTTTGTGACATAACTGTCACCATGTCAGTACACGGATCAAACGACGCGCAAATATGCTGTATAAAATCGAAATGTTTCATTTGCGCCTCCAAACTAACTAAAAAATCCAAAAAGAAATGAGATAATAAAAGCAAATAAGTCTTTGTTAAACCATTGCTTTCACGGTTAAAGTCTAACCAAGTGAGTATATTATTCAACCGATAATTGATTAACAATTTCAAAACAAATGATTCACCCAAAATATCAGTTGCATATCACTTTATATATAACATATTCACTATGATTATATAAAATCACAGAACATCTCTCTTAAAGGCCGAGCCTCCAATAGCTCAATCTATCAATCTGTCAGCTGTCAGCAGCCAACAAAAAGTTGTAGCAATGGATATAAAAAAACCACGCATCATGCGTGGCTCTTAGATTTACATTAACTGGATAGAATCAATGAATAGAGAGCTCTAAACAACGCCTTCAGAAATCAGGCTATGTTTATTCAGCAATCGGTACATGGTTGCACGCGAAACTCCAAGCTCCTTAGCGGCCAACGATACTTGACCACCATAAGATTCCAGAACAATCAGCAACGCATCTCGCTCTGAACGCTCACGGATACTTTTGAGACTGCGGCGCTCATCATTCTGTTTTGGTAAATCCAGTTGTTGATCGTCAATGATCACCGCATCCGACATCAGCACGACACGCTTAATTTGATTCATCAGCTCACGCACATTACCCGGCCAGTGATAACGATTCATCGAGCGGATAGCATCGTCTGAAAAGCTCTTCGCTTGAGCATTGAACTCTTTTGAATACTCGCGTAGAAAATGATTAGCCAGTACTGAAATATCACTCACTCGCTCTTTCAAGCTCGGAACGTGAATACGCAGAACATTGATGTAATGATAAAGCTCTTCATTGAAGTCGCCCTCGATCAATGCCTTTTCGATATCAGAAGAGTTCGCGGCCAGAATGCGCACATCGACAGGCTTAGGACCATCCGCAGTTTCAATTTTACCTTCTTGCAAGAAACGCAGCAGGTTCAACTGCTGATTACGTGGCATCGCCAATACATCATTAAGTAAGATGGTTCCGCCGTCGGCTTCTTCCAACAGACAAGGTGCTGCAGCGGGCTGTGCTGAGATACCAAATACCTCGGCCTCTATTCTCATTTCAGACAAGGCACGACAATTGACCGTTAAAAATGGCTTTTGCGCTCGCGAAGAGTTTTGATGAATTGAGCGTGCAACCGTCTCTTTTCCTGCTCCACTCTCTCCGTAAATCAGGATACTGACATCTGTCGGCCCAATGCGCTTTACTTGGTCTCTCAAACGCTTCACAGCCACAGAGTCGCCAAGCAAACCCATATTGTTGTTGATGCCGTAGTTTGGCCATACTTTCTGCTCAAGCTTGAGCATACCCAATTGGTGACCAATGGTACTCAATAACTGGGCATCTGGGATTGGCGCCGTGAAAAAGTCGATACAGAAGTTCACGATAAATTGGCAAATGGTATCAGAGCTCAATTGCGATTCACGAATAAAGGCGAGCCATCTTACTTGCTTGTTGTTGCTCACGAGATTAGCGATACCGTTAAGGCTAAACTCATCATGACTAAGATCCACAATGCCAATGCATGGGCCAATGTCAGCAATCAAGGCATCGGCTTTTCGTAAATCTGCACACTGGGTACATTGCCAACCCACTTGCTCTAACACTGATAACCAGGGTTCGTACGCACCACCAACGACGATAAGAGAACCTGGTAAGGAATCCATCTTAAATTGAGTTCCCATCCTTCTTCCTTATTCTATTTTTATTTAAATCAAGCTAATACGAGTCACTGCTTCATCGTTCGACAAAATGCCACGAGATCGTATTCAGCGCAGGACGTATAGTAGTGAGACTATCTTAGATTTTATGTCTCAATAGTAAGACTATGTCAGAAATAATGGTTTTTCGAATCAAGAGTGCGGTACAGGCTAGGTTTTGCAGCCTAAAAACAGAAAAAGCCACCCGAAGGTGGCTTTTTTAATTAGATGGGCTGTTACATCCCATAAGCGAATATTACGCTTGTGGACGCATTGCCGGGAACAAGATCACGTCACGGATTGTGTGCGTATTTGTAAATAGCATCGCTAGACGATCAATACCAATACCTTGACCCGCAGTTGGCGGTAAGCCGTGCTCTAGTGCAGTAATGTAGTCTGCATCGTAGTACATCGCTTCGTCATCACCCGCGTCTTTTGCGTTAACTTGCGCTTTAAAACGCTCATCTTGGTCTTGTGCATCGTTAAGCTCAGAGAAACCATTCGCTACTTCACGGCCACCGATGAAGAACTCAAAGCGGTCTGTGAAGAATGGGTTGCTGTCGCTACGACGAGCCAATGGAGAGATGTCCGCTGGGTAACCCGTGATGAATGTTGGTTGAATTAGCTGAGGCTCAGCCGTTTCACCAAAGATCTCTTCAAGAAGCTGACCACAAGTCCAGAATTTCTCAACGTACAGACCCACTTCTTCTGCAATTTTAACCATCAGTTCTCTGTTCTGAAGATCATCTTCAGTCAGAGCTTGAATGTTTGCATTTTCAGGTGTGTAGTGTTTGATTGCATCGAACATGCTCATGCGAGCGTAAGTGCCACCGAACTCAACTGTTTCGTCACCGTAAGGCATAGAAGTAGAACCAAGAACGTCCATCGCTGCTGTGCTTAGCATCTCTTCCGTTAGATCCATTAGATCTTTGTAGTCAGAGTACGCTTGGTAGAATTCCATCATTGTGAATTCTGGGTTGTGACGTGGAGAAAGACCTTCGTTACGGAAGTTACGGTTGATCTCGAATACACGGTCAAAACCACCAACCACTAGACGCTTAAGGTAAAGCTCAGGTGCAACACGTAGGTACATGTCGATGTCTAATGCGTTGTGATGAGTGATGAATGGACGTGCTGTAGCACCGCCTGGGATCACGTGCATCATTGGCGTTTCAACTTCTAGGTAGCCTTTTGAGCTCATGAAGTTACGGATTGAAGACACAAGCTTAGAACGCACGATGAATGTGTTACGAGAGTCTTCGTTCACGATTAGGTCAACGTAACGCTGACGGTAACGCATCTCTTGGTCAGTTAGACCGTGGAACTTCTCTGGTAGAGGACGAAGTGCTTTAGTTAGCAGTTCAAACTCTTCCATATTCACGTAAAGGTCACCTTTACCAGATTTGTGAAGCGCACCTTTAACACCGATGATGTCACCGATATCTAGGCCTTGGTACTTCTCTTTCAGTACTTTTTGTACGTCTTTCGCTGCGTATGCTTGGATACGACCAGAAGTTTCTTGAATCGCAAGGAATGGACCACGCTTCGCCATAACACGACCAGCGATCGCAACGATGTGGTTAAGCTCTTCTAGCTCTTCCTTAGTCTTCTCACCGAATTCCGCTTGAAGATCGCCAGCTAGGTGCTCGCGACGGAAATCATTTGGGTGACCGTTCGCTTTGCAGTTCAAGCGGATGTGATCCAGCTTGCTACGGCGTTCAGCGATTAGTTTGTTCTCTTCAGGTGAAGAAGCTTCTTGTGCGTTTTCGTTTTGAACAGCATCAGTCATTAGAGATGTACCTTGCTTTTATAATTTGGACAGCTATATTTTTGAAAATATAGGCATTTTTACCAATATTATTGGTAAAGCTTAATAGTTGGTAAAGCTTACAGACCTGATTTCAGGCTAGCTTCAATAAACTTGTCTAAGTCACCGTCAAGAACCGCTTGAGTATTGCGATTTTCGATGCCGGTGCGCAAATCTTTGATACGAGAATCATCCAGTACGTAAGAGCGGATTTGACTGCCCCAACCGATGTCTGATTTCGTTTCTTCGCTCGCTTGTTTTTCAGCATTTTGTTTTTGAATCTCAAGTTCAAAAAGCTTAGCACGTAGCTGCTTCATCGCTTGGTCTTTGTTCTTATGCTGCGAACGGTCATTCTGACATTGAACCACGGTGTTGGTTGGAACGTGAGTAATACGTACCGCCGATTCCGTGGTGTTTACGTGTTGACCACCAGCACCAGAGGCACGGTATACGTCAATACGTAAGTCAGAAGGATTAATATCGATCGTAATGTTGTCATCAATCTCTGGGTAAATAAACGCAGATGCAAATGAAGTATGACGACGGCCACTTGAATCAAATGGTGACTTACGAACTAGACGGTGAACACCTGTCTCTGTACGTAACCAACCATAAGCGTATTCACCAGAAATACGTACCGTTGCGCCTTTAAGGCCAGCAACATCACCATCAGACACTTCGATCACTTCAGTCTTGAAGCCTTTCGAATCTGCCCAACGTAAGTACATACGCAACATCATTGAAGTCCAGTCTTGAGCTTCTGTGCCGCCCGAGCCTGACTGTAAATCGATGTAGCAATCTGATGCGTCATGATCGCCAGCAAACATACGACGGAATTCCAGTTTTTCTAGCTTAGCTTCTAGCTCTGCTAATTCTGGTTCGATTTCGTCAAACGTTTCTTGGTCTTCTTCTTCAACCGCAAGCTCTAATAGACCCTCAACATCCTCAACACCTTGGTCAAGTTGGTCGATCGTTTCTACTACTGCTTCCAATGCAGAACGTTCTTTACCTAGTGCTTGAGCACGCTCAGGTTCGTTCCATACATCCGGTTGTTCTAATTCTGCGTTTACTTCTTCTAGACGCTCTTTTCTAGCGTCATAGTCAAAGATACCCCCTCAGGATATTTGTGCGTTCAGACACATCCTGCAGACGGTTTTTAATAGGATTAATTTCAAACATTTTAGCTCATCATTTATGAGTAGAATTTAACCGAAGAATTGTACTCAAAAGTGTGACGGAGATACAGAATTTTTTAGAGCGGAAAGCCAAGATTCAACAACTTAATGGAATATAAAATTGACAGACAGAAAAAACACGTGAAATTTGTAAGGGAAAGAAAGAAAACAAGCCCTGCTTTTGAACAGAGCTTGTTGAATTTGGGGCTAAATGATGAACATCATTCAGTGAACGATAACGCTATTTGGCTTCAACTATTTGGCTTCAATATGGTCAACCATCAACTGCAACGATTGGTTGCCACGAAACTCGTTGATATCCAGCTTAAATGCAAGATGAACCGTTTTCACTGACGCATCAGGCCAACGACGTAAATCAACATTGAAAGCAATACCATCAATCATCACATTGGTTGGGTGGCCTTTGTATAGAGGTTCTAGCATCAATTTAAGGTGTTTTTCACCTACCAGTTTTTGATGCAGCACTTTAAATTCACCATCAAAGATCGGTTCTGGGAAAGCTTGGCCCCACGGACCACCTGAACGCAACGTCTCAGCGGTATGCATTGAGAACTCTTCAGGTAACAGTTCACCATCAGACAAGATAATGCCCTTAAGTGCCGTCTCACCGAGTTCTTTACGCACAACGTCATCAAACATCTTGCTGAATCGCTCGAAGTCTTTTTCCATAATGGTTAAGCCAGCCGCCATTGCGTGACCACCAAACTTCAAGATCAAGCCAGGGTTTTGAGTATCGATTCTGTCTAGCGCATCGCGCATGTGCAAACCTGGAATCGAACGACATGAACCCTTGATACTGCCTTCACCACCATCAGCAAATGCGATCACTGGGCGGTGATATTTGTCTTTGATACGCGAAGCGAGAATACCGATTACGCCTTGGTGCCAATCACGTTGAAACAGCGCCAAACCAGAAGGCAAATCGTCTTTACCAAATTCAAGGCGCTCACAAAAAGCCATCGCTTCTTGCTTCATGCCCTCTTCGATCTCTTTGCGTGTTTGGTTCAAACCATCGAGTTCACTCGCCATTCGACGCGCCGCATGGATGTTGTTACTCATTAGCAGCTCAACACCAAAAGACATGTCATCCAATCGGCCAGCCGCATTGATACGTGGACCAAGCGCAAAACCAAAATCGGAGGCAACTAATCGCTTAGCATCTCGCTTAGCAATTTCAATCAAGGCTTGAATACCCGGACGAGCTTTGCCCGCACGAATGCGTTGTAGCCCTTGGTGCACCAAGATTCGGTTATTTTCATCAAGTGGAACCACATCCGCAACAGTACCCAGTGCCACTAGGTCAATCAGTTCCATCAACTTGGGCTCTGTCATACCGTGTTGAGCAAACCAACCCAACTTACGCATGTGAACACACAACGCCATCATCAGATAAAACGCAACCCCAACACCCGCTAGCGCTTTTGAAGGAAATGCACAGCTTTCTAGGTTCGGATTGACCATCGCATCGGCGATTGGCAGTTCATTACCCGGCAAGTGATGATCAGTAACCAGAACGTCTAGCCCTTTCTCTTTAGCGAAACGGACACCGTCAATCGAAGAGACGCCATTGTCGACCGTCATGATCACTTCAGCGCCAAGTTCGATCGCCTGTTCAACAACCTCAGGGCTCAAGCCATAACCATCTTCAAAACGGTTTGGTACTAGATAATCAACGTTAGAGCTGCCCAACATACGCAGAGCAAGCACAGACAACGCCGAACTGGTTGCGCCATCGGCATCAAAGTCACCAACAATGATGATGCGTTTTTGCTGCTGAATGGCTTTGAACAACAATTCAACCGCAGCATCAATGCCGCCCAGTTTTTGATAAGAGTGCAAGCCTTTCGCTGCTGTCTCTAGTTGGTCAGCACTGTCGATTCCGCGACTCACATAAATGCGCTTTAACAAGTCAGGTAAGTGAGCAGGTAAGACTGAAGTGTCGACCTCAGGACGGCGTTGGATCTCTATCATATAAAAATGGGCCTGATATTAATCAGGCCACTCCTTAAATCAAAAACATGGGGGATAAATTGGCAATACAGAAACGATATTATTGCTCTAAACGTTGAAGAAGTTGTGCTGGCGGTAAGTAACCACTCACCAACTCACCGCTTGCTAGTACGATAGCAGGTGTGCCATTGATGCCAAGCTCACGACCCAATTGGTATTGTTTGGCGATGATCTGTTTCTGCTCTGCTAAGTCTTTACCAGACGCTGGCATTTGACGGTTTACTTTAGCATCGTGCATGGCTGTTTTTGGATCATCTGAAGCCCAGATTGCCGCCATTTGATCGGCAACTTGTCCTGTCGCACCTTGGCGTGGGTAAGCCATGTAACGAACAGTAATACCTAGATCGTTATAGCCTTGCATTTGGCTGTGCAGACGAACACAGTAGCCACAGGTAATGTCAGTAAATACCGTCACAACATACTTTTCGTTATCGGCTTTATATTCGATAACCGTATCCGACATCGCCGCGACCTTTTCAGCATTCAGCGGAGCTTGACGCTCAGCCAGAACGTCACTGAATTTGCCGTTATCATCCAGAGAGTAAAGAGTGCCGGCTAGAAAATGATCGCCCTCTGGAGAAGAAAAGATAATGCCACTGTTAGTTTGAATTTCTAATAGGCCATCGATGTCTGAAGGAACGATCTTCTCTACCTTGATACCGATTTTTTCAAAACGCTTAGTTAACGCTGCTGTATCAATAGCTTGAGCTGGAGCAACTTCTACGGCTGTTGATGTTTGTTCTACTTTCGCTTCTGATGCATTACATGCAGTAATCATGAGAGGAAGCACTAATAGAGGAAGACGGCGTAATACGCTCATTAAGTTCACCTTAAAAATAAATGGATTTAAGCACGTGGGTGATGCTGCGCGTGAATTTGCTTCAGCCTTTCGGTCGCCACGTGAGTATAAATTTGGGTTGTCGATAAGTCACTATGCCCAAGCAACATCTGTACGACCCTGAGATCTGCGCCATAGTTCAGTAAATGAGTCGCAAAAGCGTGTCTTAATACGTGTGGTGACAATAGCTCTGTATCTATACCAGCAACAACCGAGTAATGCTTAATACGATACCAGAACGTCTGACGGGTCATTTGCTTGGCGCGTTTACTCGGAAAAACCACATCAGAACTGTTTTCGCCGAGCAGTTGTGGCCGACCTTGCTCAATAAAAGTTTCAATCCAGTCCACGGCATTTTCGCCCATTGGCACCAAGCGCTCTTTACCGCCTTTACCAATAACACGCACCACGCCTTGTCTTAGGCTGATATTTTCCATCGTCAAACTGACTAACTCGGTAACACGAAGACCAGTTGCATATAATAACTCAAGCATCGCTTTATCGCGAAGTTCAATAGGGTCATTAGGATCAGGAGCCTCTAGCAGCGCATTAACTTGCTCTTCACTCAAATCTTTTGGCAAGCGCTGTGGCAGCTTAGGGCTGATCAACAATGCACTCGGGTCATCGCCTCTCACTTTCTCGCGGTGCAAGTATTGGAACAAGCGACGAATCGCCGACAACATGCGAGCACGGGAAGTCTGCTTAAAATCGGCGTCGGCTAACCAACCTTGATAATCCTGTAACCCTGAAAGGCTTATAAAGTCGAGGCGGTAATTGTTCTTTTCCATCCACGTTAGAAGCTTGGACAAGTCGGTACGGTATGAGACAAGCGTATTCTCCGATAACCCCCTCTCCATCCACATAGCATCTAAAAACTGCTCAACGAGACCGTGGTCTGCGCTCTGCCCTTGAGGCGACTGCATAGTGTTACTCACAATATTGGAAACTGTTTTGAGAGTATGTCAGAGCAAATATGAATGCCATAAAAATTACGACTTGAGCGGATAATCGCTGCAATCGAAGTCGATTTATGGTTAGAATTCGCCATCTAAAATTAAAATCGAACGTTTGCTATGAAAATTGGATTATTTTACGGCTCAACCACCTGCTATACCGAAATGGCAGCAGAGAAAATTCGCGGCATTATTGGTGAAGACCTAGTTGATATCCATAACGTGAAAGAAACCCCTCTTTCTTTTATGGCGGACTACGACCTTTTACTGCTTGGTATCTCAACGTGGGATTTCGGTGAAATTCAAGAAGACTGGAATGAGTTGTGGGAAGACATCGCAACAACGCCAATGAAAGGTAAGGTTGTGGCTCTGTTTGGTCTAGGTGACCAAGAGGGCTACGGTGAGTGGTTCTTGGATGCGATGGGTCTATTGCATGATGAATTGAAAACCGCAGGCGCTGAGTTTGTCGGCTTCTGGCCAAACGATGACAGCTACGAATTCGAAGCATCTAAAGCCTTAACAAAAGACAAGTCTCAGTTTGTTGGTTTGGCTCTGGATGAAGATTCACAGTACGAACTCAGCGACGAACGTATCGCAACTTGGGTTGAACAAGTCCTCGTCGAGTACAGCGAAAAGCTATAAGTTCTGCTTCCTTAGAGTTCAGAACTAAGAACTAAGAGCTAAGGGCTAAGAACTAAGAACTAAGAACTAAAAGCTTCAGGCAGAAAGAACATCATCGATTAGATACAAAAAGGCCTCATTACTGCGAAGTAATGAGGCCTTTTCTATCTCATCTCGAAGGACAATCTAATCTCAACGGAAGATTAAACGGTCTCTTCAGCCATCTCTTGTTCTGTTGCTTTACCAACAAAGAACATGCAGATGATTGCTGCAGCAGTTGGAAGTAACCAACCCATACCGATCTCAAATAGTGGCAGCATTTTAAGTGCAGATACATCTACACCCGCTACTTTAGCGCCATCAATAAGAGCGAACAGTAGAGACACTAATACAACCACACGGTAAGCGGCTTTTGGATTAGGGAAACGGCTACGCAAGAACGTCAGAGCAACCAACGCGATAGCGACTGGGTACAGTGCAAACAGTACTGGAACAGACAGAGAAATCAGTTGAGAAAGGCCAACATTCGCTACGGTTGCACAAGCTACACCGTTGATGATTACCCAAGTCTTGTAAGACAAAGGCGTTAGCGAGCTGAAGTAATCAGAACATGCTGACACAAGGCCAATCGCCGTTGTTAGACACGCCAGTAATACGATCACTGAAAGCACTAGCTGACCTGATGGGCCAAACAGTGATTGAACGTAAAGGCTTAAGATAGCACCGCCATTGTCCGCACCCGCAGCGACTGTTGCGCTTGTTGCGCCCAAGAAGAACAAAGAGATGTAAACAAACGCTAGACCAGCCGCGGCAATACAACCTGCGCTGATAAGGTACTTAGTCGTCGCTGCACGATCAGTAATGCCCTTGCTGCGAATCGCATCAACGATCAGCATACCAAACATCAACGAAGCAAACGTATCCATGGTGTTGTAGCCTTCAAGGAAACCTTTGGTCAGTGGCTGAGTAATGTACTCACCGTGAGCCGCAAGAATGTCGCCTTGTGGGTTAACGAACACAGCAACTGCCAGTACAACCAAACCAACAAATAGTGCAGGTGTCAGTACCTTGCCGATTACGTCGATAAGCTTACCTTGCGACCATGAGAAGAACATCGCTACCACAAAAAATGCAATCGAAAAAAGAGTGAGGTGAGCTTGAGAGGCATCGATGAAGAACGGTTTCACCGCCATCTCATAAGCAACAAGGCCGGTACGTGGCGCAGCAAATGCAGGACCGATGATGATAAAGATCAGCACAGCCATGATAGTTGCAGCTCGCTTTGGAAGATCTTTGGTTAGATGACCCCAAGAGCCACCAGCCACTGCAACTGCGACGATAGTGATTAACGGCAGACCAACGGCGGTCAGCAGGAAACCAGACATCGCTGGAAGAAAGTGGTCACCAGCTAATTGGCCAGCAAGAGGTGGGAAGATGATGTTACCCGCACCTAAGAAAAACGCAAAAAGCATAAAGCCCAATGCCATTATATCTGTTAGTTTTAGACTCTGTTTCACAGATAATCCTTAATTATATTTATGAATTTATGTTGTGCTTACGTGAATGTTACAGCTAGAAGCTGCCAATCAATCTATAAAATAGTCGCGCATAATGACGAAACACTTGGCTAGCTGCAAGTCACCACAAAAAAACACCATATAAATTTGCATTTGAGAACCAAAAGCAGTGGATTCCACTGGATATGGAAATATTGCCATAATTATAAACTAACCATAATTAACAACAATGAATTCTCAAATAGAACATTGAGCCATACAATTAATTAACATTAGAGCTAATCACTTAAAATATATCGATATCCAGAACATTCATGAAAGACAAAAAAACCGAAACCAAAAGCTTCAATTTCAAAAAATTCTCTATTTACGGAGGACAAAGTGGCATGCCCGTCAGTACCGATGGCGTGTTACTTGGCGCTTGGGTAAGCCTGCCACAAAGATCATGTGTACTCGATATTGGAACAGGAACAAGTCTGTTGGCCTTGATGGCTGCGCAGCGTTTTGAGGATGCTTCAATCTCTGCGATAGATATTGATCAGCACGCCATTGATGCTGCCACAGTCAATATTGAGCAGTCGCCTTGGCAAGATCGCATCTCCCTTCATCATGGCAGCGTGTTAACCACGGATTTCTCGCAACGATTTGATGCAATAATTTGTAATCCGCCCTACTTCAACTCTGGAGAGCAGGCACAGCAAAGCCAAAGAGCCACCGCGAGGCACACCAACAGCTTGGATCACCTTGAGCTTGCTCAGCGTTGTTTCGAGATAACGACTGATGTCGCCACCGCCAGTTTTATACTGCCGACGACCGAGGGAGAAGGCTTCATCAAGCTTGCCCAACAATGTGGTTGGTACCTAGCAAAGCGCCTTGATGTGAAAACAACAGACAGAAAGCCGGCAATTCGAGTCCTGTTTGAATTGTCTAAAGATCCTGTTTGTGAGCAAGATTTGCAGCGTGAATCGCTTACGATCCATCACGATGGCGGTTATAGCGAGGCATTTATTGCCCTTACTAAAGATTTTTATCTCAAGATGTAGCAAATACCATGTGATCCTAATCACTAATGCTTCTATAATGTCCGACTACTCTTTTTTATCGTCTGCTTTTTGAGGCAGAAACATTTATTGCTTGTGGAGAAACAACAGTGATCAGAACCTTTGCAGAACTCGATCTAAACCAAGAGCTGCTTAAAGCAATTGACGAAATGGGCTACGAACGCCCAACACAGGTACAAGCTGAAGCAATCCCACAAGCGTTAGATGGAAGAGACGTTTTGGCTTCTGCGCCAACAGGTACTGGTAAAACAGCATCATTTGTATTGCCAGCACTGCAATACCTACTGGATTTCCCACGTAAGAAATCTGGCCCTGCACGTATGCTTATCCTAACGCCAACGCGTGAACTAGCAATGCAGATCACCGAACAAGCACGTGAGCTTGCTAAATACACCAGCCTGAACATCTTTACGATCACGGGCGGTGTGATGTACCAAGAGCACGCTGACATCTTAAGTACAACCCAAGATATCGTGGTGGCAACACCCGGTCGTCTGATGGAATACATTGAAGGCGAGCGTTTTGACTGCCGTGCAATTGAATGGTTAGTTCTGGATGAAGCAGACCGTATGCTAGACATGGGCTTTGGTCCTGTTGTTGACCGTCTGTCTGCAGAGTGTCGCTGGCGTAAACAAACTTTACTGTTCTCAGCAACGCTAGAAGGTAAAGGTATTGAAGGTTTCACTGAAGATCTTCTGAAAAACCCAGCAGAGATCGATGCTAAATCATCACTGCGTGAACGTAAGAAGATCACTCAATGGTATCACCGCGCCGATTCAGCTAAGCACAAGCTTAATATCCTAAAACATATCATCACAGAGCAAGCTGAACGCAGCATCATCTTCTTGAAGACGCGTGATCGCCTAGGTGAGCTACGAGCTCAACTAGAAAGTGCACAGATTCCATGTGTGTGGATTCAAGGTGAAATGCCTCAAGATCGTCGTAACAACGCGATTTCTCGTTTCCGCGATGGTTCTATCAACGTACTGCTGGCAACTGACGTCGCAGCTCGTGGTATCGATCTTCCTGATGTGAGCCACGTTATTAACTACGACATGCCGCGTACAGCAGATGTCTACCTTCACCGTATCGGCCGTACGGCTCGTGCAGGTAAGAAAGGTAACGCGGTTTCTATCATTGAAGCGCACGATCAGCTAATGATTGAACGTGTGGCTCGTTACACTGAAGATGCGATCAAAGAACGCTTCATCGAAGGCATGCGCCCTACGCATAAGAAAGCCGCGGTAACGAAGAAGAAGAAACCGAAGAAAGAAGACAAGAAAGCGGTCGCGAAGCAAAAAATTGCTAAGAAAAAGAAAATCGCTAAGAAAAAGAAAGCCGTTAAGAACAAGTAATCTAACCGCCTTTCAATGATTCAATAAAAAGCCCCATGCAGTTCTCTGCATGGGGCTTTTCTTTGTCTGGTTTATTATTGTCTGGCTTGTTATCAGGCTAAATGACTAGGCCTCTAATTTTAATTACCGACTCAAACCGAGAGTAACTAATTAACAAGAGTGACAAATTAACCCAGAGCTACTAGTTTTGCTCTTCACGCTTGAAGACGAGCTCTTTCGCGTTCGACTCTTCTTCAACGAAGTAGTAACCCGCCGTATCAAATTTGGTCAGCGCTTCAACGGAATCAATTTTGTTCTCAATTATGTAGCGAGCCATCATGCCACGCGCTTTTTTCGCGTAAAAACTGATCACCTTGTATTGGCCATTCTTACAGTCTTTAAAAACTGGCGTGATGATTTGACCATCAAGGCTCTTCGGCTTCACCGCTTTAAAATATTCGTTCGATGCAAGGTTGATCAATACATTATCGCCTTGAGCATTCAACGCCTCATTCAGTTTATCAGTGATGATATTGCCCCAGAACTGGTACAAGTTAGTGCCACGCTCATTAGCTAAGCGTGTGCCCATCTCTAGGCGGTAAGGCTGCATCAGATCTAACGGCTTAAGCAAGCCATATAACCCAGAAAGCATACGCAGGTGATTCTGTGCGTAGTCAAAATCATCGTCCGACAGTGTTTCAGCATCTAGGCCAGTGTACACATCGCCCTTAAAGGCTAGGATTGCTTGGCGTGCGTTGTCTTGGGTAAAGGTCTCGCTCCATTGCTCAAAGCGCGCTACGTTCAGCCCAGCAATCTTATCGCTTACTTTCATCAGAGCTGAAACATCAGCAGGTGTCAGCTTGCGGCACTCTTCAATAAGCTCTGCAGAGTGTTCAACAAACTCTGGCTGGCTGAAGCGCTCAGTCGCTAATGGTGATTCGTAATCTAATGTCTTGGCTGGAGAAACGACAACTAACATAACTTTACCCTAATCGGTTATCTAACTGGATGCAGCTAGAGTATAGAAAAAACATCAACTTGTCTTTATGACTCTTCCTATTACTTTGATAGACAGATCTAGCTGTAAGTCGCTGACAAAGAAGAATCGCTTACAAAGAAAAGGTCGCTTGCAAAGAAAAGATCGCAGACAAAGCAAAAATCACTCACCAAGAAAAACTGCAGGCAGATAGAAATTGTAAACAGATAGAAATCGCAGGCAAAGAAAAAGGCTAAGGTCGAAACCTTAGCCTTTCTAATGATTTTAGGATGAGTGATGAATCACTCCAACAAGATTACTTCTTCTTGTTGTTAACCCAAATACCATCTTCCAATTGAGCTTTAAGCTCTGGGAAATCATCCGCATCGAACGTTGGTACTTTACCCGCGTCTAATTGACGGTTGTAGTCTTTCGCTAGCTTAATCACGATACCCGATAGCAAGATAATCGCTACCAAGTTCACAATCGCCATTAGGCCCATCGATACGTCAGCCAATGCCCATACCGTTGGCAGTGTCGCGAGAGAACCGAACATAACCATACCCAGTACAACGATACGGAACAGCACTAGGCCCTTCTTGTTGTTGTGCTCTAGGAAGATAAGGTTCGTTTCAGCGTACGAGTAGTTTGCAATGATTGAAGTGAAAGCGAAGAAGAAAATCGCTACCGCTACAAAGATGCCACCCCATTCGCCTACTTGTGCCGTTAGTGCACGTTGCGTTAGTTCGATACCCGTTACTTCACCGTGCGGTACATACTCACCAGACATCAGGATGATTGCTACTGTTGCAGAACAGATAACAATTGTGTCCATGAACACGCCTAGCATTTGCACATAACCTTGTGATGCTGGGTGTGGTGGGTAAGGCGTAGCAGAAGCTGCTGCGTTTGGCGCAGAACCCATACCCGCTTCGTTCGAGAACAAACCACGTTTGATGCCGTTAATCATCGCTTGTGCGATCGCGTAACCTAGGCCGCCCGCTGCTGCTTCTTGCAGACCGAATGCACTCTTGAAGATAAGAGCCAGAACTTCAGGCACTTTCTCAATGTTCATTAGCATTACGTAGATAGCGATAGCTAAGTAAGCCAGTGCCATGATTGGAACAATGATTTCTGCAGTGCGGGCAATCTTACGGATACCACCGAAGATAACGAATGCAGAGATAATTACGATACCAACACCAACGTAGCCACGCTCAAAGTCGAATGCCGTGTTCATTGCACTTGCAATCGCGTTCGCTTGAACCGCATTGAATACTAGACCAAATGCGATGATTAGGAAGATAGAGAATAGAACCCCCATCCAACGCATACCTAGGCCTTTCTCCATGTAGTATGCAGGGCCGCCACGGTAGTTACCGTCGTTATCACGCGTTTTGTATAGCTGTGCTAGTGTGCTTTCAGCAAATGATGTTGCCATACCTAGCATGGCGATTAGCCACATCCAGAAGATAGCACCAGGGCCACCGGCGGTTAGTGCCACAGCAACACCTGCCATGTTACCTGTACCTACACGAGCAGCAAGACTAGTACAAAGAGCTTGGAAAGAAGAGATACCAGCACTGTCTGCTTTACGGCTGTTTCTAAGAACAGAGAACATGTGGCCGAAATGGCGGAATTGAATGAAGCCTAGTCGTACAGTGAAGTAGATACCCACACCAACGAGTAAGTAAACTAAGATAGATCCCCAAAGGAGATCGTTCATCAAATTGATTAAGTCTGTCACGTGAACCTCGTAATTGAGTTTAAGCACCGATCTTGCTTCCGAGCCTTCCTCTAGATCACCTATGCCAGTGTCAATAGTTGTGTCGGCATTAGATTTATATTTATTTGTTGCGATCTAGATTGTAAATGTCGCTTCATGCATCCATTTTACGTATCAGTGTATTTTTTGACGGGCGGATAATGCAGCGAGACGGCCTAAAAATCAATATGCAAATACACTTATATTAAAATGACATTTCACTAATAACACACCTTTTGTTAACACAATTTTCAACAATACAGCCCAATAAAAGTCACATTATCGGGACATAATATCAACAACAACCAAGGCACCACCAAAACAAGAACGACATCCTATAAAGATGACGTCAGCCTAGGTTTTACAAGGTATAGTGAAGATCTGTATTTTTTTCTAGGGCAATGAGAACCCGCTACCGCACGGCGCAATACGCACTTAAATGCAGTGTAGTAAAAATACCATTCCATTCGCACAATGAATTAACATTCCCTAACCCCTAATTTAATCGTTTACTTAGGTTTGTTTGCTTGTTTTTTGTACATAAAAATCCCCACAATGTGTGAGCATGCATAAGAAAACAGAACAAAACCTTCATAGATTTGAAACAAATGAGAAACAAATCAAGGTTATTGTGAACCTAAATATGATATTTAATGGTTCGTAAGAACGATTCCCACGGAAGGAGATATGGCTTATGGATAGCTTTCAATTCGATGAACTATCAGAACTAGAAATGCCTCGTGCAACTCAAAAAACTCGCTCGAAACCACTCAAGCGTAAATGGCGTGAAATCGAGGCAATCAACGATCGTAGACAGCTTGAGAAAGAGCTCAGAGAGATGAATCTCGGTCTCGATTTTAGCCTTGATGATATAAAGCTTTAATCTGCACGACAAGAAATTAGATAGCAAAAGGCACCTATGTAGGTGCCTTTTTTATTGTATGAAACCACTCTTCGATTTAGAGCACAATTTGAAAGCGAGCGTCTTAATAGAGAGCGCCTAATAATAGCAGCGTTTCAATACGACAACGGGCTAAACGCACTCTTGCTCATTCTGTCGAACACGAGCCGCGAGTTGGCGGTACTGATCGGCAATTGTCTCTCCAAAGACAGGGTCGTCTTCCGGTTGAAGCCATTGAGACTCTACTTCTTGCCAATCTTTGACCGTGAATGCCTTCACAATCATCGGTAACACATGCTTCTCTTCATACTCCATGTGCTTTCGTTGAGCTTTAACAAAGGCTTCAAGTTGCTCAATAAAGACTTGCTGAGGAACAACCGCATCTTGGAGGATCATATCGACCACACCTAAAAAGTCCGCTGTTTTCTCAGAAAGCAATTGATGTTCCAGCTCCAAGTCTTCAATCATTTGATCGCTGCCATATTGCTTGAGGTAGTAACGATAAATAACGTCTTCTTTCGGGTGATGCACCTTATCTGAATGGTTCATGAGATAATGAACCACCTCTGCGATCAAGCTATAGTTTATTTCTCGCTCTTGTTTTAAATGCTCTAACTTATTGTTGAGTATCGCGAGCAAGCGAGCCATATAGCCATGCTCTCGTCTTATCCTTTCAATCATCATAGTATTGCACTCCATTACACCTACTATTTATAAGTGTATACGAAGATGCTCATTTATGATTTGACCCTGCTCAGAAAACCACCAACCTACAACTCTGTTGATAATCGCCAATCTATAGGTTGTTGATCCATAGAAGAAAGCAGCTTATTAGTTGTTGAGAAATGCTGACAACCAAAGAAGCCACGATGGGCGGATAATGGCGATGGATGAGGTGCAGTCAACACATGGTGCTTGTCTGCATCAATGGCTTGGCCTTTCTTCTGGGCATGCGCGCCCCACAGTAAGAAGATGATCGGCTCAGAACGCTGATTCAGCTCAGCAATGATGGTATCGGTAAAGGTTTCCCAACCACACTTGGCATGTGAGTGTGCTTTTGCCTCTTCTACGGTTAGTACCGTATTCAACATTAATACCCCTTGAGATGCCCAGGTGTCGAGGTAGCCATGACTCGGGATCTCAAAGCCGTCTATATCTTGTGCGAGTTCTTTGTACATATTACGTAGAGACGGTGGAATTTTAACGCCAGGCAGCACAGAGAATGCTAAGCCGTGAGCTTGGTTGGCACCGTGATAAGGGTCTTGCCCAAGGATAACCACGCGTACAGACTCAAAAGGCGTCATATCGAAAGCACTGAACACTTGCTCTTGAGGAGGGTAGATGGTTTTCCCACTATTACGTTGCTGTTCGACAAAAGCGAGAACATTCTGAAAGTACTCTTTGTCACGTTCATCATTAATAATGGATTCCCAACTCTTTGGTGCGCTCATCGTTTTACTTCCCAATCATCAAGGTTTCTAGGGTCTTTCACCAGACAAAAAAATAGCTGTATCGGCTAACTGTCCTGAATAAGGCTCTAGTTATACCTCATACAGCTATCAATAAACATGATGTGTAGGGTTCACTTGTTGATGAATCATAATAATCAGTTCAAGTTGTGTTTATCTCGATTAACCACTTTTTTGCTGTGTACGATGGTGGCCATGACTATGCACGTGACGGTTTGGTGTTGGTAAACGGCTGGCGACAGCAACAGTTGAAATTGAAATTGAAGTTGAAGTTTGGGTGATAGAATACATAAAGGCACCTCCTGTAAGACATCGTGAACTACATATTCACTTTAGTACTATGAAAGAAAGGTGCCAATTTTTAGAAATAGACGGAAATAAATTTCCCCCTCTATTATTACGCTTCTTCGCTCACTGCCGTTACTGAGCGATGGAACATTCTAAGTTGTTGAATTTCCTCTTTCCAGATCGTCGAATCAATGGTTTCCAAGATAAGAGGAATACCATTAAAGCGAGAATCCGAGGCAATATACTCAAAACAATCCCAGCCAATCTCACCTTTTCCTAAAGAATGGTGTCGATCAACTCGGCTTGCGAACTCAGCTTTTGAATCATTGATGTGCATTGCTCTTAGATAGTGCATACCCACAATGCGCTCGAACTCAGCAAAAGTATGCTCACACGCTTCTTTTGTTCGTAAGTCATAACCGGCCGTAAACGTATGGCAAGTATCTAAACACACACCGACACGCGACTTATCTTCTACTTGGTCGATGATCTCTGCTAGGTGCTCAAATCTCCAACCCAGATTAGTCCCCTGCCCTGAGGTATTCTCAATCACTGCAATTACATCAGGCACCGCTTGGTGAGCCAAGTTAATCGACTCAGCGATCTTAGCCAAACATTCGCTTTCTGAGATTTTCTTTAAATGACTCCCAGGATGAAAATTCAAAAGCGTGAGTCCAAGTTGATTACAACGCTCCATTTCATCAATAAAAGCCGCACGTGATTTCTCTAGCTTCTCTTCTTCTGGTGCTCCTAGGTTAATAAGGTAGGAGTCATGAGGAAGAATATTCTCAGCACTAAAACCCAACATCTTACAGTTGGCTTTAAACGCACTAATGGTTTTCGCTTCCAGCGGCTTTGCTGCCCACTGTCTTTGGTTTTTGGTAAACAGCGCAAAAGCATTGGCACCGATCTCTCTTGCGCGCATTGGCGCCTGATCAACACCTCCAGCAGCCGACACATGAGCGCCAATAAACTTAATATTGGTTTGAGGTTTTGAGGATGAATTATTGTTTGTCATTAAATCACTTTACACTTTCAGGATGCTTAATAAATAAAGGGTCGTATCGTTTGTAGTTCAATAAAAACACAACAAATGTAGTAAACTTACAACAAATAGGACTGTTAAATATTTTTTATACTTTAAAATATTTTGTAATTACTTTGTTTTCAAAGGTTTTATTGATTTACCTCAATATAATCACCTTTGTAAAAATATGGTTTTTGGTTGTTTTTTGACTTAAATCAATGTTAACCTTACAGATATTAGGTATATATTACCCAGCTCAACAAAAATCGAAAGTTAACACCATAATCAAACCACATTCAGTGGACTAGGAGATAGTTATGATCCAAGGTATTCAAATTACTAAAGCAGCAAACGATGACCTACTAAACTCAATCTGGCTACTAGACAACGAAAAGAATGAAGCTCGTTGTGTTGTTGCTACTGCAGGTTTCGAAGCTGACCAAGTTATCTCAGCTGCAGACCTAGGCGACTACGAAAGCCGTGAAGTTGCAATCGAAGCAGCACCACGCATCGAAGGCGGTCAACACCTAAACGTTAACGTTCTTAAGCGTGAAACGTTAGAAGATGCAGTTGCTAACCCAGAGAACTACCCACAGCTAACTATCCGTGTATCGGGTTACGCTGTACGTTTCAACTCTCTAACGACTGAACAACAACGTGACGTTATCGCACGTACGTTCACTGAGTCTCTATAATTTTTAGAGCTTGAACTAGAATACAAAAACGGCGCTCATTGAGCGCCGTTTTTATTTGTTCAACAATACAGATGTACGTTACGGTTGAACTCGACGAAGCACTACTTTTAGCGCTTCAAAATCATTATCAAGATCTTCAGATAACAACTCCATCGCCGCGTGTTTTGCTAGCGGGCCTGGCAGTTCAATATCCGTACCTAAAATATCATCAACCACTTCTTTGAATTTCGCTGGGTGTGCAGTACACAAGAACAGACCAGTTTCGTTCTCTTGCAGTTGCTCTTCCAGTAGACGGTAAGCAATCGCACCATGTGGTTCACATAGGTAACCCTGTGCTTTTAGGTCACGTACTGACTCAGCACTCTGCTCATCAGATACCTTACCTTTGCCTAGTGTATCTAAGCCCCAACCTTTCAGTTGGCAAAGCTCTTCGATACGAGGCCAGTTGTTTGGTTGGCTCACGTCCATCGCGTTTGATGTTGTTGCTACCGTTGGCTTTGGATCCCATTGGCCTGTTTCTAGGTAACGAGGAACCGTGTCATTTTCGTTGGTTGCAGCAATGAAACGCTTCACAGGTAAGCCTAGTGCTTTAGCAAGTAGACCTGCTGTAAGGTTACCAAAGTTACCACTTGGTACTGAGATAACAAGGTTTTCACGTTGCTCTTTAGTCAGCTGAGAAGCCGCTTCAAAGTAGTAACAGATCTGAGCCATCAAACGGCTGATGTTGATAGAGTTTGCCGAGTTAAGACCGATCTCTTTACGCAGCTCAGCATCGTCAAATGCATCTTTCACTAGCGCCTGACACGCATCAAAGTCGCCATCGATCGCCACAGTATGGATGTTCTTACCTAGCGTACAAAACAGCTTCTCTTGCAGTGGGCTGATCTTGCCTTTCGGGTAAAGGATCACAACATTAATGTCTTCCATACCGTAGAAAGCGTGCGCAACCGCCGCACCAGTATCACCTGATGTTGCCGTTAAAATAGTGATTTGACCACCATCTGAAACAGCCGCTAAAGATTGAGCCATAAAGCGGCCACCAAAATCTTTAAACGCGAGTGTTGGGCCGTGGAAAAGCTCAAGTGCGTAAACTCCATCTTTTACTTGCTTGATCGGTGCAGGGAACTGGAACGCCGCATCCACCAATTGAGCAACCTGTTCTTTTGGTAACTCATCGCCGATTAAAGCCGAGAGAATCTTTGAACTACGAGGGACAAAGTCCTCTGCTAGTAGCGCATCGATGTCATCAAACTTTGGCAGTTCAGATGGGAAAAATAGACCTTGATTGCGGCCTAGACCTTGACGAACGGCTTGGCCAAAAGAGACTTGCTCGTCATTTTCTTTGATGTTGTACAGCTTCATAACTCACTTCCTGTAACGATCGAACCTTGCTTATCTAAGCGACAAACGTGGACGAATCCTTCTTCGTTTTGTACGTAATTTTGTTCTAACCAGCGTGCAACACGCTCGGCGACATCTTGTTCTTTGCAAATGCTAAATAGAGTTGGGCCACTACCGGAGATCCCAGTAGCAAGGGCTCCAGCTGAGGTTGCGTATTTACGCGCATCAGCAAACCCTGGAAGCAGTTTCTCACGATATGGTTCAGCAATCACGTCTTTGATCATCTTAGCCGCTAGCTCCGGCTGACCAGAGTGGCAAGCATGGATGAAACCCGCTAAATGGCGACCATGAGCAATGACATCCTGGCGACGATATTGAGAAGGTAGAATCTCGCGAGCTTCTGCCGTTGAAACCTTAATGCCCGGATACGCCATTACCCAGTACCAGTCATCAAAACACGGTACTTCTTGACTAATAATACCTAGCTCTTCCAGCATTAATTGCACACCACCAAGGTAACAGGGTGCAACGTTATCGTAGTGGATACCGCCTGAAATTTTACCTTCCATTTCGCCCATCAGAGCAAGCAGTTCAGTTTCATTCAGGGGCTGACCATGAAAACGGTTTAAAGCATCCAGTGCCGCGACAATTGAACAGGCACTTGAACCTAAACCAGAACCAATAGGCATGTTCTTTTCTAGTGTCATTTCCAAAGGCTTAACCGCAACGCCTTTTTTATCAAGCTCTCTAGAGAACACAACCCAGCAGTCGTAGACAATGTTTTCTTTGGTTTCAGTTGGCAGCTTAGAAACAAAACTGCCTGCTGTTTTTAGTGAGAATGATTCATCACCTGCTTTAACCATTACTCGGTCACCGAGCAGCGTGCCATCCACTGGAGACACAGCGGCCCCCAGCACATCAAACCCTACACTGACATTGCCGATTGATGCAGGCGCATAAACAACAACATCCATATCACTTGAACTCATTCCTAAACTCCTAATTTCCAACCAAGAGTGCGCATCACATCAGAGAATACGCCTGCTGCTGTAACTTCAGTACCCGCACCGTAACCACGCAATACTAGAGGGATCGGTTGGTAGTAACGGCTGTAGAATGCTAATGCGTTCTCGCCATCTTTAATCTTGAACATTGGGTCGTCGCCATCAACAGCTGCGATACGAACTTTACACTTACCATCGGCGATTTCACCAACATAACGAAGTACTTTGCCTTCTTTTGCTGCGATCGCTGACTGTTCTTGGAAGTAAGCATCCGCTTCTGGCAAGCGAGCCATAAACTCTTCAACCGTGCCTGAATCATCAAAACCCGGTGGCAATGCTTGGTCAACTTCAACATCTTCAAGCTCAAGTGCCATACCCGCTTCACGAGCAAGAATAAGCAGCTTACGCGCCACGTCCATACCAGACAGATCATCACGAGGATCCGGCTCAGTGAAGCCGTTATCTTTAGCAATATTAGTTGCTTGACTGAGTGTCATACCTTCATCAAGCTTACCGAAGATGTAAGACAGTGAACCAGAAAGAATGCCGTTGAATTTCTCAAGTTCATCACCCGCAGAGATTAGGTTCTGTAGGTTTTCGATGACCGGTAGACCTGCGCCTACTGTTGTCTCGTACATCAACTTACGACGTGAGTTACGTGCAACTTCACGAAGTTGATGGTAGTAAGCCATGCTCGCTGTATTTGCTTTCTTATTTGGTGTTACCACGTGAAAACCAGCCGCTAGGAAATCAGCGTATTGCGCCGCAATGCCTTCGCTAGACGTACAATCAACCAAGACTGGATTGATAATGTGGTTACGTTGAACAAGTGCATTTAAGCGCGCTAAGCTAAACTCTTCTGTCGCGCTCGACATGCGATCACGCCACTGCTCTAGCGGTAGACCATCGCTATCTAGCAACAAGCCTTTGCTGTTTGCTAAACCACATACGCGAATCACGATGCCTTTTTCAGCCAGTTTGCCTTGTTGACGTTGGATCTGGTCAACAAGCTCACCACCAACACCACCAACACCAACAACGAATACGTCAAGGAAGTGCTTAGAGTTAAATAGGTTCTCGTGACACGCCTTGATCGCTTCAGAGATTTTGTCTTCAGGAATAACCGCAGAGATCGCACGCTCAGAAGAACCTTGCGCAATAGCAACGATGTTGACGTTCACTTCAGCTAAAGAAGAGAAGAATTGAGACGCCACGCCACGTGAAGTGCGCATACCGTCACCCACTAGCGTAACAATCGCGACATCGTCCATGAACTCAACAGGCTCTAATAGGCCATCTTTCAGCTCAAGTTCAAACGCATCTGATAGCACTTGCTTCGCTTTCACTTTATCAGCAGATTCAATACAGAAGCTGATGCTGTACTCTGAAGAAGATTGAGTAATAAGGACGATAGAAACGCCGGCAGAAGACATCGCGCCGAATACACGACTCGCCATACCAACCATGCCCTTCATACCTGGGCCTGATACGTTAACCATCGTTAGGTCACTTAGCGTAGTGATGCCTTTGATTGCTAGGTTATCTTCGCCAGTGTCTTGGCCGATCAAAGTACCTGCACCCTGTGGGTTGAAGCTGTTTTTGATTAGGCAAGGAATATGGAATTGCGCGATCGGAGCGATAGTTTTCGGATGTAAAACCGAAGCGCCGAAGTAAGAAAGCTCCATCGCTTCTTGATAGCTTAGCGATTTAAGAAGACGAGCATCATCCACTAAACGCGGGTCACAGTTGTAAACACCATCGACATCTGTCCAGATCTCACAACAATCAGCGCGTAGACATGCCGCGAGTACCGCTGCTGAATAATCAGAGCCATTGCGACCAAGCGTTACTAGCTCACCTTTTTCATTACCAGCCGTAAAGCCCGGCATGATGTTCACGTGACCTTGTGGAAGCGGTGATTGACGGAAGTTCTGAGTTGAAACATCCACATCGACCATAGCTTCAAGGTGGTCACCTTTAGCGTATAGGTATTGAACTGGGTCAATCAGGCTTGCTGGTTGGCCTTTCGCTTCAAGTACCGCTTTCATCAACTGGATTGAAATTCGCTCACCTTTACTGATGATGCGAGCATTTACGTGATTTGGGCACATACCCAGTAGGTTAATACCATTCACGAACTGCTTAAGTTGAGCAAGAGAGGTATCGACCTGCTCTTGAAATGCAGAGCCATCGACTGACGGCAATACAGCTTGAATCTCTGCAAACAATGCTGCGAATGATGATTCGATCTCGGTGATCTGTACGTCTGCTTCACCATTTTTTAGTGCTGCTTCAATAACAGCAACCAGCTTATTGGTTGTTTTTCCTGGAGCCGATAGTACAACGGCTAGCTCTTCTTGCTGGGCATTATTAGCGATGATATCTGCTGCTCGTAAAAAACGATCTGCATCAGCTAATGATGAACCTCCAAACTTTAAAACGCGCATCCCTTTCTCCATAAGTCATAAAAATGGTACAAAAAAAGGCCTGTATCTTGTTGGATACAGGCCTTTTTTTTAAAATCCGTTACTTAGCAGCCTGCCCCAACAATGTGAATGTCGGTAATAATAATGGTGGTGGTCATTACTAGGTGGCTTACGTGCTGCATATCAAATTCTCTGCTTGTGCTTTACTCTACGTGTATCAATTTTTAGCACTACACGTCAATGAAAAGTTGATTTTTTTTTACATTCACACCATTTTTCAGAGCAAACCGCCATTTCAGGGATAAAACAGCGGCTATAAGCCTACAATTCAAAGGTTGGGTTTGATATCAGAACAACAAAGTTAACCCATTGCATATATAGCCATAACAAAATGCTATATCGATTGTGCAGCGAACGTACAGATCTTGTGCTTTAATTGAACGATAACGTTCGAAGAACAATAATAATGACATCAGGAGTGGGAAGTGAAGAGATTACTTATTCTTTTAGCCTTTGCTATGCCTGTTGTTTGTTCAGCGAACAGCCTACCTCTGTTAAACAATTTGCCTTTGCTACCCAGTCAAATCGATCGTTCTGCCCATAAGTTTTTTATCTCCACACAAAATGCATCAAGTGAAAGCTTTGACACTTGGAAAGTCGATAGTGGCTATTCTTACAGTCTGTTTGCCGATGTAGATCTTTATGTCGGTACACGTATTAATAGTGATTCACTAAAATATGAGAGTGGATTCTTGAGTGGTGTCAGCTATCAATTCTCAGAGAGAGTCTCTTTCAACAGTTCTCTGCACACTTATAAAGATGAAACCGAGGACAGTGAAAAGTCAGTCGCCGCTGAGGTTTCAAGCCGAGTACAACTGACCGACAATCTAGATTTGCATGCCACCCTTGATTATGAAGAGTGGCAGCAAGGTGTTGAAGTGGGATTAGGATTTCGTTTCTAATCTATCTTACTTCTTGATTGATAAGCCCGTTAAGATTCAATCAACAATTCCGTTGAAATTAACACACCATTCCAATCAGCATATATATAGTCACCAGGCTGAATCAGTTGATTGTGTATCGTGAGCGTGACATTAACTTGCCCAACACCGTGCTTCTCAGTTTTAAATGGAGATGCCCCAAGCGCTTGAATACCAAGATCCATTTGCGCCATCATCGCCACATCTCGAACCGCACCATTCACAATGACGCCTTCCCAACCGTTTTCTATAGCTAGAATCGCCAATTGATCACCAAGCAGTGCTTTCTGACACGAGCCATTACCGTCTACAACGAGTACTTTACCGCAGCCATCGGTCTCTAAAACCTCACGAACCTTGGAATTATCGTGATAACAACGAACTGTTACAATTTTTCCCCAGAACGCACCACGTTGGCCGAAGTTCTGCAATGGCATGTTCAGTAAGGTGACTTTGCTTTCAAACTCGTCACACAAATCAGGTGTTATATCGTGCATATATCCTCCGTGAGTAAGGCGTTGCCGTCTAATGCGGGTGTGCCTCTATGCTTTTATATGTTGTTAGAATTAATCCTTTGTTTTCATTGTTCTATGCTCAATTTAATATTGAATTAGAGTTGATTGCGCATATTTATCTACTAGACTCTAAGGACAGCTTTCAGCTTCCTTGGTTCAAAATCTGGTCTTTAGCAAGCGAGATGTGAGAACTATCTCGAATAATCATTCTAGTTTTGCTGCTAAATAATCACCATAACATTGGTTGAGTTGTAGCCATACTATTAAAGTTTGTTGCGATACGGCAATTGATGTAAATCAACAAAGTGAATGGAATTAACATTCTCGCGTTGTTAGCATGCTGTTAACATTATAGAATCCACTGCAATCACTAACAGAATGATTGAAAGGCGTACTGGATCTACGTTATTGGGCAATACTTCAAGGAAGGCAGATAGCTGGAAGTAAGTGTTTTTTTGAAAACTTTAAGTTATCATCAAAAATACATTACCTGTATGTTATGTTTTTGCCTAGAATTTATTCTATTAGCACAGTTTCGTCACAAATTTAGGTACCGCCAAATGCAAACCCCGCAGATTCTTATCGTTGAAGATGAGCAAGTAACTCGTAACACTCTAAAGAGTATTTTTGAAGCAGAGGGATATGCTGTTTTTGAGGCTAGCGACGGTGAAGAGATGCACCAAGTGCTATCTGACAACCAAGTTAACCTTGTAATTATGGACATCAACCTTCCTGGTAAGAATGGCCTACTACTTGCGCGTGAACTACGTGAGCAAGCAAATGTAGCGCTTATGTTCTTAACGGGTCGTGATAATGAAGTTGATAAGATCCTTGGCCTAGAGATCGGCGCTGATGACTACATCACTAAGCCTTTCAACCCTCGTGAACTGACTATCCGTGCACGCAACCTTCTTAACCGTTCAATGAGCACAAGCTCTGTTCAAGAAGAAAAGCGTAGCGTTGAGAAGTACGAGTTCAATGGTTGGGTACTAGACATCAACAGTCGCTCTCTGGTTAGCCCAGATGGCGAAGGCTACAAGCTACCTCGTTCAGAGTTCCGTGCTCTACTTCACTTCTGTGAGAACCCAGGTAAGATCCAAACACGTGCAGACCTTCTTAAGAAGATGACTGGCCGTGAGCTTAAGCCACACGATCGTACTGTAGACGTAACAATCCGTCGTATTCGTAAACACTTTGAGTCTGTTTCTGGTACGCCAGAAATCATCGCAACGATTCACGGTGAAGGCTACCGCTTTTGTGGTGACCTAGAAGACTAATTCGATTCGCGCTTCGGGCCGTTTAGTTCTTGTCGTCGGTTAGCTGTTCTAAACCGATAGCACTTCTAAACCGTTAGTACTTATAAACCAATAGTACTTATAAACCAATAGTACTCCGAACAGTCGAAGCGTAATCAATAGTGATTAAAAAGGGAGAATGCCAACGCATTCTCCCTTTTTTATTGTTCATTGATCGCTAAGGTTTTAGTAAACCGTATCAACCTTAACGTCTTTCTCGACGAGCCACTTCACGGTTTCGCCGTCTTTGAGTTCAATCGCAACATCAACAGGCTTGTCACTGTCGATCTCTAGCTGCCATACAAAAGCGACTTCCCACTGAGTTTCACTGTGTGTTCTTAAATCAAGATCGTCAGCTGTTACCAACAAGGTATCCGCACCCTGTTTAACCGTCACACTCTCAACCGCAAGCGTTGCTGGTAGTTGTGAGTCAGACTCTAGGTAGATAGAACCGTGCAGAGTCTTATCTTGAGCCTCTCCAATCGTAGGCATCTTGTTGTGCCACAGGTTGCTTTTCATTGTGACTGTCGCTGCAGATATTTCTACTTGGTTATCCTGCTGCCATTCTACTTGTGGTGCAGAACAACCCGCTAATGCCACGACACATGCGGCGAATGCTAATTTTTTCATTATTCTTCTACCTTTGATTTAACCAACTCTTTAAGACTTCAATGTCATTCTGGTATTCGTTATTTATTTCATCAACCCAATCTGAAATGTTCTCCCACCACGCAGGCATATCTGGAGATTGAGCTTTCTGAGCAACTTGCTGTATGCGCTTCAGGCCAATTGAACCTGCCGCACCTTTAATCTTATGCGCTTCAGAAACGATGCTGTCTTGATCTTTCGCCACCATGTTGGAATTCAATATTTCCATATATTCCGGCATCATATCTTCAAACATCACGATGCTGTCCAAAACCGGTTTCGACCCGACAATGTCAACATAAGACTCTAGCATATCAATATCAAGCAAAGTGGTATCAATCGTTGAAAGAGCAGGCTTACTCGCTGTTACTTTTTTAACACCTACTACTTTCTCAGCACCGGTTACTTTCTTAACACCTGTTACTTTCTCAATACCGGTTACTTTTTCAACATCCTTTGCAGTATCAATACCCTTAGCTTTCTCAATAACCTCTGGCGCATCCTCGATAAGATCGCTGATGACATCCTGGATTGCACGAACCGACAGTGGTTTACTGATCGCTTCGTCCATGCCTTTCTGGAAGTACTCTTGCTTGTTGTTTAATACGTTCGCGGTTAATGCCACCAAAGGCGGCAGCTTGCTGTATTTCTCTCGATAGTATTGAGCAATATCGAAGCCCGTCATATCTGGTAACTGGATATCCAGTAATACCAAGTCATAATCTTTCGGGTTGAAAACGATTTGCGCCTCTTTACCCGTCATTACGACTGAAACTTCATGACCAAGGCTTTCAAGTAGAGAGCGAGCTACTGTGATATTAAGTTCAATATCTTCGACCATGAAGATCTTGAGGTTGGACTGCTTTCTTGGCGTTTTGATCAGAGCCTGAGTATCGTGATTAACAGGCACTCGAATCGAAACCGTAAAGGTACTACCAAAGCCCTCTTCACTGGTGACTTCAATGTGACCATCCATCATATTGATCAACTGTTGAGACACGGCAAGACCAATACCAGTACCGACAGCGTGTAGATTATCTGTTCCCGACTTCACCTGGTAGTACATCGCGAAGATCTTCTCGATTTCACTTTCAGGAATACCAATCCCGGTGTCTTCTACTTCCATGGTGATGTTGGCAAAGTCGCCATCAATTTCAGCGCTGACTGTCATCACCACACCACCATCTTTGGTGAACTTCATGGCATTACTAACAAGGTTCCACAACACCTGTCTAAGACGAGTACCATCCACTTCGACCGCAGCAGGAAGATCCGATAACCTTTCAAGATCAAACCTTAACCCTTTTTGCTCTGCCATTAACGCAGAAATACTCTCGATTTCGACAACGAAATCTTCAAAGTTGAGCGGAGTTGGGAATAACTCGAGTTTACGACGATCAAATTTGTCCATATCGATAATATCGTTAAAGATATTACCCAATGTCACCGCGCTCACCTTGATGGTTTGCATCTGCTTGCGCTGCTCGGTCGTCAGTTGGCTATCCAACAACATACGACTCAAGCCGATGATGCCATTGAGCGGCGTTCTTAACTCGTGGCTAATGGTTGAGATAAAGGTGGTCTTATCACGACTGGCTTTCTCCAGTGACTCTTGGTGCTCTTTACGCTCAGTAATATCACGGCCAAAACCGACCAAGCCCAAGTGACGACCTTCTTTACTGTAGAAAGGCACTTTACGCAGTTCGAAGTAGCTCTTACGACCATCAGGGTATTCCAACCATTGGTCATAAGTCAGTGCTTGGTTGTCAGCAAATACCTTCTTATCGGTTTCAACAACTTGTTGAGCGATCTCTTTGCTATAAACATCCCAAGGCGTTAAGCCAACAAGATCTTTTTCTGTCTTGCCAGTAAGCTCTTCAACTGCACGGTTACAACCAGAGAACACACCATCTTCATTGCGATAGTAAATAAGATCAGGAGAGGCATCGATAAACGAGCGTAGCAATGCCGTACGCTCTGCGAGTTCAAGCTGAGTTCGCTCACGCTGGAACACCTCATTTTCGAGATCGTGCATTGCTTCTGCACGCGCTTCTTCCGCTTTTTCACGCTCTTCAATTTCTTGATTAAGCTTCTCGATATTGAGTTGCAGTTTATTGTTGAGCTCTTGATCTCGCTCTCGCATGTCACCAAGCTTAGAGACCAATTTCGCCAACCTTTGACGAGACTCTTCCAGCTGGTCTACGACCACTGATAGGAAATAAACCGCCCAAGGCGTGATCACTAAACCGAAGAAAACCGAACGGACAATGTCGATATCATCAACATTACCTTTGAGTGCGAGGGTAATACCCACTTGCACAACAACTGCGAGGGCTACAAGCGCTAAGGCGAGTAAGATAGAAAAGCGGACAATCCCCAGTTTTACGAGTAGATCCACGTAATACTGAGCGAGATTTTTCATGGGTTTCATTTAACGCTCCATGCGATAAGACTAGCAATATTCTACCCTGTTTAAAGAGAGGAGGTAAGCTAGCTACATCACACGCAGCAAGAGAGCTACAGTTATATTGTTTAAAACAGATAGGTGGGATAAATAGAGGGGCAGCAAGAGATAAATGTGCTTATCGAATTGAGGAAGGATGCACCATCGAACGGTTTCGACCGTCGGATTTAGCTTGATACAACGCACTGTCAGCCAAGGCAACCGCCGAATCCATTTCATCATCAGGTGTCGGAATGTAAGAGATAATACCAATACTCACCGTGATGAATTCAGAGACATTCGATTTCTCATGCGCCAGTTCCAATTTAAGGATCCCATCATGGATACGCTGTGCCACCAGCTGAGCACCCTCAGCCGTGGTATTCGGTAGAATAAAGCCGAACTCTTCACCACCGTAACGAGCCACACAATCCGATGAACGGTTCAGCACCTGCTTAAATGCCTGAGAGACTTGGATCAGAGCATCATCACCTTGTTGATGTCCGTAAAAATCGTTGTAACCTTTAAAGAAATCGATGTCACACAGCATAATCGTCAGTGGTAATTTCTCACGCACATGATAATGCCACAGCGTCGAAAGCTGTTCATCAAAACGACGGCGGTTGGAAACCTGAGTCAGGCTGTCCATAAAGCTAAGACGCTCAAGCTCAAGGTTGGCTTCTTCAAGTTTCTGCTCCGCAAGGTAACGTTCTGTAATATCACGCGCCATGATCAACACACCATTAGTGCTTGATGCCAGATCCCTAAACGGTGATTTCACCACATCATACCAAGTGTATTCGCCATCACTAGAGACGACCTTGTCGATATAGCGTAATGACTTACCTTGATGAAGCACTTGGTGATCGGTGTCTGAAATACGCATATACATACTATTAGGCACCACATCTTGCAGGCGCTTGCCGACTAAATCACTCACTTCAGAGATACCCAGCGCAGCCACAAATGGCTTATTACATGCTTGGTAAACCATATTTTCGTTGAAGATACCAATCGAGTCAGGGCTCGCTTCCAAGATGTTTTGGAGGATGGTGTCACGTTGGGCAAGCGCGACTTCAGTATCTTTTCGCTTTTCCATTTCGCCGCGCAGCTTTTGCTGCATGTCGTGCCAATCGGTCACATCATGGCTAATTGAGAGCGTACCTATGGTTGATCCATCTTGCGAGAGCAAGACACTTTGGTAAGTTTCAAGCAAACAACCCTTACCGTCTTGATCCGTTGTCCACGAACGTTCACTGACTCGACCTTTTAAAGCCCCGCCAGAAACACTCAAAGTGCCCTCTTCTGAGCGACCATGCCAAAACTTTTTAAACGAGCGATTACTCGTCACCAACTCGCCCTTTTGATCTTTTACATAGATCAGCTCAGATAAAGAATCCAAAGCGGTACGCGCGACATTAAGCTCACGAACTTCTTGGGACACCTCTTCATCTGTATTTTTATACGGTGATGCGTGAATCATCCACGCTTTCTTGCTTCTAAAACGGATCCTGCGGCCAACCAAATTGATCTTAAAGGACTCAAATTCAGACAGCGCCCACAGGGAGACCTGCTCAAATGATCGAGAGTTAATGTGATTGGTTAAGTAATGACGAAAGCTATTCTCGCTTTCAACGGTAGGGAAACGAAAGTTAACGCCAATTTGGCGAATACCAAGCAGCTGCATAGCTTGGCGATTGGCATATAAGATCTCTCCACTTCGAACATCAACAAAGTAGAGTGGCGATGGAGTAGCGAGTAGAAGTTTTTCAAGATGCGACTGATAACGTGAATAAAGATGCCAGCAGATGAGAGCAATCAGCAATACAACAACGATATAAATACCGTAGCCATACGCCCTGTCCCACAACCAAGTCATTACCAGTTCCATTTACTCTCAATCTATACCATAAAATCTGTGAGGGAAATGTTACCACTATTTGTTGGTTTTATCTGCTGTTACCGACAGTCACCATTTTCTATCAATTGACCGCGTTTAAAACGGGCAGTGTGTACTCGAATGCAGAGCCAGTTTTGATGCCTTGTGCGCCAGTTCTATCAAGCGAACGGCCAATCTCAGTCATCGCCAACCAACGGTTCTCACACCACAAAGGAGAGAGTAACGTTGGGCGTCTCGCCGCAGAAGATACTCGGTGATAAACCACGTTTGCTGGAGTACGTTGAATCACCTCAGTCGCGATATCAATGTACTCCTCAAGGCTTGGTGCTTCTAGCTTTCCGGCCTTCCACGCCTTAGCCATGGTACTGCCCTCTACTATATGGAGCCCGTGCAGCTTAATACCGTCGGTGCCAACGGCTAATACCTTATCTAAAGTTTCAAGGTTATCCGCTTTGGTTTCTTTGGGCAGGCCAACAATAAGGTGAGTACATATCTTGATCCCCAAAGCACGAGCACGCCGAGTGATCGTTTCATACACCGCGAAATCGTGGCCACGGTTAATTCGCTTGAGGGTTTTATCATTGGCCGTTTGTAGCCCGAGCTCTAGCCAAATCTCATAGCCTTGTTTCACGTAACCCGACAGCAGTTCCAATACAGAATCAGGCACGCAATCGGGTCTTGTACCAACGCAAAGGCCAACAATATTGGCACCCGGAGCTTTAAGGGCTTCTTCGTACATGTTCTTGAGCACCTGCACTTCAGCATAAGTGCTGGTGTATGCCTGAAAGTAAGCAAGATACTTCTTAGCACGGGCAATCTCACCCGCACGGTCTTTTAATTGATCGGCAATACTTTGAATCTGAGTTTGTTCGTCGGAAAAAGACGCCACATTGCAAAAAGTGCAACCACCGCGACCGATTGTGCCGTCTCGATTTGGGCAGCTAAAACCACCATGAAGTGTCAGCTTGTGAACCTTTTCGCCATAACGACGTTGAAGGTCTTGGCCGATAGTATTAACCAACTCATGTAATTGCATATTTTCAAAGTGCTCAAGTAAATAAAAATGAATCTCAGTCTTTTTCTGAAAAAAAATTACATCCCTGCAAAATTCGACCAATTAGTTTACGCAAGGCTTTTTGCGAGCAACCTATCAAATATCAATAAACATGCAAAAAATCGGCTCTATTTGCCTAATGTTGCACATTTGTTAGACATTAAATTCAAAATAAAACGAAAAAAATGGTCTACATGGACCAACTTTCATTGCAATTCGCCTAGACAAAATTGTAGGATACTTACACATATTGGCTATTTTTGAGTATTTACTTACATCTAAAACTTGCCAATAAGTCGGTGATACCCATATCCCACCTATATAAACCACTAGTTTGTGGCTAAAAATAAACGGATATCACTAAGGATTGTTTTTCTCGCAATACTTTTCCTGCGAGATACGGAAAGGATTCAAACCGCCAGCATAGGCAGGTTTAGACCCATAAATATAAAAGGACAAGGCTAACTTAATACAAATAAGTTGCGCCTAGATTTAACTGGAAGGATGTATCTATGGTAGATCAAGAGCAGAACTCACAGGGTCTGTATACTCCTGAATTGGAGCATGACGCTTGTGGTATCGGTTTTGTTGCGCATCTAAAGAATCGCAAATCTCATGATGTAGTAACTCAAGCACTCGATATGCTTGCACGTATGGAACACCGTGGCGGCCAAGGCTGCGATCCGTGTTCTGGTGATGGTGCAGGTATCCTGCTACAGAAGCCGCACGAATTCTTACTAGAAGAAGCCGTAAAGCTTGGAATTAAACTGCCATCTTTTGAAAAATATGGTGTTGGTGTTGTACTTTTCCCTAAAGATGAATACAAACGTGCACAGTGTCGTGACATTCTAGAACGCAATGCACAGCGCCTTGAGTTAGAAGTTATCGGCTACCGTGAACTTCCAACTGACAATTCAATGATTGGTGCTGACCCATTAAGCACTGAACCTCAATTTGAACACGTATTTATTTCTGGCGGCCCTGGTATCACACCAGAAGAGCTTGAGCGTAAACTGTATGTTCTACGTAACTACACGGTTCGTGTATGCCTAGAAAGCGTTTCAAATATCGGTGATGACTTCTACATCAACTCTATGTCTTACAAGACATTGGTGTACAAAGGTCAGCTAACAACGGAACAAGTTCCTCAGTACTTCCTAGACCTGCAAAACCCAACTATGGTGACAGCTCTAGCACTTGTACACTCTCGCTTCTCTACCAATACATTCCCTCGTTGGCGTCTAGCTCAGCCTTTCCGTTACATCGCGCATAATGGCGAAATCAATACGGTTCGCGGCAACCTGAACTGGATGAAAGCACGTGAAGCAATCCTAGAATCGGATCTGTTTACACAAGCTGAAATCGACATGCTGCTTCCTATCTGTCAAGAAGGTAGCTCAGACTCATCAAACTTCGATATGGCGCTTGAGCTACTTGTTCTTTCAGGTCGTACTCTGCCACATGCGTTGATGATGATGATCCCGGAAGCATGGCAAGAAAACAAAAACATGGATCCAACTCGTCGTGCGTTCTACCAGTACCACGCGAACGTAATGGAACCATGGGATGGCCCAGCGTCAGTATGTTTCACCGATGGTGTTCAAGTTGGTGCAACTCTTGACCGTAACGGTCTGCGTCCTTCTCGCTACACAGTAACTAAAGACGACTTCCTAGTGATGGCGTCTGAGTCTGGTGTTGTTGAGATCGCACCTGAAAACGTTGAATATCGTGGTCGTCTACAGCCTGGTCGTATCTTCGTTGCTGACCTTGAGCAAGGCCGCATCATTTCTGACGAAGAAGTGAAAGACGGTATCGCTAAGTCGCAACCCTACGAAAAATGGGTTGAAGAGAACCTTCTGAGCTTGAAAAAGCTACCCGATGCGAGCAACGAATTTAACCAACCTTCTCCAGAGAAACTGCTACACAAACAACAATCGTTTGGTGTGAGCTCTGAAGAAGTAAACGAAATCATTCTCCCTCTTGCAAAAACAGGCTACGAGCCACTTTCTGCAATGGGTGCTGACTGGCCGCTAGCGATTCTTTCTCATCAATCGCAGCACCTTTCAAACTACTTTAAGCAGTTGTTTGCACAAGTAACTAACCCGCCAATCGACCCGATTCGTGAGCGTATGGTTATGTCTCTGAACACTTACTTAGGTAAAGATCAGAACCTACTTGCTGAAACACCTGAGCACTGTCAAAAAGTGGAACTTGAGTCTCCAGTTCTTTCTAACTCAGAGTTAGAGAAACTGCGTGCAATCGATAATGAGCACCTTCAATCGAAGACGCTGGATATCGTATTCCAAGCAAACGGAGACCAAGGTAAGTTAGAGCGCGCACTTAAGCGTATCTGCCAATATGCAGAAGATGCAGTTATTGATGGCTACTCTATCATCCTACTGACTGACCGTGCGGTTAACTCAAACCACGCAGCTATCCCAGCAATGCTGGCGGTTGGCGCGGTTCACCACCACCTAATCCGTAAAGGGCTACGTGCTAAGTGTGACATCGTTGTTGAAACGGGCGATGCTCGTGAGACACACCACTTTGCAACCTTAATCGGTTACGGTGCAAACGCAGTTAACCCATACCTAGTTATCGAAACGATTGTTGAACTGCAACGTACTAAGAAGCTAGATCCAAACGTTCATCCACGTGAGTTATTCGATAACTACCGTAAGGGTGTTAACGGCGGTCTATTGAAGATCTTCTCGAAGATGGGTATCTCTACGCTGCAGTCTTACCACGGCGCTCAAATCTTTGAAGCACTTGGTGTTAGCAAATCAGTGGTTGAAAAATACTTCACTGGTACTGTTTCTCGTATCCAAGGTCTAACGATCGACGATATCGCACGAGAAGTATTAGTTCGTCACCGTGTTGGTTACCCAGCTCGTGAAATCCCAGCTCAAGTTCTTGATGTTGGCGGTGTTTACCAGTGGAAACAACGTGGTGAGAAGCACTTATTCAACCCAGAAACCATTTCTCTACTTCAAGAATCGACGCGTAACAAAGATTACGGTCAATTCAAGAAGTACGCGAACGCCGTTGATGCTCAAGGCGACAACGCAGCAACACTACGTAGCCAACTTGATTTCATCAAGAACCCAGCAGGCTCTATTCCTCTAGCGGAAGTAGAACCTATTGAGAAAATCCTTAAGCGTTTCGCAACAGGCGCAATGAGCTTCGGTTCAATCTCGCATGAGGCTCACTCAACACTGGCTGTCGCGATGAACCGCATTGGCGCGAAATCAAACTCAGGCGAAGGTGGTGAAGATCCAGCACGTTTCGAGCGTAAAGAAAATGGCGACTGGGAACGTTCAGCAATCAAACAGGTGGCTTCTGGTCGCTTTGGTGTAACGTCTTACTACCTATCTAACGCTGATGAGCTGCAAATCAAGATGGCTCAAGGTGCGAAACCTGGCGAAGGTGGTCAACTACCTGGTGATAAGGTTGATGACTGGATCGGCGCAACGCGTCACTCGACTCCGGGCGTAGGTCTTATCTCTCCACCGCCACACCACGATATCTACTCAATCGAAGATTTGGCTCAGCTGATCTACGATCTGAAAAACGCGAACCGTAATGGCCGTGTCAACGTGAAGCTAGTATCAGAAGCAGGCGTAGGTACGATTGCATCTGGTGTAGCGAAAGCGAAAGCTGACGTGGTACTTATCGCAGGTTTTGATGGTGGTACGGGTGCATCTCCGATGTCTTCTATCCGTCACACAGGTCTGCCTTGGGAGCTGGGTCTAGCGGAAACCCACCAAACACTGCTGAAAAACGGCCTACGTAACCGTATCGTTGTTCAGTCTGATGGTCAGATGAAAACACCACGTGACCTTGCAGTCGCAACCTTACTTGGCGCTGAAGAATGGGGCGTAGCAACAGCTGCTCTAGTTGTTGAAGGCTGTATCATGATGCGTAAGTGTCACAAGAATACATGCCCTGTTGGTATCGCAACACAGAACAAAACTCTTCGTGAGCGTTTCGACGGCCGCGTAGAAGACGTAGTCACTTTCTTCCAATACATGGCTGAAGGTCTACGTGAAGTAATGGCTGAACTTGGCTTCCGTTCTATCGATGAGATGGTTGGTCAATCGCACAAACTTAAAGTTCGTGATGACATCGGTCACTGGAAGTACAAGAACCTAGATCTAACACCAGTACTGCACATTGAGCAGGCTCGTGCAGAAGATGGTATCTACAACCAGACAACACAGAATCATAATCTTGAAGACGTTCTAGACCGTAAGTTGATTCAGGCTGCAATCCCAGCGCTTGAGAACGGTGAAGCGGTTACCGCTCAGTTCCCTATCATCAACACGGACCGTTCAGCAGGCACGATGCTGTCGAACGAAATCTCGAAGGTTTACAAAGACCAAGGTTTACCACAGCCAATGAACGTTAAGTTCCACGGTAGTGCAGGTCAATCTTTCGGTGCGTTCCTTGCGAAAGGCGTTAAGTTCGAAGTAGAAGGCGACGCGAACGATTACTGGGGTAAAGGTCTGTCTGGCGGTACGTTGGTACTGTACCCAGATGCAAGATCTACTATCGTTGCTGAAGATAACATCGTGGTTGGTAACGTATGTTTCTACGGTGCAACCTCTGGTGAATCTTTCATTCGCGGTATGGCTGGCGAACGTTTCTGTGTTCGTAACTCTGGTGCGAAGGTTGTTGTTGAGGGTGTTGGTGACCACGGTTGTGAATACATGACTGGCGGCGCGGCAATTATCCTTGGTTCAACGGGTCGTAACTTTGCTGCAGGTATGAGTGGCGGTGTCGCTTATGTTTGGGATAAAGCAGGTGACTTCGAGACTAAGCTCAACGCAGAACTTGTAGACCTAGATCCAATTGAACAAGAAGATAAAGATCTTCTACTGGATATGCTAACTAAGCATGTTGAATTCACAGGAAGTGAAGTTGCTCAGTCTTTCCTAGACAACTTTGAAGCAAGTGTTGCATCGCTAGTTAAAGTAATGCCTCGCGACTACAAAGCGGTTCTTCAAAAGCGTAAAGCTGAAGCACAACAGGCACAAACGGAAGAAGTGGAGGCAGTATAATGGGTAAGCCTACTGGATTTTTAGAACACGGTCGTGAGCTTCCAAAGAAGCTCGACCCGTCAGTTCGAATTGAAGACAACAAAGAGTTCGTACTTAACGAAGAGTTTGGTGAAAAGATCAATACTCAAGCATCTCGTTGTATGGACTGTGGCGTACCTTTCTGTCACAACGGCTGTCCGATTGGTAACATCATCCCAGAATTCAATGACGCTGTTTATCGCGACAGCTGGGAAGAGGCTTGGAACATTCTTAGCTCTACCAATAACTTCCCTGAGTTTACAGGTCGTGTTTGTCCTGCTCCTTGTGAGAGTGCCTGTGTTCTTGGCATCAACCAAGACCCAATCACTATCTGTAATATCGAGAAAACGATTGTAGAAACTGCGTACCGTGAAGGGTACGCAAAGCCTAAAACACCACGCTCTCGCACAGGTAAAACTGTCGCAGTTATCGGTTCAGGCCCTGCAGGCTTAGCCGCAGCTGAGCAGCTAAACAGTGCCGGTCACTCGGTAACGGTATTTGAACGTGACGAGAAAGTGGGTGGTCTACTTCGCTTCGGTATCCCAGATTTCAAACTGGGTATGGACGTAATTGATCGTAAGATCAACCTAATGACTGAAGCTGGCGTTGAATTTAAAGTTAACCAACACATCGGTGTTGATGTTAATGCTCAACAGTTACGCCAAGAGTTTGATGTGGTATTGCTAACGGGTGGTTCTACGGTTCCACGCGACTTACCAATCCCAGGTCGTGAGCTTAAAGGCGTTCATTTTGCCATGGAATTCCTTGGTCAAAATAATCGCCGTGCCAACGACTTAGATCTTAAGACAGAAGAGCTTCACGCTAAAGATAAACACATTGTGGTTATCGGTGGTGGTGATACAGGCTCTGACTGTGTAGGCACATCAAACCGTCATAAAGCAGCAAGCATTACTCAGGTTGAGATCATGCCGATCCCACCAGAGAAACGCCCTGCAAATATGCCTTGGCCTCAATACCCAATGATCATGAAAACCACCACTTCTCACGAAGAAGGTTGTGAACGTCATTGGAACATCTTAACCAAAGAGTTCATTAGCGACGATCAAGGTCAAGTAACGGGTCTACGTATCGCTGACATCGTTTGGCAAGACGCAAAACCAGGCGAACGTCCAGGTTTTGATGAAGTAGCGAACTCTGAACGTGTTATTCCATGTGACATGGCATTCCTTGCAATGGGCTTCTTACACCCAGAGCCTACAGGCGTGCTTGCTCAACTAGACATTAAACTGGACGAGCGCGGTAACGTCGCTTCTGAAGGTTTTGCGACGAACCAGAAAGGCGTTTTCGCTGCTGGTGATATGCGTACTGGTCAGTCTCTGGTTGTACGTTGTATTAATGAAGGTCGTGAATGTGCAATTGCCATTGATGACTTCTTAATGGGTAACTCAAACTTAGAAGCGAAAGCTGATTCACTCATGCTTTCCGCATAATATTTCTCGGGCTAACGTCGATGACGTTAGCCTAGAGGAAAAGCAACACCCTTCCTAACTTTTATGTTTGGCTAGCACTCGATGCTAGCCTTTTTTCTATCTACCTTACGGCTCCTGGGACATTCCCTTCGTTGCACATGTTAAATCCCATTAACATCTACCCTTTATATCCCTTTGATATCATTCTACTATTTTAGATTATTACGTGGTTAATCGCGTTTACGCATGATAATTAACCATGAACTTGACCTTAAACACAATTAGCTATACGTTGTAAAGCTGGTGAAAATAAAACCAATCGGTTTTGTTAACACAACCAATAACGTTTTAACTAGTTAAAGACAAACTATAAGCTTATAAAAAATAACAAGTATATGAATAGTTAGTCATTTACTGTCTGGATGACAGAGAAGCAAAAGGGAGAATTGCAATGGCTCTATATGATCCTAGTCTTGAAAAAGACAACTGTGGATTTGGTTTAATAGCGCAAATGGAAGGCCAACCGAGTCATAAGTTGGTACGAACTGCTATTTCAGCCCTCGATCGCATGACACACCGTGGTGGTATTGCTGCGGATGGTAAAACAGGAGATGGCTGTGGCTTATTGCTACAGAAGCCAGACTCTTATCTCAGAATTATTGCAGAAGAGAATAACTTCAAGCTCGGCAAGCAATACGCTGTCGGCATGATTTTCTTCAGCCAAGACCCAATCAAAGCGCAATCCGCGCAAGACATCGTCAATAAAGAACTCGCTCAAGAAACGTTAACCGTTGCAGGTTGGCGTGTCGTGCCGACCAACACCGACGTATTAGGTCCAATCGCAAAAGATTCCGTTCCTAATATTCAGCAAGTGTTTATCTCAGCACCTGCGGGGTGGCGTGAACGCGATATTGAACGACGCCTTTATATCGCTCGTCGTCGAATTGAAAAACAGATCACCGAAGACAAAGATTTCTATATTTGTAGCCTTTCGACACAAGTCATGGTTTACAAAGGCCTGTGTATGCCGGCCGATCTTCCGCGATTTTACCTCGATCTTGCTGACTTACGTATGGAATCGGCGATATGCCTGTTCCACCAGCGCTTCTCAACCAATACTCAGCCGCGTTGGCCACTGGCTCAGCCATTCCGCTATTTGGCGCACAATGGTGAGATCAATACCATCGAAGGTAACCGTCAGTGGGCTAAAGCTCGTGCCTATAAATTCTCTTCACCACTGCTGCCCGATTTACAAACGGCCGCACCCTTTGTGAATGAGACAGGCTCAGATTCATCAAGCCTAGATAACATGCTCGACCTGTTCCTTGCCGGTGGTATGGATGTATTCCGAGCGATGCGTATGCTCGTGCCGCCCGCTTGGCAAAACCACCCAGACATGGATCCCGATCTGCGTGCATTCTACGACTTCAACTCCAAGCACATGGAACCGTGGGATGGCCCTGCAGGTATCGTCCTTTCTGACGGTCGTTACGCTGCGTGTAACCTAGATAGAAACGGCTTACGCCCTGCGCGTTATGTGATTACCAAAGACAACCTGATCACGCTGGCATCTGAAGTGGGCATCTGGAATTACGCGCCAGACGAGGTGGCAGAGAAAGGGCGTGTCGGCCCGGGTGAACTACTCGTCATAGATACGCGCCGCGGTAAACTGTGGCAATCTAACGAGATCGATAATGACCTTAAAGGTCGCCATCCCTATAAAGAGTGGATGGAAAAGAACGTTCACAAACTCACACCGTTTTCCGATCTGCCCGATGAGCAAGTCGGTAAGCGCAGCTTTGACGATGACACGCTCAAGACCTACCAAAAACAGTTTGCGATGAGCAACGAAGAGTCGGACCAAGTACTACGTGTGCTTGGAGATATGGGACAAGAGGCAGTAGGCTCGATGGGCGATGATACGCCGATGGCTGTGCTCTCTTCGAAAGAACGTCTCGTCACTGACTATTTCCGTCAAATGTTTGCACAAGTCACCAACCCACCGATTGATCCATTGCGTGAAAAGCATGTTATGTCTTTAGCCACCAGTATCGGCCAAGAGATGAACGTGTTCTGCGAAACAGACGGTCACGCCTACCGTGTGACATTTAATTCGCCAGTTCTGGTCTACTCTGACATGCAGCAACTTCTGCAGTTAAATCAAAAACACTACGGCCACGCGATTCTTAGCATGCACTATGATCCTGCTGATAAAGATCTCGAACAAGCCATTAATGACTTGTGTGATCGTGCGGTGCAAGAGGTCCGTGATGGTGCTGTTTTGATTGTACTTTCAGACAAGCACTTAGAGAAAGGCAAGCTCCCGGTTCCAGCAGCGATGGCCGTCGGTGCGGTGCAAACCAGACTTGCTGACAACAACCTACGTTGTGATGCCAACATCGTGGTTGAGACAGCAACCGCACGTGACCCGCACCAATTTGCAGTTCTGCTTGGCTTCGGTGCAACCGCAGTTTATCCATATCTCGCTTATGAAGCATTGGGCAAAATGTTGGACGATGGTTCTTTAAATAAAGACTATCGCACTGCATTGCAAAATTACCAAAACGGCATCAACAAAGGTCTGTATAAGATCATGTCGAAGATGGGTATCTCGACGATTGCTTCTTATCGCTGCTCGCAATTATTTGAGGCGGTCGGTTTGCATACCGATGTCGTTGACTTGTGTTTCCGAGGCGTAACGACTCGTATCCAAGGCGCCAGCTTTAGCGACTTCCAACAAGATATCTATAACCTATCTCGTAAAGCATGGACTAAACGTAAACCACTAGAACATGGTGGCTTACTCAAATACGTACATGGCGGCGAATACCACGCCTACAACCCAGACGTAGTCAGTACCTTACAAACCGCCGTAAAGACAGGCGAAACATCAGATTATCAATCTTTTGCGAAGCAAGTTAATGCTCGTCCTGCTGCCATGCTGCGTGACTTAATGAGCCTTAAAAAAGCAGCTCAACCTCTAGCATTAGAAAAAGTCGAACCGAGCAGTGATCTCTTTAAACGCTTCGACTCTGCAGCGATGTCGATTGGTGCCTTGAGCCCTGAAGCTCATGAAGCATTGGCCATGGCGATGAACCGATTAGGAGGCTACTCCAACTCTGGTGAAGGTGGTGAAGATCCACGACGCTTTGGTACTGATCGTAATTCTCGTATCAAGCAGATAGCTTCCGGTCGCTTTGGTGTGACGCCACATTACTTAACCAATGCGGATGTTCTGCAAATCAAAGTTGCACAAGGTGCGAAGCCGGGTGAAGGTGGCCAACTGCCAGGGCATAAAGTCACCGCAGAAATCGCCAAACTGAGATACTCAGTTCAAGGGGTAACACTGATCTCCCCTCCTCCGCACCACGATATTTATTCTATCGAAGATCTAGCGCAGCTTATTTTCGACCTTAAGCAAGTGAACCCTAAAGCCTTGGTTTCAGTGAAGTTAGTATCGGAACCGGGTGTGGGCACCATTGCTACTGGTGTGGCGAAAGCCTATGCCGACTTGATTACGATCTCCGGTTACGACGGTGGTACCGCGGCAAGCCCGCTGACCTCGGTAAAATACGCAGGTTGCCCTTGGGAGCTTGGCTTAGCGGAAACTCAACAAGCACTGGTGGCCAATGGCCTACGCCATAAGATCCGCTTGCAAGTCGATGGTGGTTTAAAAACCGGACTCGATGTTATCAAGGGCGCGATTTTAGGTGCAGAGAGTTTTGGTTTTGGTACTGCGCCAATGGTCGCGATGGGTTGTAAGTTCTTACGAATTTGTCACCTAAACAACTGTGCAACGGGCGTTGCGACTCAAGATGAAACACTACGCCGTGAATACTTCAAAGGCCTGCCAGACATGGTAGTGAACTACTTTACCGGCCTAGCCGACGAAGTTCGCCAGTACCTTGCAGAACTTGGAGTCGAAAAACTGACAGACCTGATTGGTCGCACGGATCTACTTGAAGCCGTTCAAGGCCTGACTGCGAAACAGAGTAAACTCGATCTCTCTTCAATACTCGAAGCTCCGGTATCTCCAGAAGGTCACCCACTGTTTTGGACCGAGCCAAACGCACCATTTGATAAAGCGCAACTCAACCAACAGATCCTTGATGATGCCATTGATGCGATTGAGAAACGTCAATCCACCAGCCTTTACTACAACGTAATCAACACCGATCGCTCGATTGGCGCTCGTATCTCTGGCGAAATTGCCAAACGTTACGGGAACCAAGGTATGGCGGGGTCACCAATTAAGTTGTATCTCGATGGCACAGCAGGCCAATCCTTTGCGGTTTGGAACGCTGGCGGCGTTGAGCTATATCTGACAGGCGATGCCAATGACTATGTCGGCAAAGGCATGGCAGGCGGTAAGGTGGTTATCAAACCTCACCAAGGCACTGCATTTGTTTGTAACGAAGCGACCATCATAGGTAACACTTGTTTGTATGGTGCGACCGGAGGCAAGCTATTTGCAGCTGGTACTGCAGGCGAACGATTTGGCGTGCGTAACTCAGGCACCGTTGCCGTGATTGAAGGTGCAGGTGACAATGCCTGTGAATACATGACCGGTGGTATTGTTGCCATTCTTGGCGCAACCGGAGTGAACTTCGGCGCCGGTATGACAGGTGGGTTTGCTTATGTGATGGATAAGAATGAAGACTTCCAAGGCCGTGTAAACAACGAATCGGTCGAAGCACTTTCTCTGTCGGACCTATTTATCCACCAAGAACACCTGCGCGGCTTGATTGCGGAGCACTTAGAAGAGACTGGCTCAGTACACGCTGAAGCTATTCTGGCGAACTTTGATGAATGGATTCCAAAGTTCTACCTAGTGAAGCCGAAGACGGCGGATCTCAACACCTTGCTCGGTCACCAAAGCCGCAGCTCTGCTGAACTTCGTGTTCAAGCGCAATAATTGGAAGGAGCCAATCATGAGCCAGAATGTATACCAATTTATTGATGTGAATCGCGTAGACCCAGCGAAGAAACCAATCAAGATACGTAAGATTGAGTTTGTAGAGATCTACGAACCTTTCACGAAGCAACAAGCTAAGGCACAAGCCGACCGCTGTTTAGACTGTGGTAACCCCTACTGTGAATGGAAGTGCCCAGTCCATAACTACATCCCTCAATGGCTCAAACTTGCCAATGAGGGGCGCATTATCGAAGCGGCTGAACTGTCCCATCAAACCAACAGCTTGCCTGAGGTTTGCGGACGAGTTTGTCCTCAAGATCGTCTATGTGAAGGCTCTTGTACCCTCAACGACGATTTCGGCGCAGTAACCATCGGCAACATTGAAAAATACATCAATGACAAAGCGTTTGAGATGGGCTGGAAACCAGACATGTCTCACGTTGAATGGACCGACAAAAAGGTCGCGATCATTGGCGCTGGCCCCGCAGGTCTTGCTGCAGCTGATATCTTAGTTCGAAACGGTGTGAAGGCCGTGGTATTTGACCGCTACCCGGAGATCGGTGGCCTGCTAACGTTTGGTATCCCATCGTTCAAACTCGAGAAAGGCATCATGGAAAACCGTCGCCGTATCTTTAGTGGGATGGGCGTTGAATTTAAGATGAATACCGAAGTCGGTAAAGACGTTCAGCTTCAACAACTTGTTGATGATTATGATGCCGTTTTCTTAGGTGTCGGTACTTATAAAAACATGCGCGCTGGGTTAGACAACGAAGAAGCACCGGGCGTTTATGATGCCCTACCATTTCTTGTTTCCAACACCTACAAGGTCATGGAACTGGATAACCCAACGCCATTCATCGACATGAAGGGCAAAAAAGTGGTTGTGCTTGGTGGTGGTGATACCGCGATGGACTGTGTACGAACGTCTATTCGCCAGCATGCTGCTAACGTCGTCTGTGCTTATCGTCGTGATGAGGCCAACATGCCAGGCTCTCGCCGTGAGGTGAAGAATGCAAAAGAAGAAGGCGTGAAGTTCATGTTCAACCTTCAGCCATTAGCATTGGAAACCGATTCATCTGGTCATGTTACTGGCGTCAAAGTGGTGAAAACGGCGCTAGGTGAACCCGATGACGCAGGTCGTCGTCGCCCAGAACCCGTAGAAGGCAGTGAGCATGTTCTTGAAGCAGACGCCGTTATCATGGCATTTGGTTTCCAACCTCATGCAATGGAGTGGCTAGAACCATTCGGTGTAGAGCTCGACCAATGGGGTCGCATCAAGGCTCCCGGTAAACAAGAATTTCAATACCAAACCACCAACAGTAAGATCTTTGCCGGTGGTGATGCAGTTCGAGGATCTGACTTAGTGGTGACCGCTATCGATGAAGGCCGTAAAGCCGCGGAAGGAATATTGGATTACCTAGAAGTGTGACTAATATAAGGTTTCCTTTATTACTCAGGTCGTTACTATAAAAAAAGGATCCAATGATGGATCCTTTTTTGAATTCGATACGTTTGCTCACAAGCATAACGACAAATAAATAGAACAATCGCAAAAGAACCAATACCGATAACTAGAATTAAAACTAAAACAACGCCATAGGAAACACTATGAAAAAAGCCGCTCTCCTTTCTCTATCTCTTTTGACTTTAACCGCTTGTAGCCAAGGAATCACGGACATGAAAGACAGAACTTCATCACCTTGTGGAGACAAACCAAACTGCGTATCAACTCAAGATGACCGTGAACAGCATACATTGGCCGCGTTTGAGTTGTCAGATTCAGCAAACTTAGATGCGATTGAGCAGGTTGCGCTAACCTTACCGGGATCGAAAACCGCAAGTAAAACAGAAGATTACCTGCGTGTTGAATGTACTTCTCGCATCATGCGCTTTGTCGATGACTTAGAACTTAAGATCACTGATGGCAAACTGATCGTGCGTTCAGAATCTCGTACTGGTCACTCTGATTTTGGCGTAAACCGAAAGCGTGCTGAACAACTTCGCGCTAGCTTAAAAAGCGAAGGCCTGATCAAATAGATAAAAGAATACGCAGATAAATCGCTGCTATTCGGATGAGAAGTGCTTCTGGGCAGTCGCTCGACACTTCTTATCCATGCTACAATTTCGCTCTACTGTTTAAATATTATTTATTAAGAGACTACACATGAAAATCGGCATCATTGGCGCAATGGAGCAAGAAGTTGCGATCCTAAAGGCAGCAATTTCAGACATTACTGAAGTTAATAAAGGCGGTTGTACCTTTTTCTCTGGTCAGATAAATGGTGTTGACGTTGTTTTGCTTCAATCAGGCATTGGTAAAGTAGCCGCTGCAGTGGGTACTTCAATCTTACTAAGCGAATACCAGTCAGACGTAGTACTGAACACGGGCTCTGCTGGCGGTTTTGATTCAACACTGAACCTTGGCGATGTGGTTATCTCAACTGAAGTTCGTCACCACGATGCAGATGTTACAGCTTTCGGTTACGAAATCGGCCAAATGGCAGGCCAACCTGCAGCGTTCAAAGCGGACGACAAACTGATGGCTGTTGCTGAACAAGCACTAGCACAAATGGAAGATAAGCACGCCGTTCGCGGTCTTATCTGTACTGGCGACGCATTTGTTTGCACAGCAGAACGCCAAGCGTTCATCCGCAAGCACTTCCCATCTGTCGTTGCTGTAGAGATGGAAGCATCTGCTATCGCTCAAGCTTGTCACCAATTCCAAGTACCATTCGTGGTTGTTCGTGCAATCTCTGACGTTGCAGACAAAGAATCACCAATGAGCTTCGAAGAGTTCCTGCCACTAGCAGCTCAAAGCTCTTCAGAAATGGTTATCAAGATGGTTGCCCTACTAAAGTAAGCGACTAGACATGCAAACACTGTTTGATCAGGTATTTGCAAATGGCGTGCTCCTTGTAATGTGGGGAGCACTGCTTTTTCATTTGATTTTACCTATCCCCCATGCCGCACACCCTACGACCTTATGGCATAAGTTTGCTGAGCTTTTAGCAAGCAAGGTTAATAACAACCAAAACTATTCCCAAAGCTTAATCTCGGGCACATTAGCCTGGGGCGTAATGGTACTGCCGACTCTGATAATTCTATTGGCACTGCAACCATTGGTTTGGCAATCTCAATTGTTTGAATTAGCGCTGTTATTGCTGGCGATTGATTGGCGCAATAATGAAAAGCTAGCAAATCAGCTGATCAAAGCGCTTGGTCGAGAAGATAAAGCCACGGCTCGTCAGTTACTGGCTCCGGTTGTAAATCGTCAAACCGAATCACTGTCATCACTTGGGCTGGGCAAAGCCGCTGCTGAAACCATCATCATGGGTTACGCACGCAATGTGGTATGTGTTTTATTCTGGTACGCCATTGGTGGTGGAATTGCGGCTTTAATGTATCGCCTTGTTGTTGAGTTAGCTCGAGCTTGGTCGCCGAGTCGTAAGCAATTTTCTCCGTTCGGCTCAACGGCTATCAAGATAGTCGCTATCCTCGAATTCATACCGATGCGTCTGTTTGCTTTGATGATCGTATGTGGTGATAAAGCAACGCACACATTTAAAATGATGCTTACCCAGAGCCGTTCTTGGCCATTGCCCGGGCCTGCATGGTTGATCACGGCCGTTGGCAACAAGCTGGAATTATCATTGGGTGGCCCTGCTATTTACAACAACACCAAAGCCATTCGCGCAAAATTGGGGGGCAGAATCGCCCCATCAGCTCTGCATCTATCTCAGGTTCAGAAGCTGCTGTTTGGTCGTATTGCTATCTGGATATTTTTACAAAGCCTAATCTTACTATTTGTTCACCAAGGGATTTAGAGTGAAACCTTCAGCACTTGTTACAAGCCTTACTCTTTTGTCTTCCAGCTTATGGCTGCCTTTATCATTTGCGGAAGAAACATCGCTGACTCCAGAAAAAGTACAGCCAGCTCAACGCGTAGTAAGCCTTGCTCCTCACGCCACTGAACTCGCATACAGTGCTGGCTTAGGTGATAACCTTGTTGCGGTAAGTGAGCGGAGTGATTACCCACCACAAGCAGACCAGCTTGAAAAAGTGGCAAACTATCAAGGCATCAAGGTTGAGAAGATCATCGCACTGCAACCTGATTTGATTCTTGCGTGGCCAGCGGGAAACCCGCCCAGAGAGCTCGCGAAACTAGAGCAATTTGGGTTTAATATTTACTACTCGAAAACCAAAAGCCTAGACAGCATTGCGACCAATATTGAACAACTCAGCCAATACTCCAGTGATCCGAGTATTGGGGAAAACAATGCCAAGCAATACAAAGAACAACTCAACGCATTGAGACTAAAATATAAAGATGCCGAACCCGTAAACTACTTTTATCAGCTAAGTGAGAAGCCGATCATCACCGTCGCTCAAGGGCACTGGCCAAGTGAGGTGTTTGAGTTTTGTGGCGGCCAGAATATTTTCGAAGACAGCGCTTCCCCTTATCCACAAGTTGGTATTGAACAAGTTGTATTAAGGAAACCGCAAGTGATCTTCACTTCTCAGCACGCAATTGAGAATGGAACCATGTGGCAAACTTGGGAGGACGAGATCCCAGCAGTCGCTCAAAATCAGATTTGGTCACTCAATTCTGACTGGATTAATCGCCCGACAACGAGAACTTTGAAAGCGATCCAACAAGTATGCGATTTCTTCGATAGAGCTAGGCAAAATCACTAACTATTTGCTGCGTTTTTTCGTACAATTCGCCACCGACCTGTCCCTACAATTTTAACTATAAGAGCACCAGTATCATGGACTCCATGCTGCTTTATATTATCGATTTATTTGGCACTGCCATTTTTGCTGTCTCAGGCGTATTTGTCGCTGGCCGTCTTAAGATGGACCCCTTTGGCGTAGCCGTTCTAGGCAGCGTGACCGCGATTGGCGGCGGCACTATCCGTGACATGGCATTGGGTGCGACTCCCGTGTTTTGGATCACCGATACCACCTACCTTTGGGTCATTATCACTACCTGTTTGCTGACCATGATTATTGTAAGGCGTCCTAAACGTCTGGCTTGGTGGATATTGCCGGTATGTGATGCGATAGGCTTAGCCGTATTTGTTGGCATTGGTGTTGAGAAAGCGCTGAATTATCAAGACTCGGCATTAGTGGCTATTATCATGGGTGTTATCACAGGCTGTGGTGGCGGTATTATCCGTGACGTGCTTGCCCGTGAAGTGCCGATGATCTTAAGAAGTGAAGTCTACGCCACGGCTTGTATCATTGGTGGTGCTTTCCATACCATGGCGATTCTCATGGGGCACGATTCAGAAACCGCATTTTTAGCCGGTGTGTTCACAACACTATTGATTAGGCTTGGCGCTATTCGCTGGCACTTGTCATTGCCTACCTTTGCTATCAAATAGATAGAACGATGACTAAGAGGCTCCGCAAAGGAGCCTTTTTTAATTCGCTTTCAAAGTACTTATCCCCTCTATTTCCATTATTCAAAGATCCCCTCCTTTCCTAACACTCTAGTTAGCTCATTAACTCATTCATCACTAGGTTAGTAATATTTTTTGTTTACTTATCAAATTCACAGGCTATATTAATAAACAAATAACTTTATAAATCAATTAATTTACTAACATTGGCAAAAGGGAGTTCAAGATGAGTATCAATAAAGTGGGCATTGTTTTCTTCTCTAAGAATGGAGCGACTAAGCAAGTCGCAGAGACAATCGCTGAAGGCATTAACACTCAACAATCTAACTCAGCACAGCTCATCGAGGTGCTCTCTTCTGAAATAATCGAAGGAAGATATGACAATGACGATAAGCTCAGCGCATTAGACAGCTGTGACGCCATTATCTTTGGCTCCCCGACTTATATGGGTTCACCAGCGGCTCAGTTTAAGAGTTTTATGGATGCAAGCAGTGATACCTACTGTAAGAAAGCATGGCGAAATAAGCTCGCTGCAGGTTTCACCACTGGTGGTAGCCTTAACGGTGAACAACAGCAAACCCTACTGAGCTTTTTCACTCTGTCTTGTCAGCATGGCATGATTTGGGCAGGGCTTGATATCTCAAAGCATATTGATGATTTAGGTTTGAATCGCACAGGTTCAAGTATTGGTTTGGTCGCCAGTGATGATCAGACGGCTGAGAGCACCAATAATCACATCAATAGTAATGATCTTAAAACCGCTTTCTATTTTGGCCAACGCATCGCGAGTCTAGTTAAGAAAACCTAACTAGCTAATTAACGAGCTAACGTCAAAACCCCTAGCTTGTCTGATATCTATGTGCTCAGACTAGAGAATGAATGGCGTTTGAGGTAACTTGGTTTAATCATTCCCAACTTTCATGAATATAACCCAATGCTACTCGAAGGAATCGAAACTCTATTGGTTTTAAGTAAAGCAAAAACCATGAGCCGCACCGGCAGTTTGCTTTATATCAGCCAATCAGCGGTCAGCAAACGGATTGCGAATTTAGAAAAGAAGTTAGGCAAGAAACTCATAGAACCGAGTGGTCGACAGATCAAACTGACGCCAGATGCGATTGCATTAATCGAGAGTATCGGCCCTGCATTCAATGAGCTTCGTGGTCTTATTTATGAGCAGCAAGAGTTGGAAGATACCACTCTCATCACCTTAGATAGCTCTAAGTCGCTGATCGCAGGTTATCTAGGTGAGATGATGGGCCAATTTATCCAGCAAGATAAATACATCACCATTACCACTAACCATACCCCAAGAATCATAGAGCGAGTACAATCTGGCAAAGCGACCTTAGGGTTGTGTGCTGGTTTACTGCCACCGCATCATGGGTTAATGACATTCCATCTGTTTGATGAGCCGTTTTACATAGTGAGTAAGTCGCCATTAACGGAGCTTCCTCCAATGGTTATCACTAACGACATGACCAATCCGGCAAACTCGTATCAGTTATCTGTGCTTGAAAAGTTCGGCATCAAACCCTTGATGGAGATGGATGCCTACACCGCAGCAGCCCAGTTAGCGTTGGGTGGGACAGGGCCAGCGTTGATCCCGCTCTCTATCGTAAAAACACTCAATATTGAGCCTCAATACCTGTTTAGTTTTGCCGAATTGAAGGGATTGATTCGACCGATTCATATCTGTGTAAGGCCGAACAGCTATCAGTCTCCACGAGTTAAAATACTGATAGAATCCATTGTTGATGCTGTTCCCAAAGCAGTTTAGACGCCATTAACATCGACATCACGATCACAAGGGGGCGAATCCATTTCTGCCCTTTTGTCACCACGACTTTAGCGCCAAGCTGAGCGCCCATAAAGCCACCAACCGCCATCACTAAGCCTAATTCCCAAATTGGCAAACCAGCCAAAATAAAGAAGATTAAAGCTGCGATATTCGAAGTGAAATTAAGAACCTTAGTACGTGCCGTTGCATCCACTAAAGAGAAATGGCCGATAGCGACAAAACAGACGGTGAAAATGGAACCCGTTCCTGGGCCAAAGAAGCCATCGTAGAAACCAACACCGCCACCAATGCACAAAGCAAACACGGCTTCAGACATCTTTTGCTTACCTTCAGACGCTCTAGTTTGGGGTGCTAATAGGAAATAGAGAGAGATGGCGATAAGCAGTAAGGGGATCATGCTCGTCAATAAGCTCGCATCAATATGCTGCACTAACTCAGCGCCAATCGCAGAACCGATAAAGGTACAGAGAATGGCAAGACGCATCTCTTTTATGTTCACGATACCATTGCGTACGAAATACCAACTGGCAGAGAAACTACCAAAAGAACTTTGAAGTTTGTTGGTGGCCAGTGCCTGCGTTGGTGGTACTCCTGCCGCTAGCAATGCTGGTAGAGTCAATAATCCACCGCCGCCAGCCATTGCATCAATAAAGCCTGCCGCCGTTGCAACTACAAACAAGATAGCCAATATTTCTAGAGTGATTTCCATATACCCAACGCCTTAAATTCTCGTGAAGCGACAACTTACCACCGTGAGCAAACAATCAACAACGAAACACAAGATTGTAACCTATTCCAATTTTTCATCATTTAGCCATCACCAGATTTTAACTATTTAACCGACACCAGATGACAGACATAAAAAAGCCCACTCCGAAGAGTGGGCTTTGAGCATTTATATCCGCTTAGCAGCGATACACGTTAGTCAATTAAGCTAGAGAAGCTTTAACCTGTGCGTGCAGTTCTTGAACTGAAGTTACTGACGTTTTCGCGTCTGCAGTGTGCGCCATACAAGTCGCAAATGCAGCATTTAGCGTAGTCGTGTAGTTCACTTTCTCAGCCAATGCGCCACGACGAAGAACTTTCGAATCTTCAATCGCTTGACGGCCAGCAGCAGTGTTCACGATGTACGTGTACTCGTTGTTCTTGATACGGTCAAGAATGTGAGGACGACCTTCGTGTACCTTGTTTACTAGACGTGGGTTGATACCCGCTTCACCAAGGATAACCGCAGTACCGTGTGTTGCGTCTAGCTGGTAACCAAGCTTAGATAGCTTAGATGCTAGGTCAACAACGCGCTCTTTGTCGCCTTCGCGAACAGAAAGAAGTGCACGGCCGCCTTCTGGGTAGATGTTGCCACAACCCAATTCGGCTTTAGAGTATGCTTCAGCAAACGTTGCACCAACACCCATAACTTCACCAGTAGAGCGCATTTCTGGGCCTAATAGTGGGTCAACACCAGGGAATTTGTTGAACGGAAGAACAACTTCTTTCACTGAGTAGTATGGTGGGATAATTTCTTTCGTAAAGCCTTGAGACTCTAGCGATTGACCCGCCATAACACGAGCTGCAATCTTAGCGACTGCTGCGCCTGTTGCTTTCGATACGAACGGTACTGTACGTGCTGCACGAGGGTTAACCTCGATTAGGTACACTTCGTTGTTCTTAACAGCAAACTGCGTATTCATTAGACCACGAACACCCAACTCGAACGCTAGCTTTTCAACTTGCTCACGCATTACGTCTTGGATTTCTTGGCTTAGCGTGTAAGCAGGAAGAGAACATGCTGAGTCACCTGAGTGAACACCTGCTTGCTCGATGTGCTCCATGATACCCGCAATAACAACGCGCTCACCGTCACAAATCGCATCAACGTCGACTTCAATTGCATCATCTAGGAAGCTATCAAGTAGCACTGGAGATTCGTTTGAAACACTTACAGCTTCGTTGAAGTAGCGACGTAAGTCTTGCTCGTCGTATACGATTTCCATCGCACGACCGCCAAGAACATAAGAAGGACGAACAACTAATGGGAAGCCGATTTCGCGAGATTTCTCTACCGCTTGCTCCATTGTTGTTACTGTCGCGTTTTCTGGTTGTAGAAGACCAAGACGGTCAACAGCAACTTGGAAACGCTCACGGTCTTCTGCACGGTCGATTGCGTCAGGGCTAGTACCAATGATTGGTACGCCAGCAGCTTCAAGCTCACGAGCCAGTTTCAGTGGTGTTTGGCCACCGTACTGAACGATAACGCCTTTTGGCTTCTCAACACGAACGATTGCTAGTACGTCTTCCAGAGTTACTGGTTCAAAGTACAGACGGTCAGACGTATCGTAGTCTGTCGAAACTGTCTCAGGGTTACAGTTAACCATGATTGTTTCGTAGCCATCTTCACGTAGTGCTAAAGATGCATGTACACAACAGTAATCGAATTCAATACCTTGGCCGATACGGTTTGGACCGCCGCCTAAGATCATGATTTTCTCTTTGTCTGTTGGGTTCGATTCACATTCGTCATCGTAAGATGAGTACATGTAAGCCGTATCAGAAGAGAACTCAGCCGCACACGTATCTACGCGCTTGTAGACTGGGTGAATATCGTATTGGTCACGTAGACGACGAATTTCACTTTCAGCCACACCTAGAATCTTAGACAGGCGAGCATCAGCAAAACCTTTACGCTTAAGCTTCATTAGCTCGTCTTTATTCAGACCAGCAAAGCCTTTCGCTTTAAGTTCTTGCTCTAGTTTTACGATGTCTTCGATTTGAACTAGGAACCAACGGTCAATTTGCGTTAGGTTGAATACACCATCAACTGACATACCAGCACGGAAAGCGTCTGCGATGTACCAAATACGGTCAGAACCAGCTTCTTTAAGCTCATGGCGAATCGTCGTTAGAGCGTCAGGTGCGTCTAGGTCAACCATTTCGTCAAAACCAGTTGCGCCAACTTCTAGACCGCGAAGTGCTTTCTGTAGAGATTCTTGTTGGTTACGGCCGATAGCCATAACTTCACCAACCGACTTCATTTGCGTCGTTAGACGGTCGTTAGCACCTGCAAATTTCTCGAAGTTAAAACGAGGAATCTTAGTTACTACGTAGTCGATTGTTGGTTCGAATGATGCTGGTGTTGCGCCGCCAGTGATGTCATTCATTAGCTCGTCTAGCGTAAAGCCAACAGCCAGTTTCGCTGCAATCTTAGCGATTGGGAAACCTGTTGCTTTAGAAGCAAGTGCAGAAGAACGAGATACACGTGGGTTCATCTCGATGATAACCATACGGCCATCTTTCGGGTTGATACCAAACTGTACGTTTGAACCACCTGTTTCAACACCAATCTCACGCAGTACCGCTAGAGAAGCGTTACGCATTAGTTGGTATTCTTTGTCTGTCAGCGTTTGAGCCGGAGCCACTGTGATCGAGTCACCAGTGTGAATACCCATTGGGTCAAAGTTTTCAATCGCACATACGATGATGCAGTTGTCGTTCTTGTCGCGAACCACTTCCATCTCGTACTCTTTCCAACCGATAAGTGATTCATCGATAAGAAGTTCGTTAGTTGGAGATAGGTCCAAACCACGACGACAGATTTCTTCAAATTCTTCTTTGTTATAAGCGATACCACCACCTGTACCACCCATCGTAAACGATGGACGAATGATACAAGGGAAACCAACCATTTCTTGAACTTTGTAAGCTTCTTCCATCGTTTTCGCTGTATCAGCCGTTGGACACTCAAGACCAATCGATTTCATTGCTTTATCAAAACGAGAGCGGTCTTCAGCTTTATCGATAGCGTCAGCCGTTGCGCCAATCATCTCTACGCCGAACTCTTCAAGTACGCCGTATTTTTCTAAATCTAACGCACAGTTAAGTGCAGTTTGGCCGCCCATTGTCGGTAGAACTGCATCTGGCTTCTCTTTAGCGATGATGTTACGAACCACTTCCCATTGGATAGGTTCGATGTAAGTCGCATCAGCCATGTCTGGGTCAGTCATGATTGTCGCTGGGTTCGAGTTTACAAGAATAACTCGGTAACCTTCTTCGCGAAGTGCTTTACAAGCTTGAGCACCAGAGTAATCAAACTCACATGCTTGACCGATAACAATCGGACCAGCACCTAGAATTAGAACACTTTTAATGTCAGTACGTTTTGGCATTATCTACTACTCCGGATTACGCTTTGTCTTGTTTGTTTGCAACAGACTGGTTAATTAATTCAATGAAGTGGTCGAATAGCGGTGCCGCATCTTCTGGACCTGGGCTTGCTTCTGGGTGACCTTGGAAGCTAAATGCTGGCTTATCTGTACGGTGGATACCTTGTAGAGAACCATCAAATAGAGACTTATGAGTCGCTCGTAATGTCTCTGGAAGCGTATCTTCGTCAGCAGCAAAGCCGTGGTTTTGTGAAGTAATCATCACAACATCACGATCTAAATCTTTAACCGGGTGGTTTGCACCGTGGTGACCAAACTTCATCTTCACTGTCTTAGCGCCTGACGCAAGAGCAAGAATCTGGTGACCTAGACAGATACCAAAGATTGGTAAACCTTTTTCTAGGAACACTTTTGTTGCTTCAATTGCGTAAGTACATGGTTCTGGGTCACCAGGGCCATTTGAAAGGAAAACACCATCAGGGTTCATAGCGAGTACTTCTTCTGCTGAAGTTTCAGCAGGAACAACCGTTAGGCGGCAGCCGCGGTCAACAAGCATTCGTAAGATGTTTCGTTTTGCGCCGAAGTCATAAGCAACAACGTGGTATGGCAATTCAGAGTCTGCTTTCGCTTCAGGAAGTCCACCCGTAAGCGTCCACGAACCTTGTTTCCATTGATACGCTTCTTTTGTTGTAACTTCTTTCGCAAGGTCCATACCTTTCAGGCCAGGGAATTCTTTTGCTTTAGCTAGAGCCAAAGCTTCGTCTAAATTTCCATCGTTTACTGAAGAGCCAGCTACGATACAACCGTTTTGAGCACCTTTTTCACGAAGAATACGCGTCAGCTTACGAGTATCGATATCAGCGATACCAACAACGTTTTGCGACTTAAGGTAATCAGAAAGGGATTGTTCATTACGGAAATTAGAAGCGATTAGAGGGAGATCGCGAATCACAAGGCCTTGAGCATGGATTGAAGAAGATTCTTCATCTTCGGAATTGGTTCCGGTATTGCCAATGTGAGGGTAAGTAAGGGTAACGATTTGCTGAGAATAGGAAGGATCAGTGAGGATTTCTTGGTACCCCGTCATCGAGGTATTAAAAACGACTTCACCAACTGCAGAACCTACAGCGCCAATGGCTTCACCGTGAAATACTGTCCCATCTTCTAGGACGAGTAGTGCTGACTTCTTCAAGACAACCTCCAGAAATAAAAATGCATTAAAATTGATTTAATTTGCAAATCTACCTTCCTGCAACACCAAAAACTGCGTGTTTATGGAAATTAGACAAATTGGCGGTATTTTAGTGATCTGCGTGATACGTGTCAACATTTAACGCAAAAGAAATTAAACATTTGTAAGAACTAATTCAATTTCCTTTACCAAAGCTTCAAAAGTTCAACTTTCATACTCAATTAATAGGAATATTACGATTTTCTAATTTTCACCCGTCATTTTAGCTAACCATAGAGTGCCAAAAATATCAGCAACAAAACGCAATCGATAAATACCAAGAGAAAACATGATAATTTAAAGATCTAAAACAAAAAACACACTAAAGCCTGCATAAATAGCATAAAAATAGAGGGAAAATGGCGATAAGAAGAAAGTAGAAGGAAGATTGTAGAAGAGAGATTATTAAGGAAAAGCCACCAAATAAAGAAAGCGCCGGCAATTGCCAGCGCATAAATATCTATTTACAGGTCATTCAAACCAAGCACATCCGTCATGGTATAAAAGCCTGCTGGCTTATCATTTAGCCAAACAGCTGCCTTTATCGCACCATTAGCAAAGGTCATTCTATCCGTTGCTTTATGGGTAATTTCAACGCGCTCACCAATATCAGCAAACATTGCGGTATGCTCGCCAATGATGTCACCGGCACGAATCGTCGCAAAGCCGATCTCATCTTTGGTACGCTCGCCAGTAATACCTTCACGTGACCATACAGCGACATCGTTTAGATCATTGCCCATCGCACCAGCAATCGCTTCGCCCATACCAATCGCAGTGCCTGACGGCGCATCGACTTTATGGCGATGGTGAGCCTCAACGATCTCAACATCACAATAATCGCCCATCACTTTAGCGGCCTTTTCTAGCAGCTTGAACACTAGGTTTACACCAACGCTGTAGTTAGGAGCCATTACGATAGGCATCTCTTTTGACGCCGCATCAATCACCTGTTTCTCTTCTTCAGAGAAACCTGTCGTACCGATAATTAGCTTCTTTCCGTGACGTTTACAAAGTTCAATATTCGCTAATGTGCTCACAGGTGCGGTAAAGTCGACGATCACGTCAAACTCTTCAATCGCTTTCGAAAGGTCATCGACTAGAGCTACATCAAAACGGCCTTCACCGCATAACTCGCCAACATCAACACCGACCAAAGATGACTCTGGGCGCTCTGAACCAGCGCCAACGCTTGCTTCTGAATTTTGGTGAGCGGCTTTCACCAAGTTACGACCCATACGGCCAGCTGCTCCTGCAATTGCAATTCTTACCACTGCGAATATCTCCATTGTTTTGGTTACCGTCACTGCTCATCTGTCGCAGCAACGTTCATTCGATTAATCTCTTTAAACTAACAACAATCTCAAACTCAGGCTAGCAATTACGAAAACTCTTTTATTACTCGCTCTAAAATGGGCAAATTCGCTTCAGGGAATGCGTATTGGCTCAATGATTCAAGATCGACCCATTCACCTTGTTGCCCTTCTTTACCATAAGGCTGTTGCTCGAAATCAGTCACAAGAATGAAATCAAACTTAAGCGACTTGTCACTGTAATCAAATTCAAGGTGCTCAAACAGAGACTGCTCTGTCACCTTGATGCCAATCTCTTCATCAAGTTCACGAGCCATCGCCTGCTCAATGGTTTCGCCCGCTTCTACTTTACCACCAGGGAATTCCCAGAAACCGCCTTTGTGCTTGTCGTCTGGGCGTTTAGTGATAAAGACCTGTGACTTATCTTGGTTAAAGATAATGCCCGCTACAATATGGACTCTTTTCATTGATGGTGTTCCTTTCATGTCCCCATCGTCATTCCCTACAATGAGGAACGAATTAGATAGGGAATCTGCTCTTCTGTTAGTTCGAAAGATCCCCGACTCGCTCGTACCTCACTCTCGAGGATGACGCTATCAAAACCTTATTATTTACATACAAAAAGAGCCGCCTAAGCGACTCTTTTTAATATCAATAAGTTTTATGAAGCTAAGCTGTGACGTGGTGAGTGCAAGGAGGTGGCACGGAGCTTACGTTAGTAAGTGAGTACCTCCGACACTGCAATCATCCGTTACAGCAACGATTCACCAAACTTAGTCAATTTTACCGTGACACTGCTTATACTTTTTACCGCTTCCACATGGGCATGGTTCGTTACGACCCACTTTACGCTCATCGCGTACTACCGTTTGTGGAGATGCCGCATCCGCTTCATCGTCAGCTAGCTGGTTTTCAGCCGTTGCATGTTGTGCTTGTGCACGACGCGCTGCTTGTTCAGCTTGAGCTTGACGTTGAGCTTCCATCTTTTCAACTTCTTCTTGTTGCTGAACGCGAACTTTAGAAAGGATGGTCACAACGTCTGTTTTCAGTACATCTAGTAGGCCTTCAAACAGTTCAAACGACTCGCGCTTGTACTCTTGTTTCGGGTTCTTCTGAGCATAACCACGTAAGTGGATACCTTGGCGAAGGTGATCCATCGCAGCCAAGTGCTCTTTCCAAAGACCGTCTAGCGTTTGTAGCATCACAGACTTCTCGAAGTTACGCAGTACTTGAGCACCAACCACTTCTTCTTTCTGTTTGTACGAATCTACCGCCATACCAAGAATACGCTCACGCAATGCTTCTTCATAAAGCTTGTCGTCTTCGTCTAACCAACCTTGAATATCAAAGTCTAGGTCGAAGTCATTCTTCAGACGATCTTGCAGACCCGCGATATCCCACATGTCTTCAAGAGATTGAGGAGCGATGTATTCATCAATGACTGACGCCAGTACATCTTCACGGTTGTGTTCGATCATCTCGCTGATGTCATCAGAACTCATCAGTTCATCACGTAGCTCATAAACAACCTTACGTTGGTCATTGGCTACATCATCGTACTCAAGAAGCTGCTTACGGATGTCGAAGTTACGACCTTCCACTTTACGTTGAGCTTTTTCAATTGAGCGAGATAACATCTTAGATTCAATTGCTTCGCCTTCGTCCATACCACTTTGGATAAGACCAGCCATACGATCAGACGTAAAGATACGTAGTAGAGAGTCTTCCATTGATAGGTAGAAACGAGAAGAACCTGCATCACCTTGACGACCAGAACGACCACGTAGCTGGTTATCGATACGGCGAGATTCATGACGCTCAGTACCAATGATGTGCAGACCACCTGACTCAAGAACTGTATCGTGGACAACTCTCCAGTCAGCTTTGATCTTGTCGATCTGCTCTTTCGTTGGATTATCTAGCTTCTCAATTTGTGCCTGCCAGCTACCACCTAACACGATATCGGTACCACGACCTGCCATGTTAGTTGCGATAGTTACCGCACTCGGCATACCAGCTTGCGCAACGATCTCAGCTTCCATCTCATGGAACTTAGCATTTAGTACGTTGTGCTTAATTTTTGCTTTTTTCAGTGCGTTAGACAGCAGTTCAGATTTCTCGATAGAAACCGTACCAACCAGTGATGGCTGACCAGCCGCAACACGGTCTTTGATGTCTTCAATGATCGCATTGAACTTGTCTTCTTCAGTACGATAAACCACATCTGGCATATCGTTACGAACCATAGGCTTGTTGGTTGGGATAACCACCGTTTCTAGGCCGTAGATAGACTGGAACTCGAAAGCTTCAGTATCAGCAGTACCTGTCATGCCTGACAGTTTTTCGTACAGTCGGAAGAAGTTCTGGAATGTAATCGATGCTAGCGTTTGGTTTTCATTTTGAATCTTCACACCTTCTTTAGCTTCAACAGCTTGGTGTAAACCTTCAGACCAACGACGACCTGGCATAGTACGACCAGTATGTTCATCAACGATAACCACTTCGCCTTCTTCAGTAACGATGTAGTCGACGTTTTTCTCAAACAATACGTGTGCACGAAGCGCAGCATTCACATGGTGTAATAGGCTGATATTGGTTGGAGAGTAAAGTGTGTCACCCTCTTCCATCAAGCCGTTTTTGACCATTAGTTCTTCTACAAATTCTTGACCGTTTTCAGTCAGGTGAACCTGTTTTGATTTTTCGTCCATGGTGTAGTGACCTTCACCACGGTACTCTTCTGAATCTTCTTTATCTTGACGCTCTAGAGAAGGAATTAGAGTGTTAATGCGCGTATAAAGGTCAGAACTATCTTCAGCTGGGCCAGAGATAATTAACGGAGTACGAGCTTCATCAATTAAGATTGAGTCAACCTCATCGACTACAGCGAAGAAGCGCTCACGTTGAACTCGGTCTTCAGCACGGAAAGCCATGTTGTCACGAAGGTAATCAAAACCAAACTCGTTGTTTGTTCCGTATAGGATGTCAGCTTGGTACGCTTCTTTTTTCTCTGGCGGAGCCATGTTTGCCACATTCACGCCAACCGTCATGCCAAGGAATTCAAATAATGGACGGTTTGTTTCCGCATCACGCTTCGCTAGGTAATCGTTCACCGTTATTACGTGAACACCTTTGCTTGGTAGCGCGTTTAGATAAGCTGGTAGGGTTGCGGTAAGTGTCTTACCTTCACCAGTACGCATCTCTGCAATTTGGCCAGCATTTAGAACCATGCCACCAATCATTTGCACGTCAAAGTGACGCATGCCGTAAACACGCTTAGACGCTTCACGTACCGTAGCGAAAGCTTCAGGTAGAAGTTGATCTAACGATTCACCTTTATCTAAGCGCTCACGAAACTCAACCGTTTTTGCTTTTAGCTCTTCATCAGAAAGTGCTTCAAACGTTGGTTCGTAGTTATTAATTTCTTTTACAATTTTTCTAAGGCGGCGCAGTGTTCTGTCATTGCGACTGCCAATTACCTTTGTCAGCAGCTTAGTAATCATGTGCTTGGAATCTCTTCGTTCTCAGATCGTCCGCGATCTATTTTAAATGCCGTCAGTCTCTACTAGCTATGAACTAGTCTTCAGTTACTAACCAAGGATACTGAGATAAATCTAGTATCTTTGATATTGTACTTGAGAGTAGAGTTTTCAAGGCTTGAGTTAAAATTAATGCCCTTTAGTGTAAGTAATTTTCACACTAACGACCATTTAGAACACCATTTGTTTGATGTGCTTGGAACTTTTCTTTCTAATTGCTGATGGATTAAGCAGACAGCAGCCCATTAGCCAGCAATTTCCGGAGGTTAACGACACTGTATCTGGAAAATAGATACAAAAAAACCAGGCCAATGGCCTGGTTTTTGAAATCTTATATTGTTGTAAACAACAATTACGCTAGAACCATACCCGGTTCTGCGAAAGCAACTGGAGAGCCAGCTTCTTCTTCGAATGTTGCCCATTCCCAAGCTTCGGCGTCAGCAAGAACTGCGCGTAAAAGTTGGTTATTTAGGCCGTGACCTGATTTGTATGCACGGAACTCACCAATAATAGCGTGTCCACACATGTAAAGGTCACCAATCGCATCCAATACTTTATGAGTTACAAACTCATTGTCAAAACGAAGGCCTTCTTCATTAAGAATTCGGTATTCGTCCAGTACGATAGCATTATCAAAGCTACCGCCAAGTACTAGGTTTTGAGACTGAAGGTACTCAATATCGCGCATGAAACCGAAAGTACGAGCGCGAGAAATCTGCTTCACAAAACCTTGTGATGAGAAATCAAACAACAAACGTTGCTCATCGGATTCAATTGCAGGGTGGTTAAAGTCGATCTCAAAGTCCATACGGAAGCCGTTAAATGGAACAAACTCTGCCCACTTATCGCCATCTTCAAAACGGATAGGCTTTTTGATTCGAATAAAACGTTTCGCTGCATTCAGTGTTTCTACACCCGCTTGCTGTAGCAAGTATACGAATGGGCTTGCGCTACCATCCATAATTGGAATTTCTGGAGCATCGACTTCAACAATAATGTTGTCGATACCCATTCCAGCTAGAGCTGCGTTAAGGTGTTCCACTGTAGAGATACGTATGCCTTCGTCATTAACAAGAGCAGTACATAACATAGTGTCACGAACTGATGCTGGATCAGCTGGGAAATCTACAGGTGGATTGACATCTGTACGACGATAAACAATACCTGTATTTGCAGCTGCCGGGCGAAGAGTAAGTGTGACTTTACGACCAGAGTGGAGACCCACACCAGTTGTTTTCACAATTTCTTTCAGAGTACGTTGTCTGATCATCTGCTTGCCTCGTTATCAGTGCTACAAATCACGGTCAGTATTTACCAACCGCGAATTTTACCATTAATTCGACGATAGTCAAATTTTGGGTATTTGTTAATCAGCCTGACGTCGTAAAAATGCTGGAATATCTAAATATCCGCTCTCTTTCTCAGCTTTAGGTGCTGCACTCTGGCTAGCGCCTGTACCCGAAGAAACAGGTGACGTTGTTGGCTGTGGTTTAACTTGAGGTTTTACCTCAGTTTTTTCCTGCAATGGTTGTGCCACTTTCTCTTCCACTTTTGCTGCTGTTTGAACAGCAACTTGAGGTTGAGGCGTTGACGCTACTTTTGCTTTACCACCAGCAACTAGAGTAATGTCTGGTTTTTTCTCTGTGCCGATACCTGTTGCAACAACAGTTACACGGATTTCATCCGTCATATCAGGATCTAGAGAGGTACCAATAACAACCGTTGCGTTATCAGAAGCGAATGCCTTAACTGTATTACCCACAGTTTCGAATTCATCTAAACGCATATCTAGGCCTGCAGTGATGTTCACAAGAACGCCACGCGCGCCAGCTAGGTCGATGTCTTCTAGTAATGGGCTAGAAATTGCCGTTTCAGCAGCTTCTTCAGCACGGTCTTCACCTTTTGCGATACCACTACCCATCATTGCATGACCCATTTCCGACATCACAGTGCGAACATCCGCGAAATCGACGTTAATCATACCAGGGCGAGTAATTAGCTCAGCGATACCTTGTACAGCGTTTTTAAGTACATCATTTGCACTTGCGAAAGCTTCTAGCAGTGTTACGCCACGGCCAAGCACTTTAAGTAGCTTTTCATTTGGAATCGTAATTAAAGAATCCACATGTTTAGAAAGCTCTTCGATACCTTGCTCAGCAAACGCTAAACGCTTTTTGCCTTCAAAGCTAAATGGCTTAGTTACAACAGCAACCGTTAGCACACCCAGCTCTTTCGCAACTTCAGCAATAACTGGAGCAGCACCTGTACCTGTACCACCGCCCATACCAGCTGCGATAAATACCATATCGGCGCCAGTTAGAACTTCTTTAATTCTTTCTCGATCTTCGAGAGCTGCATCACGGCCTACTTGTGGATTTGCACCAGCGCCCAAACCTTTAGTGATATCACCACCAATTTGGATCACGCTGCTCACGCTCGTTTTACGAAGGGCTTGTGCATCAGTATTAACACTGATGAACTCTACGCCTTCGATCGATTCACGTACCATGTGCTCAACAGCATTACCGCCACCGCCACCAACTCCAACGACTTTAATTACTGCATCGTCAGACATTTCCATCATCGGTTCAAACATGTGTTATCTCCGTTTTTTCCTGCAACTCAGGTTAAAACTCTTTTTGTATCCAATTACGCAATTTACCAAACAAGCCTGACATAGAAGGTGCTGAACGCTTAGGTTCGCTGTAATCACCCTCATCACTTATCTGACAATCTCTTGCGTAATGAAGTAAACCAACCGCCGTAGAATGATACGGCTCTTTAACATAGTCAGTTAAGCCACTAACTTCTAACGGCTTACCAACTCGAACTTGATTGCGGAAAACACGTTCCGCACACTCTACCAATCCGTCAATTTGTGCCGCTCCACCAGTGAGAACGACGCCAGCTGCAAGGTGGTGTTTAATACCTTCATCTCGTAGCTGTAATTGAACCGTATCAATAGTTTGGTTAACGAGACCCATAAGTTCAGTGTAACGTGGTTCAATCACTTCCGACAAAGTTTGTCTTTGCAAACTTCTCGATGGACGGCCACCTACACTAGGGACGTTAACAGAATCATCCTTGCTTACGAGTTCACTCAGAGCGCAACCGTGGTTTACTTTTATCTCTTCAGCATCGCTCACTGGCGTGCCGAAAGCGAAGGCAATATCACTGGTTACTGCATTTCCTGCGTAGGAAAAGACTTCTGTGTGTCGCAATGCGCCGCCAGTCCAAATGGAAATATCCATCGTACCAGCACCAATATCAACAACACATACTCCAAGCTCTCTCTCGTCGTCAGTAATTACCGCATTGCTTGAGGCAAGTCCTGAAAACACGATTTGTTCTACAGTGAGACCACATCGTTCAACAGCTTTAATAATGTTTCTCGCCATGTCGCTGTGGCAAGAAATGAGATGAACACTGACTTCCATTCGAACACCAGATAAACCAAGTGGATTCTTGATCCCCTCTTGATAATCGATGGTAAATTCTTGTGGAATCACGTGCAGAATTCTCTGCTCATCACCTATTTTAATTGATTTCGCGGTATGGATCGCTCGATCCATATCGTCTTGAGACACCTCTTCATCAGAAATAGTGCCCATGCCTTTTTCAATTCGGCTTGCGATATGTTTGCCCGATAGCGAGATAAACACATTGCTGATTTGGCATTCCGCCATCAACTCTGCTTGATCAATGGCTCGCTGAACTGACTTCACTACCGACTCTAGGTCGTTTACACCACCTTTATCCATACCTCTGGATGGGCTTTGCCCTGAACCAATGATATTGATTTGACCATCAGGCAATATTTCACCAACTAGAGCTGATATGGTCGCAGTGCCTATATCAAGACCAACGATTATGTTGTCATCTGCGGTCTTAGTCATCTGTGCTCTCTTCTAACTCTTGCTCTGGAAACCAGCCTACAGCGGCTCCCGTATCATACCTGAGGTCGATGTAGCTCACTTGATTCGCTTTACTACCAAGTTCGTTGTAAAGCGAAATGAAGCGTTCAACACGCTCATCTAAAGAATCTTTACCTAGTTCTAAACGGATACCGTTATCTAGGATTATTTGCCAAGCGCGACGCTCATTGAGAACGAGCGAGGTAACGGTTAACCCTAGATTGTTAATCAAAGGAGTTATTTGTCGCCACTTTTCTATCACTTTTTGGCTGGTGCCGTCTGGGCCGTAAAGCTTGACTCTATCGCCCTTCAAAAGACCGATATCACCATTAAACACCTGACCATTGTCATTCAACAGCATGTTACCGTTCCAGATTGCTGCTGCATGATATTCAGTCAAAAATACTTTTATTGTGTCTGGCCACTGCTTACGAATGGACACCACTGAAACCCAAGGTAACGCTTCTAAACTGTCTTGCAACACACCGATGTCTTGCGACATGAACGTTCCAATATGCTCTAGCTCGCCAAAGGCATGTTGAACATCACCAGCAGTTACGTAAGTTAAGTCGCCTTGAAGTACTATTTTGGAGAGAGGCAATCGCTGATCGTCCCACATCCAAGTCAGTGTGGTATAGAAAAGAAATCCAATGAATAGCAGTACCATGACAAAAAAAGACCCGCCTACAGCGTGTTTCTTTAGCGATGGTAAACTGAATAGGTGGCGGTTTTCGCTAAAAGTACTTTCTACCAAAGCCCGCATTCCCTGTCGTTGGTTCGCAATTCTATTCCCTATCTTCGTAATAGAGGTAAAAGCACTTACTTTAACCTATGAATTATACTGAGCAAAATCAAACTATCAAACGTTGATAATAAGATTTTTGGTCAATTTTAGGTCAATCGCAAGAAGTGAGCGATCAACCACAGTCTGTATACAGTATTCTGTTACGCGTTTTGCATCTTATTAATGTCTAATTGTAGCGATTCAAGTTGCTTCGCTACACGACCAACATCACCAGCACCCTGTGTTAAAACAAGGTCTCCGCCTTGAATAACGTTGGCTAAAACCGACGGCAGCGTGTTGATATCAGCAACAAAGATTGGATCAATCTTACCACGCCCACGAATAGTTCGACTTAACGAGCGTCCGTCAGCCCCTGCAATAGGTTTCTCACCTGCAGAATAAACATCTAACAGAATAAGCACATCAACCTGCTCAAGAACGTTCGCGAAGTCATCATACAGATCGCGAGTGCGGCTATAACGGTGCGGTTGGAAGATCATCACAAGACGTTTATCAGTCCAACCACTTCGTGCAGCTTGAATGGTGACATCAACTTCGGTTGGGTGATGGCCGTAATCATCGACCAGCATTGCAACACCCTTACCCGTTTCATATTCACCAAGGTGATCGAAACGACGGCCAGTGCCTTCCGTTCCAGCCATCGCTTTTAGAATCGCTTCATCGCTGATGTCATCTTCCGTCGCAACCGCAATCGCCGCAGATGCGTTCAGTGCGTTATGGCGACCGGGAATGTTCAACGTAATATCGAGATTGGCTTTACCTTTGCGAACAACCGTAAACTTGCCTTGCTGACCTTGTTGTACATAGTTTTCAATGCGGATATCAGCGTCTTCTGAGAAGCCGTAGGTAATCACTTGACGGCTAACCTGAGGAATAAGCTCACGTACTACCGGATCATCAACACACATCACAGCCTGACCGTAGAATGGCAGATTGTGTAAGAAATCAATAAACGTCTGCTTTAGCGTTTCAAAATCGCCGCCGTAGGTATCCATATGATCCGCTTCAATGTTAGTCACAATACTAACCATTGGTTGCAGGTGTAAGAATGACGCGTCACTTTCATCGGCTTCAGCGATAAGAATACGACTCGAACCTAAGCGAGCATTGGTACCAACACTTTTTACCAAACCACCGTTTACGAAAGTTGGATCTAAACCCGCTTCCGAATATATTTGTGTCACTAGCGCGGTCGTAGTGGTTTTACCGTGCGTACCTGCCACAGCAATGCCATGACGAAAACGCATCAGCTCAGCCAGCATTTCTGCACGACGAACGATAGGTGTACGCGCTTCACGAGCAGCAATAATCTCTGGGTTTTCTTCGTTGATAGCGGTTGAAACCACCACCACACTTGCATCAGCAACGTTACTTGCTTGGTGGCCGATGTAAACGGTAGCACCCTTGCTAACTAAACGATCGGTCACTGGGTTTTGAGCAATATCAGAACCCGTGATCTGGTAGCCTTCATTAAGCAAGACTTCAGCAATCCCGCTCATTCCTGCGCCACCAATACCGATGAAGTGGATAGATTTAACACGGCGCATCTCTGGCACCATTGCACGGATTTGCGCTAAGTCTTGGGTATGTTCAATCGTCATCAATTCAATCTCATTATTTTGCTAAAGCTTTAATCGCTTCAGCGACGGTCACATCAGCATCAAGCTTGGCTGCTTGACGAGCTTTTGTTGCCATCATTTTTAATTCATTTCTATCAAGCTGAGCAATCGTGTTCGCTAGCTTATCAGCCGTTAGTTGAGGCTGTTCAATCATTAACGCTGCGCCACATTCAACTAGGTGATCGGCATTCAACGCTTGCTGTCTGTCTTTATGCATAAACGGAACGAAGATAGAACCCACACCGGCTGCAGACACTTCTGATACGGTTAATGCACCTGAGCGACACACTAATAGATCTGCCCACTCATAAGCTTGCGCCACATCATCAATAAATTCAGTCACTTGAACATTATCTACAGAATGTGATTTGTATTGTTCAATCACTTGCTGTTGATTGTTTTTACCGGCTTGGTGCATCACAGTAAAACCAGCGCCTAACTGAGCCAAAGTCACAGGCAGAGTATCGTTAAGAATTTTAGCACCTTGGCTGCCACCCATAACTAGGATACGAATATCGCCGTCACGCTCTGCCATGCGTTGCTCGGGTTCAGCTAAGCCAACAACATCTTCACGCACAGGGTTACCAACAACGTCAGCCGTTGGAAAAGCACCAGGGAAAGCTTGGAATACTTTTTTAGCAATTTTAGATAGCCATTGGTTGGTTAAACCTGCCACTGCATTTTGTTCATGCAAAACTACAGGAATACCGGATAACCATGCCGCGATGCCACCGGGGCCACTCACGTAACCACCCATTCCAAGCACCACATCTGGTTGCCATGCTTTGATGTGCTGTCTTGCTTGAAGTATGGCATTAATAATCTGGAATGGCGCTTTAATTAGCTTGCTAATGCCTTGACCACGCAGGCCTTTCACCTTAATGAAGTCGATCTCAATACCATGCTTTGGTACCAGATCCGCCTCCATTCTGTCTGCGGTTCCTAACCAGCGAATTTCCCAACCTTGTTGCTGAAGCTTTTTCGCCACCGCTAACCCTGGGAAAACATGACCGCCAGTTCCACCAGCCATCACTAAAAGTTTTTTGTTTTGTTTCATCACGTTAGATTCTTATTCTACTAATTCGTTTTGATTGTCGGCTTGTTCTTTTTGTTGCATTCGGCATTCGTGATCGATACGCAGCAGCATAGAAACCGCGACTGACATGACGATAAGGCTTGAACCACCGTAACTGATAAGCGGCAGGGTTAGACCTTTGGTCGGAACAATACCCGATGCAGCACCTACGTTAACAAGCGTCTGAAAAGCAAACCAAATACCAATACCAAAGGCAAGATAACCACTGAATAACTGGTCGTTCTCGAAGGCTTTTTTGCCAATTAAAATGGCTTTAAGCACCAAACTAAAAATAAGGACCAGCACTAAGGTCACGCCAACAAAACCCAACTCTTCAGCCAATACCGCAAACACAAAATCGGTATGTGCTTCTGGTAAATATTCTAACTTCTGAACCGAGTTTCCAAGGCCTTGCCCCATCCAATCACCACGACCAAATGCCATTAGCGATTGAGTTAACTGGTAGCCACTGCCAAACGGGTCATTCCACGGTTCCCAAAATGAGGTAACACGTCGAACACGATAGGGCTCAATAACAATCAAGCCGACGACTGCAGCAATACCCGCGACCATCAAGGCAATAAACTGTGAAAGCTTGGCGCCCGCGATAAATAGCATGCCAAATAAGGTCACCAGCATTACAACTACTGTACCTAAATCGGGCTGGCCAAGTAGTAACACAGCAAAAGCACCGAATACCATGATCGGTTTACCAAAGCCACCGAAGAAGGTTTTTCTCACTTCGTCTTGTTTACGAACTAAATAACCCGCCATAAAGATAAACAGCGACAACTTAGCGACTTCAGCGGGTTGTAAGTTAAATAATCCAAGAGGGATCCAGCGCGATGCACCGTTAACCGACTTACCGACAGCCAATACCACGACCAGCAAAAAGAAGGATAAACCCAATAAGTACATACTGTATTGAAACCAACGTTTCATTGGAATTTGCAATATGACGCTGGATACGATTAACGCCAACACAAGGAAAATGGCATGGCGGAACATAAAGTGAAACGGCTGATCAGTTAAACGAGCACTGATTGGGAACGAAGCAGACGTTACCATCACCAATCCGGTCAGCATCAGTCCAAGAGCAATCCATACCAGCTGACGATCGTAGAGCGCCTCTGGTGTGGCACGGTTTAGCCATTGCCAAATGGATTGATTAATCTCTTTCACTCTTTGCACTGAATGTTAGTCCTTCAACACGTTAGGCATACTCATGGGCAAGGTCAGTGAACGCATCACCTCTCGCCATGAAGTTATTAAATTGATCGAAGCTCGCACACGCTGGAGACAACATCACCATATCACCGGCAACTAACTGCTTCGAGACACTCTCGATAATGTCACGCATGGTATCAAACGTCTTAGCCGATGGATGCAATGGCATAAATTGCGCGGCATCTTCACCGAAGCAACACAGTTGAACACGCTCTAGCTGTGACAACACAGGTTCAAGCTCACTAAAATCAGCGCCCTTACCTACACCACCAACCAGAAGATACAAGGTGCCTTGATATTCTAAGCCCGACAGAGCCGCTAATGTACTGGCTACGTTGGTTGCTTTCGAGTCGTTAACCCACTTAATAGAACGCTTATCAGCCACCACTTGGCAACGATGCGTTAAACCATTGTAGGCCTTCAGAGCTTCAAGGCTTTTGCTGTAATCAATACCGACTTGTTTAAGCAGTGCTAGCGAGACTAGCGCATTTGCCACATTGTGACGTCCAACCAATGTTAAATCTTGAGTAGGAAGTACTGGCTTGCTGTTATCCACCAGCCATTCAGTACCATCAATCGTCGCCACACCAAACTCTTGGTCGTCGAGTCCGAATGTCACTAATGGCATACTGTGGTCAGGATAAGTCTCTTTGTCTTCGCGGTTTACAATCGCGTACTGAGCGTTGTTAAAAATTCTTAATTTGGCGTCACGGTAATCGGCCATGCCTTGATAGCGATCCATATGATCTTCTGACAAGTTCAAAAAGGCCGCCGCTGCAAGGTTTAGACTGGATGTTGTCTCTAGCTGAAAGCTTGAAAGCTCAAGGACATATAAATCAGCATCAAGCTCAAGAAGGTCTAAGGCAGGAATACCGATGTTGCCACCAACACCAACGTTAAGACCAGCAGCCTTTGCAAGTACACCCGTTAGATCGGTCACTGTGCTCTTACCATTGGAACCTGTGATAGCCACAACAGGTTTGTCTACCGCCCAGCCAAACAGTTCAATATCGCCAACAACCGGAGTTCCTGCTTGAATAACATCTTGTATTTCAGGCGTCGCTAAGGCGATACCTGGGTTAGCAATCACCAAATCAGCTTCCGCTAACCATTGGCTATTCCAACTTCCAGAATGCAGTTCTACCGATTCAGGTAAAGATTCCTTTCCTGGTGGTAGCTCTCGAGTATCAATCACCTTCACATGAGTATGATATTTTACGAGATGTTTAACGACAGAGAGCCCGGTAATACCGAGCCCCACAACCACTACATTTTGAATATTTTGCCAACGTTCCATTTAAACAAGATGCTCTTAATAGTTTTAAAGAGCCTCTAATCAGAGGCTCACATAAGATTAACGAACTTTCAGTGTCGCTAGGCCAACCAGTACTAATACCATTGAGATGATCCAAAAGCGCACGATTACGCGCGGCTCTGGCCAACCTTTCAGTTCATAGTGGTGGTGAATCGGAGCCATACGGAAAATACGCTGACCACGCAATTTGTAAGAGCCCACCTGCAGAATAACTGACAAGGTCTCCATTACAAACACACCGCCCATGATAACCAGTACCAACTCTTGGCGAACTAACACCGCGATCACACCCAGTGCACCACCAAGCGCTAGTGAGCCAACATCGCCCATGAATACTTGCGCTGGGTAAGTGTTGAACCATAGAAAGCCAAGTCCAGCACCGACGATAGCAGTACATACAACCACAAGCTCAGAAGTGTATGGGATGTATGGAATGTGTAGATATGCTGCAAAGTTAACGTTACCTGTTGCCCAAGCAATCACAGCAAAACCAGCAGCAACCATAACCGTTGGCATAATGGCCAAGCCGTCTAGGCCGTCTGTTAGGTTCACCGCGTTACTGGTACCCACAATAACAAAATAAGTCAGTACGATGTACAATAAACCTAATTGTGGCATCACATCTTTAAAGAAAGGAACCACCAATTGAGTTGCTGCAGTATCGTGCCCGTGAGCATACAGAGCAAATGCCACAACCAATGCAATAGCCGATTGCCAGAAGTACTTCCAGCGAGCAATCAAGCCATCGGTGTTCTTACGAACCACTTTACGGTAGTCATCAACAAAACCGACCGCGCCATAACCAGCAAGTACAACTAATACAGCCCAAACATAAGGATTGGAAAGATCAGCCCACATCAATACCGTAATAATGATCGCAGCTAGGATCATCACGCCACCCATGGTTGGTGTACCACGTTTGCTAAAGTGAGATTCAGGGCCGTCATTACGAACAACTTGGCCAATTTGTAGCATTTGCAGACGCTCAATTAAACGAGGTCCCATCCACAGCGACAGACATAAAGCCGTCAAAATACTCGCGATTGCACGAAACGATAGGTATTCGAACAAACGGAAAAAAGAAAGGTGTGGCTGTAGTAGCTCTGCAAGCCAAATTATCATGAAAAGTTCTCCTTTAAAGCAGCGGCTATTTTACTCATTCCTGCACTATTCGCGCCTTTTACCAACAAGGTATGTGACGCGTTTTCTGGCAAGCGTAAGTGCTGCTCTATGTGCGCGATCATCGCTTGATGCGTTGCAAAGTGGGTACCGTTACAGACCTCACTAATCACCTTGGTATCATCACCGTAAGTGAGTACATGCTCAAAAGCGAATGGGGCAGCATATTCACCGACTTGACGGTGAAGTGCAAGACTTTCGTCGCCTAATTCAGCCATATTGCCTAAAATCAACCAACGTTGACCTTTGAAGCTCGACAGCAGTTTGGCTGCCGCCTTCATCGCGGGTACGCTGGCGTTATAACTGTCATCTATCAGCTTGATATTCTGACTTAATTGTTGAACCTCAACTCGTCCTTTAACCGAGATAAGATTCGCTAAACCACTTTTTATTTCATCAAGCGTTGCGCCAAATTGAATGCTCAACGCTGCAGCCGCCAACGCGTTCGCCACGTTATGCTGACCAATAATACCAAGTTCAACAGCCGTAGCACCTTGTGGTGTTTGCATATCAAAGCAAGCTTCACCTTGGTCGTTGATTTCGATATTTTCAGCAAAATAATCGGCTTCACGACTACCTTCAGAAAATGTCAGCACCGCTTTATCCGCAAGTACTTCATTCCAAAAATCACCACCGTTGCTCTCTAAATTAACAATAGCAGTATCACCAGCAGCAAGCCCCTGAAAAATTTCACCTTTCGCTTGTTTCACACCATCAATAGAACCAAAGCCTTCTAAATGAGCCGCGGCTACATTATTAACTAAGGCAACTTGTGGCTTCACTAGCTGAGTGGTGTGGGCAATTTCACCAATATGGTTAGCGCCTAATTCGATCACAGCATAGTCATCACTTGATTCACTGCGTAACAAGGTCAAAGGCACACCAATATCATTATTGAAGTTACCCGCCGTAAACAGCACCTTGCCACGTTGCTGTAAAATGCTCGCCACCATCTCTTTAACGGTCGTTTTGCCACAGCTACCTGTAATCGCCATCGTTGGCACGTCACATTGTTTGTGAATCCAAGCACTTAGTTCACCTAAAGCAAGTTTAGTGTCTTCGACAACAACTTGAGTAATATTTAGGTCAAGTTTTCGTTCGACTAACAACGCGCTCGCGTTTGCTTCAACGGCTTGATGGCAAAAGTCATGCGCGTCGAAACGCTCTCCAACGATAGCGACAAACAAGGCGCCTTCTTCAACGGTACGAGTATCCGTTGAAACTGCATTGATTACGTTATTGTTCGAGTTGCCCGCTTTAATCAGCTCACCACTGACCACGGAGCAGATTTGCTCAAGTGATACATCAATCATTATGAAATACCTAAAAGTTGAAGCGCAGACTCTCGGTCTGAGTAATGTACCGTTTTATCTTTCAATACTTGGTAATCCTCATGGCCTTTACCAGCCAGAAGAATACTGTCATCGCTGCCTGCCTGCTCAAGCGCAAACTTAACGGCTTGATAGCGATCGTGTTCGACAAACGCAGCTTCAGGTTTACTTAAGCCAGCCAGCATGTCTTTGACTATCAGTGCTGGTTCTTCGCTACGAGGGTTATCATCTGAAATAATGATTTTATCGGCGAACTGCTCTGCGGTCGCAGACATCATTGGGCGCTTACCAGTGTCGCGATCTCCACCACAACCAAAGATTGCCCACAGTTTACCGGAGCAATGCACGCGCAGTGCTGCCAATGCTTTCTCTAGCGCATCGGGCGTATGAGCATAATCGACAACTACTTTTGCTTTGTTGGGAACTTGGAAAAGCTCCATTCGGCCAATCACAGGTTGAAGCTGAGGCGCAGTGTCGACCAAGATTTGCTTTTCGATACCCAAAGAAAGCAAAGTAGCAAAAGCAACCAGTACGTTTGATGCGTTGAACTGACCAATCAGTGGAACAGAAAGCTTCCCTTGTCCCCAACTACCATCGAAAGAGAGCTTGATACCAGTTTCTGCATAAGCGACATCAGACGCCCACACCGACTGTTGATAGCCCGTTAGCGGTAACAGTGAGACTGCAATGGCATTGGATAAATCCGGCATCCAAGCTTTACCTACTTCGTCATCCACATTGATCACTGCGTGCTTGCATTTGTGTTGAGTAAACAAGCTCTTCTTAGCCAGAGCGTACTCTTCCATCGTGCCATGGTAATCAAGATGATCACGACTCAAGTTAGTAAATACACCAACCTCAAAGTCCAAAGCCTTTACTCGACCTTGCACCAAACCATGAGAAGATATTTCCATTGCGGTATAAACCGCTTTTTCTGCAGCTAACTCACTCAGTGTGCGCTGTATTTCGATGGCACTGCCTGTGGTGTTCGCTGCGGTTTTTAGATTGTCTAAGAAACCATTACCTGTCGTGCCCATTACCGCTGAGCGTTGACCGACGAGATCAAGCCATTGAGCAATCAGCTGGGTGATGGTGGTTTTGCCATTGGTGCCGGTAACACCAATCAACTTAGTCGCTTGAGACGAGTAAACACGACCAGCTAACTCAGATAGCACCAAGTTAAGGTTGTTAATGTAAATAACAGGGACAGTATCCAACCATTCAATCAGACCATGAGGCTTTTCAGCATCGGCCTGTGCAATAACAGCATGAGTTCCCAGTGCGACCGCTTTGTCGATAAAACGACGGCCATCAACAGCATGTCCGACTACGGCAACAAAAATATCACCTTCCTTGATGGCTCGGCTATCTAGCTCCAATTGCTCAACAGCAATAGACTCCAGTTCAGGTGAACCAAAGTCTCCCCAAGGAGAAAGTAAAGATGACAGCGTGAGGCTATTACTCATATTGAATCCTGATTAACTCTATTCTTGAAACTTATTTTCATCAGCAGGGACGTTCATTATTTGCAGTGCGCCCTTCATGATTTCAGAAAAGACGGGGGCTGCGACTGAACCACCATAGTAAAGGTCGCCTTGAGGCTCATTGACCACAACAACCAATGCCACTCTTGGATCACTAACTGGAGCAAAGCCTGCGGTAACCGCGATGTATTCATCACTGTAGCCGCCAGCTTCAGCCTTACGAGAGGTACCCGTTTTGGCTGCAACGCGATAACCCGGAACGGCAGCTCTTGTCGCCGTACCGCCTTTTTGAGTCACCCCTTCTAGCATATTCAAAACCAGTTCAGCGTTCTCGCGCTTGATGATTTGCTTAGAAAAATCTTGGTCGTTACTCTTAATAATATGAATCGGCTCATACAAACCTTTATTAGCTAACGTCGCATAGGCATGTGCCAACTGCATCGGCGTAACAGACAAGCCATAACCGAACGCTAAGGTGGCAATTTCAAACTTTGACCAACGACGGCGATTCGGGAAAATACCGCTCGTTTCACCAACCAAATTCAGCCCAGACATCTCGCCTAGACCAACTGAACTGTACATCCCAAGCAAGGCTTCAAGTGGCATGTTAAGCGCCAATTTAGCAACACCGATGTTACTCGACTTCTTGAGGATCAGCGCTAAGTCAGCCTTACCGACTTTAGAAGAGTCTCGTACGCGGCTGCCACCGATCTGCATAATGCCATTGCCAGTATCAATCACGATATCTGGGTCTGCAGTGCCGTTCTCTAGCGCCGCCAAAACCACAAAAGGTTTCACGGTCGAGCCAGGTTCCATTGCATCGGTGAGCACGCGGTTACGCATTTTGAAGCTTTGTAAGTCAGCGCGGTTATTCGGATTATAAGAAGGGGCATTAACCATGGCTAACACGGCACCCGTTTTCACATCGAGTAATACCGCAGAGCCTGAAGTCGCCTTGTGATCGGCCACGGCCTGCTTAATCGCTCGATAAGCAATGGCTTGTAATCGTTGATCGATCGTTAATTCGAGTGGTTTGCCTTCTTCACGCTCTTCTAAAGCAATGTTTTCAACAACGCGTCCATAGCGATCTTTACGAATCGTCCGCTTACCTGCTTCACCCGTGAGCCATTTGTCATAGCTGCGTTCAACGCCTTCTAAACCGTGCCCGTCAATTCCGGTAACACCGATAAGGTGTGCACTGACTTCGCCTGCGGGGTAGTAACGTCGAGATTCCGCTTTCAGGCCAACACCCACCAGCTTTAGTTCACGAATATACTTAGCCATCGCTGGGCTAACTTGTCTTTGTAGGTAAACAAATCGGCGGGATTTGTTGCTAGAGATCTTGTCGATCATCGATTGTCGTTCTAAGCCAAGTACATCAGCTAACGCATACCAACGATCAATCTGGGCCATACCATTTTTATCGAAAATCGTTTTCGGGTCGGCCCATACCGCCTCTACTGGAACACTCACAGCAAGCGGTTCGCCATTGCGGTCTGAGATAATGCCACGGGCGGAAGGAATAGCCTTAACACGTACCGAGCGAAGATCGCCCTGACGGATTAAGTTATCTGGTTCAATAATTTGGATGTAAGCCACACGACCAACGAGTGCAGCAAAGGCAAGAAACACGAAAGCAATAACGACGTTGAAACGCCATTTAATAAGAATTGGATCCGAATCCTTTTCGCTCTTCACTCGCTCTTTCGTTGATTTATTAACGGGTTTGGCGGGTGCTTTTTCCTTTTTACCGGTCATTTCAGTGTGATCACAACTTCTTTGTCAGAGTCTGGACGTTTCATGTCTAGCTCTCGTTTTGCCGATGCTTGAACGCGGCTATGTTCAGCCAAAGCCGTCTCTTCAAGCATTAAATTTCGCCACTCATCATCAAGCTGTTCTCGTTCCACTAATGCCATGTCTTTTTTCGTGATCGCCTGACGTGAATTATGTGTCGTAAGAACGACCCCCATCGCACTCGCAAAGATACAGATAAGAAGTACCAATGGAACCTTGCCCACGGAGATCAAATCAAAAAATATTATCTTGGCTAAGTTAGGCTTGGAGGTCTTCATTGACTATAGCTTTTCTGCGATTCGTAGTACTGAACTACGCGAACGAGTATTCTCATCCACTTCATCTTTAGAAGGCTTGATCGCTTTACCAATTGGTTTTAGATCGGCACTGCCTAAAGCTTTAATTTGATCTTCTGTTAGCGGTAAACCGTGAGGAACTTGTGGCCCTTGGCTCTCTTTACGGATAAAGCGCTTCACCATACGGTCTTCAAGCGAGTGGAAACTGATAACAGAGATACGACCTTGAGGAGCAAGAATGCTTGCTGCGCCTTTCAGTGCGGTATCGATCTCTTCAAGTTCGCTGTTGATGTAGATACGGAATGCTTGGAAAGCACGTGTCGCTGGGTGCTTTTTCTCTTTGAAGCTCTTTGGAGCGACGTCAGAGATAAGCTTAGCCAGTTGACCAGTACGCGTTAGCGGTTCGTTCTCTTCATTCTCTTGATAAGCGATGATGCCTTTCGCGATACGACGAGCGTGTTTGTCTTCACCGAACTCACGAATAACCCATGTAATGTCATCAAGATCCGCTTCAACTAACCACTGAGAGACAGGAACACCTGTTGTTGGGTCCATGCGCATATCCAGCGGACCATCTTTCATAAAGCTAAAGCCACGTTCAGCATCATCCAACTGTGGTGAAGAAACACCTAAATCCAGCAATACGCCATCCACTTGACCGACTAAGTCATAACGCTCTGCATATTCAGCCATACCCGAAAATGGACCATGGATAATCGTAAAACGAGGATCATCAATCTTCTGAGCTTCAGCAATCGCTTGTGGATCACGGTCGATACTAAAGAGTCGTCCATTCTCGCCCAGTTTAGACAGGATTGTACGGCTGTGACCACCACGGCCAAAAGTACCATCAATGTAGGTACCGTCAGGTTTGATCGCAAGTCCGTCAATAGATTCGTTAAGCAATACTGAAATATGTTTGAATGCTTCTGTCATAGTCTTCTCAGTGAGTGGATTGAGCCATTAGTTCGGCAATAATTTGTTCTATTAACGTTTTAGTGTACTGATTTCACGCCGTATCTCCACCATATTGTGTATAGGCTTTGGGAATTTTTGACCCAAGCTCATATCAGGGTGAAGGATTCTAAGGAAATCTAAATCATTTACGTCAATATAAAGCAAAAAACCCATCACTACCGTTAAGTAATGATGGGTTCTTTATATAGGTGGAGTTGACACATACGCCGGGTTCTGTTCCGCTTGCGCGGCGGTAACCATTCGTCTAGGCCTGCAATCGCTCACAGGCTCAAGCAATCTACCCGCCCCCATACGCGAGCAGCGCAATGCGAGGGCCTATTTGATCTTGCTCCGGGTGGAGTTTACCTTGCTACGAACTGTTGCCAGTCGCACGGTGCGCTCTTACCGCACCCTTTCAGCCTTACCTGTGCCTCTTCCGAAGAAATGAGGCCATCGGCGGTCTTCTCTCTGCTGCACTTGTCGTGGGCTCGCGCCCCCCAGACGTTATCTGGCACCCTGCTCTATGGAGCCCGGACGTTCCTCCCCTCTACCAGTCTCCCGAAGGACTTCAACGTCAGTTTCCCGAAGGACCTCAACGTCAGTCTCCCGAAGGACATCAGCAAAGCAGCGATTACCCGTTCAACTCCGAGGGCGGATTGTATAGAGATTAGAGAGCAGTGTCTAGCGAGATCACAAATATGCTGCAAACCTCTAATCAAATGCATGATTTTCACACAATCTAGACAAAAAAAGAGGAATAACGGTAATACCATCATTCCTCAGAAGCTTTTTCAATAAAGGTTATCTACTCTATAAAGAGGTATCTAGTCTATAAAGAGCTCTCTAGTTGTCTAGATGCTCTAAGCCCCATTTGTATAAAGCGTTCTTTTTCAGATTGTAAATTTCTGCTGTCATCGCCGCCGCTTTTTTAAGGGGTAGCTCTTTGGTTAGAATGCCGAGTGTGCGAGTTGCTTCGTCTGGCAGATCGGTGCTCGCTTCTTCACGGTGACCATGGATCAGCAACACCATCTCACCACGTTTGCGGTTCGAGTCTTCTTCTATCCATTCAATCAACTCACCTAATGGTAATCCTTGAATGGTTTCGAATGTCTTGGTTAGCTCACGAGCCAACACGACCTCACGGTCGGGTCCTAAGATCTCTAGCATGTCCTGCAAAGAATCCGTAATACGGTGCGGTGATTCGTAGAAAATACATGTGCGCTCTGCTTTTGCAATCTCTAAGAACTTGTCTTTGCGACCCTTGCTCTTTGGCGGTAAGAAGCCTTCAAAGCTGAAACGATCCGACGGTAAACCTGACGCACTGAGTGCGGTAATCACAGCACAAGCACCAGGAAGTGGCACAACTCTCACACCCGCTTGACGACATTGTGAGACAAGATGGTAACCTGGATCACTGATTAAAGGAGTACCCGCATCAGAGACTAATGCGATAGACTGACCTTCTAATAACCTTTCGACTAGAACTTGCGCTTTAGTTTGTTCATTATGATCATGTAAAGCGAACGTTCTGGTGGATATATTGAAGTGAGCAAGCAGCTTACCCGTGTGGCGTGTGTCTTCGGCTGCAATAACATCGACACTTGATAAAATTTCAATTGCTCTTTGAGTGATATCTCCCAAATTTCCGATTGGGGTTGGCACAATGTAGAGAGTTGGGCTCTCTGTGAGCAAGGTTTTGTTATCTGTCATTTGTTTACCATCACTTCAACGATTAATATAGATACAAATTTATACGGAATTTAAAGAACTCATGGCAACGATGAACCATAAGAGACTCAGTGTACCACGCTTACTAACTCCAATTGCATTAGCAATTACATTGGCGGCTTGTTCTTCAGGTCCTCAAGCACCAACGCGTGTTGATATTACACTAGATCCAGCGCAATCAACTGAAAGTTACATGATGCAGGCGGATAGTAGCAAAGGAAGTCTACAAAACGACTGGTTAATCATGGCACTTAAGGCTTCTGTGCAAGCTGGAAAAACCGATCAAGCGACTCTGCTTATCAAGCGCTTAGCCAAACAAGAGCTGAGTGAAGTTCAACAAGCAGAATGGCAATTAGCTCGCGCTCAACTGCTGGTGAATAACTCGCAACCACAGCAAGCGTACAGCCAGCTGAACTTTCAGCCTTGGTGGAAGCTTCCGAACGAGCAGTGGAAAGATTATCACGAGCTACGCGCTAACATTTCTGAAATGCAAAGCGAGTATTTCGAAGCGAGCCGTGAGTTAGTCCTTTATTCAGAATACGTAGACGCTGATGACGAAAGCCAACAGATAACTGCCGACCGTATTTGGCAGAACCTGAATAGCTACTCTCAATATGAGATTCTAGAACTTAAGACTTCTCCGACAGAAGACGTTCTAGCAGGTTGGTTACAGCTGGCTATTTATATGAAGACGCTGAACTCTAACCTTCCAAACCTACAGAAAACTCTGTCTGATTGGCTGGCTGAGAATCCTCGTCATCCTGCAGCAACCTACACACCTCAGGCGATCACTGACATATTGGCGCTAGAGATCAGTAAACCAACCAGCACTGCGCTATTACTGCCGCTCACGGGTAAGTACGGCAAGCAAGCACAGCTTGTGCGTGATGGTTTCATCTTTGCGATGATGAATGACAAAGAGCGCGAAGAAAACGCAACGCTAACGGTTATGGACACCAACGTACAAAGTGCTGCTGAAATTAAAGCGACACTGGAAGAGAACAATGTAGATTTCATCGTTGGCCCGCTGATTAAGAGCAATATTACCAAGCTTCAGCAAGCGCAGAAAAACCACGAAAATTCGATTCCAGCTTTAGCTCTAAATATTCCGACGCAGCTAGAACCTGATACCAATATTTGCTATCTCGCTCTATCGCCAGAGCAAGAAGTCGCTCAGGCAGCGAAACACCTTTTTGCTCAAGGCTACAAGTACCCGCTTATTCTGGCGCCAAAAGGGCGTTTAGGTGACCGCGTTAAGCAAGCGTTTGAGAAAGAGTGGAAAAAATACAGCAACAACGAAGTCGCGATTACCTTATTCTCTGACAAGCGCCAACTTCAGCGCAATGTGAATCAGGTATTCGGCTTACAAGAGAGCCAACAACGTATCGCTCAAATGGACGGGCTACTTAACCTAGACCTAGAAACTGAACCGCGCAGCCGTCGTGATATCGACTCTGTTTACATTGTGGCGAAGAACTCAGAGCTTACGTTGATTAAGCCTTTCATTGAAGTCGCGATTAACCCAGATGCTGACCAACCAGCCTTGTTCTCAAACTCACGCAGCAACAGCGGTGACAAGCAGTACGAAGATCTAACGGGTGTGTTCTACAGTGACATCCCACTATTGGTTGAGAGCAAGAACGAGCTTAACAAAGAGCTAAACGACCTATGGCCTACACATTCAAACGGCCAAAAACGTCTGCAAGCACTGGGGATGGATGCCTACTACCTAATGGATGCATTGCCACAGATGAAAGCCGTACAGGGTTACAGCATTCCAGGTGAAACCGGCGTGTTAACCATCGACAACAACTGTGTTGTTCAACGTGAAATCAGCTGGGCAGAGCATGGGGCTTTTTAGCCGAAAGTTCCTGTCCAAACCAACAATCACCCACAAACAAGTGGGTGATAAATACGAGACCGTGGCTAAAAATTATTTAGTTGGCCACGGATTATCGTTAATTCAAGAAAACTTCATAGCTAAATGTGGCGAGATTGATCTTATAATGCGCCATAACAATACGGTTGTGTTTGCTGAGGTAAAATACCGCAAGCAAACCCGCTACGGACATGCCGCCGAAATGGTGACAGCAAAGAAGTCACAGAAGCTGCTCAAAACAGCCAATGTTTGGCTTATGCAGCAAGGCTTGTCGGTGCACTCTACAGATTTCAGGTTTGATATCGTTGCCATAGAAGGGCCGAATGACAATATCGACTGGATTCAAAACGCGATTACCCAAGGATAAACATGCTAGACAGCATTAAAGAAAGTTTTACAGAAAGTATTCAGATCCAAATTGCGGCTGCAGAAGCACTGCCAGACGCAATTACGCATGCCGCTCAAGCAATGGTTGCGACCTTGCTTAACGGAAACAAAATTCTTTGTTGTGGTAATGGTGGTTCGGCGTCGAATGCTCAGCAATTTGTATCGTGCCTACTTAATCGCTTTGAAACCGAGCGCCCTAGCCTGCCAGCAATGGCTCTCACAGCAGACAACACCACGCTAACGGCAGTAGCCAACGACTATCACTACGAAGAGATTTTCTCTAAGCAGGTACGTGCGTTTGGTCAAACTGGCGATATTTTACTGGCTATCTCTACTAGCGGTAACAGCAAGAACATCATCAAAGCAATGGAAGCAGCGGTAACACGTGACATGACGATCATCGCCTTTACGGGTAAAGATGGTGGTGAAATGGCAGGCTTACTTGGCGAACACGATGTAGAAATTCGTATCCCTTCACACCGTACAGCACGCATTCATGAAGTACACATGGTGACACTGCATTGCCTATGTGACCTAATCGATCAAGTACTCTTCCCTGCTCACGAAGAGTGATATACGGAGCATCACAATGAAATCATTAACCTCTATGAGGCTGTTTAAGCTGATTAGTGTTTCGCTACTTACACTGTCCCTGTCTGGTTGTGCTGGCATTTTCATTGCTGGTGCTGCAACCACAGCGAACTTAGTCACTGACACACGATCCACCAAACAAATCTGGAACGATAACAATATCGAATTTGAAGTCGCAGCCATCACCAACAAGCAGCCATATCGTGGCAACGTTCGTATCACAGCGAGCTCTTACCGAGGTTCGGTTGTATTGATGGGGCAAGCGACCACTGACTCAGAGCGTCGCGCGTTTGAAAACCAAGCCAAAGAAGTGGCAGGCGTAGAAAGCATCCATAATCAGGTGCGAGTAAAAGAGCCATTGACCATCAGTGCTATTAGTAACGATAGCTGGATTACTACCAAGGTGAAATCAGCTCTTCTAGCAAACGCAGATCTCAACGGCATCAAGGTTAAAGTCATCACTGAAGATTCAGAGGTGTTTTTACTTGGGTTAGTATCTCGAGAGCATGCTGATATCGCGACAGAAGTTGCGCGTAATGTTTCAGGCGTAAAGCAGGTGATTCGAGCGTTTGAATATGGCGAAGAAGAGACGGCCGTTAACTAGCCTTAAGCAAGCCAATTAAATGCTATTTAGCAGAAAAGAAAAAGCAGCGACGAGTCGCTGCTTTTTTATTTGAGTCGTTATTTAGCTAACGTTATTTGATAACACGAAGGCTTGGGCGACCTTTTGCTGGACGAGGAGGCTCAGGATCTGAGTCAGGCTCTTCAGCATCTACGTCTGCCGTTGCTACGCTCAAAGATGGGCCTTTCTCTTGTTCTTCAAAAGGACTTTCTTCAATCCCTTCTTCAAAAGATTCCATGTAAGCCTCTTCAGGTTCAAACATGGTACCAGCACCATTCTCACGAGCATAAATCGCTTGTACTGCGTAAAGCGGCACGATCACAGAGTGTGGACGACCACTAAAGCGAGCACTAAACGTCACAGCTTCGTTACCCAGTTCAAGTTGTCCAACCGCACGAGGCGCGATGTTCAGAATGATCTGACCATCTTGAACAAACTCTTCTGGAACTCTTACACCCGGTAATGTTGCTTCAACAACAAGGTGTGGAGTTAATTCGTTATCAACCAGCCATTCATAAAATGCACGAAGCATATATGGTCGGCGTGGAGTCATATTTGAAATATCCATAAACGCTTAGCGAACGAGTCGCATCTCACGCTCAGCTTCAGTTAGAGAAGCTAGGAATGAATCACGTTCGAATACGCGGTTCATGTAAATCTTAAGCTCTTTAGAACCAGGGCCAATTAATTCGATACCAAGCTCAGGTAAACGCCATAGTAGCGGAGCTAGGTAACAATCAATTAGGCTAAATTCTTCGCTCATGAAGTATTCATACTCAGCGAAGATAGGAGCAAGAGTCAGTAGGTCGTTGCGCAGTTTAACGCGAGCTGCTTCAGATTCTTCAGCGTTGCCTTTAACGATCTTCTCTGCAACTGAATACCAGTTACGCTCAATGCGGTACATCATTAGACGACTATTACCACGAGCAACCGGGTATACAGGCATCAACGGTGGATGAGGGAAACGCTCATCTAAGTACTCCATAATGATCTTTGAGTCATATAAAGCAAGCTCACGATCAATAAGAGTAGGTACTGATTTGTACGGGTTCAGTTCAACAAGCTCTGCTGGTAGATTTTTTTCATCAACCAACTCAACTTCAACACTTACGCCTTTTTCAGCAAGAACAATGCGCACCTGATGGCTATACATATCAGAAGCACTTGAGAAAAGAGTCATTACAGAACGTTTATTGGCAGCTACAGCCATGGAGCCCTCCAGTACACTTTAAATAAAAACAATGGAGGCCTAAAGCCTCCATTGAACATTAACATAATTTGGGAATTAGCACGGTATTATAGCACAATTAGTGCACATCACGCCAATACTCTTTCTTCAGCAAAATCACAATGATAGTGAAGATTACTAAGAAGGCCATTACCCACCAACCCATTGCATGACGCTCAAGTTGAACTGGGTCGCCCGAGTAAACCAAAAAGTTAACAAGGTCACGAACGGCTTCGTCGTATTCACCAGCACTTAATTCGCCAGAACCGTCAGTTTCAGTACCAACAACAGTTGTCACTTCCTCGCCATCTACCATATGAGTATCGTAGATTGGTGTTGGAATACCTTGCAGCTCTTCAAGAACGTGCGGCATACCAACACTTGGGAAAACAATGTTGTTCACGCCAAACGGACGAGATGGGTCTTCATAGAAGGTACGAAGGTACGTGTATAGCCAATCTGCGCCACGAACACGAGCAACCAAAGTTAGATCTGGTGGCGGAGCACCAAACCAACTTGCCGCTTGATCAGAGGGCATAGCATTAACCATCAAGCTACCGATTTTCGCTTCAGGGTCGAAAATCAGGTTTTCCTTCATTAGATCTACAGGGATCTCTAAATCATTCGCAACACGTTCATAACGCTGGTACTGCGTTGAGTGACAAGCAAAACAGTAGTTCATGAACATCTTAGCGCCATTTTGCAATGAGGCTTTATCTGTTAAATCATTGTTTGCTTTGTCTAATGGTACGCCTGCACCCGCTGCCATCGCCAGTGATGGCAACATAGCAAATAAAATTACAATCCACTTTTTCATTTGAATGTCACCCTTTCTGGTAATGGTTTCGTCGCTTCATTTTTACTGTAGAACCACAGTAGAACGAAGAACATGAAATAACCTAAGCTAAAGATCTGAGCCAGTAGCGTATACGTTGGCGTTGCTGGAAGCGCACCAAGTACACCAAGCGCAATAAAGCTTATTGTGAATTGGATGATGTTAATCAAATGCAGTTTGCTACGGTAACGGTAAGAACGCACTTTACAACGGTCGAACCATGGCAGTAGGAATAGCACAACAATAGATGCACCCATTGCAACTACACCGATCAGCTTATCAGGAACAGCACGAAGTACAGCGTAGAACGGCGTGAAGTACCAAACTGGAGCAATATGCTCAGGTGTTTTCAGTGGGTTAGCAGCTTCGAAGTTAGGCGGCTCAAGGAAGTATCCACCCATCTCTGGGTTAAAGAACAGCACGTAACAGAACAAGAATAGGAAACCAGCAACACCGACCATATCTTTCACCGTCCCGTATGGGTGGAAAGGAACAGAGTCAATGATGTCGTATTTCTTAGTGTAATCCTTATGGAATGGGAACTGAGTTTTGTAGTCGTCGCCCATTGTGCCTTTAGGAAGCTTAGTCTCGATACCGTCTGGGTTGTTCGAACCCACTTCGTGCAGTGCTAGTACGTGAAGTACGATAAGCAGCAGAAGTACGATTGGTAGAGCGATAACGTGCAGTGCGAAGAAACGGTTTAGCGTTGCACCAGAGATGATGTAATCACCACGGATCCAAAGCGTTAGGTCATCACCAATAACAGGAATCGCACCAAACAGAGAAATGATTACCTGAGCACCCCAGTAAGACATTTGCCCCCATGGTAGTAAGTAACCCATGAAAGCCTCAGCCATAAGCACTAAGAAGATCAGCATACCGAAGAGCCAAAGTAGCTCACGAGGCTTTTGGTAAGAACCGTAGATTAGACCACGGAACATATGCAGGTAGATAACCACGAAGAATGCCGAAGCACCTGTCGAGTGCATGTAACGCAGTAACCAGCCGTATTCCACATCACGCATGATGTATTCAACAGATGCAAATGCGCCATCACCAGACGGAACGTAGTTCATTGTTAGCCAAATACCTGTAAGGATTTGGTTAACCAGTACCAACATTGCCAAAGAACCGAAAAGGTACCAAAAGTTAAAGTTCTTAGGCATTGGGTATTCAGATAAATGCTTTTTATAAGCATTCATTGCGGGTAGACGTTTTTCTACCCAATCAAGCAATCCTTGCATTATGCGTCTCCCTCGTCCACACCGATCATGATCTTAGTGTCACTCAAATACATATGCTTTGGCACTACAAGGTTCAATGGGGCTGGTACGCCTTGGAATACTCGACCTGCCATATCAAACTTTGAACCATGACAAGGACAGAAGAAACCAGACTTAACGCCCTGAACTTGTTCTGCAAAAGAATCTGGCAGGTAAGTTGGAGAACAACCTAAGTGCGTACAGAAACCAACAGCAATGAAGAACTCCGGCTTAATAGAACGAAACTCGTTCTGTGCGTAGTCTGGTTGTTGTTCAGTTTCAGATTGAGGGTCACGAAGTTGACCACCGATCGCTTTTAGGTTCTCTAGTACCGACTCAGCACGGCGTACAACCCATACAGGTTTACCTTGCCACTCGACACGAACCATTTGTCCCGGTTCTAACTTACTGACTTCCACTTCCACCGGCGCGCCCGCAGCTTTCGCTTTGGCACTCGGGTTCCATGATTTAATAAAAGGCACGGCTACAGCAGCTGCTCCCAAACCACCAACAACGGCTGTTGTTGCGGTTAAGAAACGCCTGCGACCGTTATTTAAAGGCGCGTTGCTCATCCAAACATTCTCCCATTTGCTCCTTATGGATTGAAATAATTCCGATTAAAGAGCATGGCTAACAAAATATGTATTTAGTTCTATTTATTGACGGCAAATGATAAATAAAACCCTACTTTTTGACAAGATAAAGCTACCTTTTTGTAACAATCATGAGGCAAAGCGCACATTGGGTTACAAAAGCTTTCAAAATATAAGAATTTAGGAATAAAACGAGGAGGGGGAAGCGTTTAGCGGGGGCCAGAAAGACAAAAAGCCCGGCATATAGCCGAGCTTTGAACCACAATTCCAGTAATAAAACTGGTCGCGTGTATTTTTCGGTAAGGAAAAATTAACGCTTAGAGAATTGAGGTTTACGACGTGCTTTACGTAGACCAACTTTCTTACGTTCAACGCAACGAGCGTCACGCGTAACATAGCCAGCTGCACGTAGAGCAGGACGTAGAGTTTCATCGTATTCCATAAGAGCACGAGTGATACCGTGGCGGATTGCGCCAGCTTGACCTGAAATACCACCACCAGAAACAGTGATGTAAAGGTCAAGTTTCTCAGTTAGTTCAACTAGCTCAAGAGGTTGCTTAACAACCATACGAGAAGTTGGACGACCGAAGTAAACATCAAGGCTACGCTTGTTGATTACGATCTCACCAGAGCCTGGTTTGATGAAAACACGAGCTGCTGAGCTTTTGCGACGACCAGTGCCGTAGTATTGATTCTCTGCCATTGTCTTAATCCCCAATTAGATGTCTAGTACTTGTGGTTGTTGAGCAACATGGTTGTGCTCAGTACCAGCGTATACTTTAAGCTTACGGTACATCGCGCGGCCTAGAGGACCACGTGGAAGCATACCTTTAACTGCTAGTTCAAGAACCATTTCTGGTTTCTTAGCAATTAGCTTTTCAAAAGTGATAGTCTTAAGACCACCTGGGAACTCAGAGTGACGGTAGTAAACCTTACCCTTAGCTTTGTTACCAGTCACAGCTACTTTCTCAGCGTTAACAACGATGATGTAATCACCAGTGTCTACGTGAGGAGTGTATTCTGCTTTGTGCTTGCCGCGTAGGCGAGAAGCGATTTCACTTGCTAGACGGCCAAGAGTTTTGCCTTCAGCGTCTACAACATACCAGTCGCGTTTTACAGTTTCTGGTTTAGCAACGAAAGTTTTCATGCTAATAATTACCTATTTAAAAAATTTACACTTAAGGAATACTCGCGTATTCCCACTGTCTAAGAGTTACCATCATCACCCCTTCGAGTGTTGGAAAACTCTTGGCATAACGTGATTTTACTCATCGCTAGAGGCCCGCAGTAACGGTAGGTCGCAGGATTATAGAGAAGAGCGAAGAAAAAATCACCTCTTTTTGAACAAAATCACGATTTTTTTAATTCTCTTTCTTATTCGAGATAATCAAAGCTAACTTAAGTGTTCTTTTGCCAAATATTCATGGCTCTGCATTTCGATTAAACGCGACTGACAACGTTTAAACTCAAATTCTAACTGACCATGGGCATATAGCTTTTCTAGCTCCACTTCCGCTGAGATAATCAACTTCACGTTACGCTCATAGAACTCATCAACTAACGCAATAAAGCGTCTTGCTGCGTCATCTGAAGTCGCGCCCATTTGCAACACATCAGCCAGCAGAACCGTGTGATAAACCCTAGACAGTTCAATATAGTCATTCTGGCTGCGAGCCGACTGACAAAGCTGAGCAAACGTGCCATGTAATACACCATCGCTTGCTTCGACTACATCCAGTTGACGGTGATTGACCTCAATCTGTTTGAGTTTCTCTTTATCTTCACCAACGAGCTGCGCGTAATATGTTTCGAGGTTGATGCTCGCTTGGCTATCCAGCGGGTAATGATAGATCTCAGCCTGCTCTAACGTACGAAGGCGATAATCGATTCCGCTATCGACATTAAGAATATGGCAATTGCCTTGAATAAGCTTAATCGCGGGTAAGAAGCGAGCTCGCTGCAACCCGTTACGATACAAATCCGCAGGTGGAATATTAGAGGTCGCGACTAAGATAACGTTGCGAGCGAATAACTCTTGGAACAAAGTTCCTAAGATCATGGCATCCGTGATGTCTGAAACAAAGAATTCATCAAAACAGATAATATCCGCTTCTTCTTTCAACTTATCTGCGACTAAAGGCAACGGGTCGCTAACATTACCTAGCGCCCTTAGCTCATCATGGACTCGATACATAAAGCGGTGAAAGTGAACACGCATTTTTTTTGTGGTCGGTAAGGCATCGTAGAACGTATCCATTAAGTACGTTTTACCGCGCCCGACACCACCCCAAAAATAGAGGCCTTTTGGTGGCTCTGGCAGTTCTGGCTTTTTGCCCATTAATTTCTGGAATCGAGTCAGTTGAGGAATAGGCGTATTCATGTAATCTTGGAATTGATGAAAGAGTTCATCTAAAGATTTAACGGCTTGCTCTTGTGCTGGATCTCTTTGAAATCCATGTTCTTTTATATCTTGTTCGTATTTTTTAATGGGATTCATGACGACATTTCCACAATGAAAGCAATATCAGACAGCAAATAAAAATGAGCCCAAACAGTACGAGATATGTCGCTATGCGGTGAATAATGCAGCATCAAACTGCTAACTAGCGCACACGCATTTCTCTTTATACTGCGGCTTTCTCATAGTACCATGGAGCCGTATCACGTGTAACTAAGCAGTAACAAACATGTTAAAAAACAATAATAAGGAGCTGTTATGCCTTGGATGTATGCCGTTGCCGGTTTACTAGTCGGAGTTATTTTAGGGGTCGCTATTTCTCGTCTCATGACACCTGAATACAAAAAACAAAAGAACGTACAGAAAGAATTAGATAGCGCAAAGTTTGCCCTTGAACAGCAGCGACAAGAGCTAGCTGACCACTTTGCGAAATCAGCAGAAATGTTGGACACCTTAGGTAAGGACTACACAAAACTGTACCAACACATGGAAAAAACAAGCTCAGAGCTGATCCCTAATCTGCCAGAGCAAGATAATCCATTTGTGAAAACAGCCGCAGCCCATTCGGATAAACCACAAGACAAGCCTTCAGTTAAAGAGGCGACACTTGAAGAACAACCGAAAGATTACGCTAATGGCGCAACCGGTTTATTTACAGAGCAGAAGAAAGAAATCATGGATGCTCCCGATGTTGTAACCGCAAAAGCATCGTAAACATTTAACACTTCTGTGAACTTTACAAAGGTTTTTGAGTCATAACTTTCACTCAGGTCATTTGAAACTTCTCATACTTATTAAACGTATAAGAGGGTTAAGACCTAAACTAGAGAGGAGTTTATGATGAAAAAACCTTTGCTTGCTTTATCAGTACTGACTTTAAGCTTAAGTTCAATCATCACCCCCATTCAAGCAACGGCCGCACTGCCATTAAGTGTGGGTAATGAACAATTACCAAGCCTTGCACCTATGCTTGAACAAGTGACCCCCGCTGTGGTTAGTATTGCCGTAGAAGGCAAACAGGTACAACGTCAGCAAATCCCTGAACAATTTCAATTCTTTTTTGGTCCAGAACAAACACGAGAACGCCCATTCCGCGGGCTAGGTTCTGGTGTGATCATTGATGCCAAGAAAGGCCATATTGTCACCAATTACCATGTCATCAATGGTGCCGACGATATCAAAGTAAAACTTCATGATGGTCGAGAGTACGATGCCGAGCTCATCGGCGGCGACCAGATGTCGGATATCGCGCTATTAAAACTCGAAACAGCCAAGAACCTTACCCAGATAAAAGTCGCAGACTCCGACAAGTTAAGAGTCGGTGATTTCAGTGTCGCTATCGGCAACCCATTTGGACTCGGTCAAACCGTGACATCCGGGATCGTTTCTGCACTCGGTCGTAGCGGCCTAAATCTAGAGAACTTTGAAAACTTCATTCAAACCGATGCCGCTATCAACAGTGGTAACTCTGGAGGTGCGTTAGTGAATCTCAACGGTGAGCTGATTGGTATCAACACGGCTATCCTTGGCCCTAACGGAGGCAATGTCGGTATCGGCTTTGCAATCCCATCCAATATGATGAAAAACCTGACAGAACAAATTCTCGATTTCGGTGAAGTAAAACGCGGCATGCTGGGTGTTCAAGGCGGAGAGGTCACCTCTGAATTGGCGGAAGCGCTTGGTTATGAATCCAGCAAAGGTGCTTTTGTTAGCCAAATTGTACCCGACAGTGCTGCGGACAAAGCCGGACTGAAAGCGGGCGATGTTATTGTCTCTATTAATGGTAAGCGTATTGATACTTTTAGCGAGTTAAGAGCCAAAGTCGCAACCCTCGGCGCAGGCAAACAGATCGAACTTGGTGTCGTTCGTGACGGAAAGAATATGACCTTTGATGTGACTCTGGGTGAATCCACCAATAGTAAGACACAAGCTGAAAAGCTCCATGAAGGACTTGCCGGTGCAGAGCTCACCAACACAACCGACAGCGACTCAACGACAGGCGTCAAGGTATCAAGTGTCGCTCAAGGTTCGCCAGCAGAAGCCTATCAACTTCTTAAAGATGACATCATCATCGGGGTAAACCGCCAACCCGTTAAGAACCTAGCTGAATTTAGAAAGATTCTTGAAAAACAACCTGGCGTGTTGGCGCTTAATATCCAAAGAGGCGACAGGACTATCTATCTAGTTATTCGATAGTCATACGTCAGCGCAATTACAGGGAGGCTCAGTAAGTTTGCTTTAAACTTACTCAGTCTCCCTTTTCTTTAGATCAATCAAAATGCTATGCTTCACTCGTAATCAAGTCAGTCATCCATTGACGGATGCTCCATACCTTACTTGTTGAAGAGGGAAACATGCTGTCCTTTCTATTTCGTTCTATTTCCCTTGGACTCGTTTCAGCGGCACTTATTCTTCTCGCATTTCCGAGCTTAAGGCCAGCTATAGTTTCAGATGTCACTAGTCCTCAAGTCGATAATATTGGCTCTCTTCAAATCTCATTTAACCAAGCGGTGCGACGTGCTGCACCCGCTGTGGTCAATATTTATAGTCGTAAATACGCAGAAAGCGATCGCAATAAGCTACTGACTCAAGGTTTGGGTTCAGGAGTCATTGTTAGCGAAAAAGGCTACATTATTACCAACTTTCACGTTGTTGCTCAAGCCGACCAAATAGTTGTGGCACTTCAAGACGGACGAGTAGCCGCCGCACAGCTTGTCGGTTCAGACAAGCGCACCGATATCGCGATACTCAGAGTCAGCGGTGACAACTTACCAGTGATTCCACTGAACCAAGATTACACTGCAAATGTCGGAGATGTGGTTCTCGCTATCGGTAACCCGTATAACCTAGGTCAAACCACAACCTTTGGTATTATCTCGGCAACAGGTCGCTCTTCAATCAGTGCAGATGGTCATCAAGCCTTTATCCAGACCGATGCGGCAATCAATGAAGGTAATTCCGGTGGTGCACTTGTCAATTCACAAGGTGAGTTAGTCGGTATCAATACCGCGTCTTTCCAACAAGCTACCGACATGGAAACCTACGGGATTTCATTTGCTATCCCCTACCCATTAGCGAATAAAATCATGCAAAAAATCATCGCTGATGGTCGTGTGATTCGTGGTTATATTGGCATAGACGGACAAGACATCAACTCGGTGACGTCACGCTTACTCGGCAATAAGAATATCGGCGGTATTGTGGTACTAGGGATAGACCCTAACGGCCCTGCGGCTGATGCAGGCTTTGAAGCACAAGATATTATTGTCAGCATCAATAATACCCAGATTAGCGGACGACAGAGCGTAATGGACATTGTTACTGACCTGCGCCCAGGTACTGTCATTGATGTTGGTGTATTACGCAAAGGTGAAAACAAGACCCTCAAGGTGACTATCGCTGAAGATACACGCCTGTAGCCTATATACGTATGTTGATTGCTAACATGAAGTTAGCGACCCCACACTGTTAAACTTCCAGACACAAAAAACCCAGCTCTTAAGCTGGGTTTTCTTTTATCAATCAAAGCGAATTATAAACTCAATTAAAACTGACTATATAACTAAGCGTCATAGCTAAGTGTCATAGCTAAGCGTGTCATAGCTAAGCGTGTCATAGCTAAGCGTCGCTAGGTTCATCGATATCAATGCGCGTCACTCGTTGTAGTCCTCTAGGTAGTAAACCACCACGACGACCACGTTCACCACGGAAATTTTCAAGATCCGCAGGTTTCAAGCCAAGTTTGCGTTTACCCGCATAGATTGTCAGAGTCGCATTCTCTGGGATAGCCATTAGATGCGAGACAAACTCTTCACGCTCTTTTGCTTTCGCAGAAGGAATGTTGATGATCTTGTTACCCTTACCTTTGCTCAACTGAGGTAGGTCTTTAATCGGGAACAACAACATACGACCTTGGTTAGTAATCGCCAGAATCTGGTTAGTATCCAAGTCAGCAATCGGGCTTGGCAACATCACTTCAGAAGCTTGTGGCAAGTTAACCAGCGCTTTACCGCTCTTGTTCTTAGACAGCAGATCGCTACCTTTACAAACAAAACCATAACCCGCATCAGAACCGACTAACCACAGCTGTTCATTCTCTCCCATCACCACTTGGCGAATAGAAGTACCAGGGCTGACGTTCAAGCGGCCTGTAATTGGCTCACCTTGGCTTCGTGCCGATGGCAGTGAGTGAGATTCAAGGGAGTAGCTTCGGCCATCACTGCCGAGGAACACCGCTTGTTGGTTACTCTTACCCTTAGTGCTTGCTAAGAATTTATCACCTGATTTGTAGTTCAAGCCTTCAGCGTCAACTTCATGCCCTTTAGCATGACGAATCCAACCTTTCTCAGACAACACAACCGTAATTGGTTCGCTTGGTACTAAGTCACGTTCTGTTAGCGCTTTCGCTTCAGCACGCTCAATCAACGGTGAGCGACGATCATCGCCGTATTTATCTGCATCTGCTTGGATTTCTTTTTTGATCAGGGTATTCAAGCGACGCTCTGAACCGAGTAGCTTTTCAAGCTTTTCACGTTCAGCTTCAAGCTCTTCTTGCTCAGCTCGAATTTTAAATTCTTCTAACTTAGCTAAGTTACGAAGTTTAATATCAAGAATAGCATTAGCTTGAATTTCAGAAATGTTGAAACGGTTCATCAAAACAGGACACGGCTCGTCTTCTGTTCGAATGATCTCAATCACTTCATCGATATTGAGGTAAGCAGCGAGTAAGCCTTCTAAGATGTGCAAACGAGCCAGTACTTTATCTAAACGGTACTGTAAACGACGACGAACGGTCGTACGACGGAACTCAATCCACTCTTTCAGGATTTGAACTAAGCCTTTAACTTGAGGACGGTTATCTAAACCAATCATGTTCAAGTTAACGCGGAAGTTTTTCTCTAAATCCGTCGACGCGAATAAGTGACTCATCAGTTGGTCACAGTCGATGCGGTTTGAACGAGGAACCACGACGATACGCGTTGGATTCTCGTGATCTGATTCATCACGCAGATCGTCAACCATAGGCAGCTTCTTAGCTCGCATCTGGTTAGCGATTTGCTCAAGTAACTTCGCACCTGACACTTGATGAGGTAAAGACGTGATAACGATATCAGAGCCTTCCTTGTGCCATACCGCGCGCATCTTGATACTGCCACGGCCTGTACGGTAGATCTTTTCGATGTCCGACTTCGGCGAAATAATTTCAGCTTCTGTCGGGTAATCTGGGCCTTGAATGAAACCCATCACATCTGGAAGTTCAGCTTTCGGCGTATCAATCAAATGAATCGCCGCGTTCGCCACTTCACGGACATTGTGAGGCGGGATGTCGGTCGCCATACCAACCGCAATACCTGTAATGCCGTTAAGCAAGATATGAGGAAGGCGTGCAGGCAACATCTGAGGCTCTTTCATCGTGCCATCAAAGTTGGGTTGCCAATCAACGGTTCCCTGACCTAATTCACCGAGCAGAACTTCCGCAAACTTTGACAGTTTTGCTTCGGTATAACGCATCGCAGCGAACGATTTCGGGTCATCCGGTGCACCCCAGTTACCTTGACCATCCACCAATGGGTAGCGGTAAGAGAAGGGTTGCGCCATCAGTACCATCGCTTCGTAACAAGCAGAGTCACCGTGTGGGTGATACTTACCTAATACGTCACCAACGGTACGTGCTGATTTTTTATATTTCGATGCAGCGGATAGGCCCAGCTCAGACATCGCATAGATAATACGACGCTGTACTGGCTTCAAGCCATCACCGATATACGGCAATGCACGATCCATGATCACGTACATTGAGTAATTTAAGTAGGCATCTTCGGTGAACTTGCGCATTGGCAACTGTTCAACGCCATCATATGTAATTTCGTTAGACATCCATTATACCTCGGCCATATCACCGTTAGTCTGTAGCCATGTACGGCGATCATCTGCACGTTTCTTACCAAGCAGCATGTCCATCATCTCGTTGGTCGCGTCGTTGTCATCAATCGTTAATTGGACAAGACGACGAGTATTTGGATCCATAGTGGTTTCACGTAACTGAAGTGGGTTCATTTCACCCAGACCTTTAAATCGTTGCACGTTGATTTTGGCTTTCTTCTGCGATAGTCGCTCAAGCACACCATCTTTCTCTGAGTCATCGAGTGCGTAGAACACTTCTTTACCGCAATCGATACGATACAGAGGAGGCATTGCCACATAGATATGACCCGCTTCAACCAAAGCATGGAAATGACGAGTAAATAGTGCACATAACAGTGTCGCGATATGAAGACCATCCGAGTCCGCATCGGCAAGGATACAGATCTTACCGTAACGCAGGCCTGACAAATCATCGTTATCTGGGTCGATACCCAGAGCAACTGAAATATCATGTACTTCTTGTGAAGCCAGTACTTGGTCTGCTGACACTTCCCACGTATTTAGGATCTTACCGCGAAGTGGCATAACCGCTTGGAACTCACGATCACGTGCTTGTTTAGCAGAACCACCCGCCGAGTCCCCTTCCACGAAGAAGATTTCGGTACGGCTTAAATCTTGAACCGAACAGTCGGTTAGCTTACCCGGCAGTGCTGGACCAGAAGCAATCTTTTTACGTACAACCTTTTTGCTTGCGCGCATACGACGATGTGCGTTAGCAATACAAGCTTCTGCAAGTAATTCTGCTAGTTGAGGCTTTTCATTCAGCCACAAGCTGAAAGCATCCTTCACTACACCAGAAACAAACGCAGCAGTTTGACGAGAAGATAAGCGCTCTTTGGTTTGACCCGCAAATTGTGGATCTTGCATCTTCACCGATAGAACGTAAGAACAACGGTCAAAGATGTCATCACCCGTCAACTTAACGCCACGAGGGAGAAGATTACGGAATTCACAGAACTCACGCATTGCATCAAGCAGACCCTGTCGAAGACCGTTTACGTGTGTACCACCTTGCTTAGTTGGTACTAAGTTCACGTAACTTTCGGTGATCATATCACCGCCTTCTGGCTGCCAAATGATCGCCCAGTTCGCCATTTCCGTTTCAGCAACGAATTCGCCAACATAAGGTTCTTCAGGCAGTAAGGTGTAACCTTTCACGCCTTCGGCAAGGTAGTCTTTTAGACCGTCTTCATAGAACCATTTATGTTCTTCACCGCCAACCTTGTCGATAAAGGTGATTTCTAAACCCGGGCAAAGTACGGCTTTAGCTCGCAGGTTATTAATAAGGCGTAAAACAGAGAACTTAGAGCTATCGAAGTACTTTGGATCTGGCCAGAAATGCACGGTAGTACCGGTATTGCGATGACCACAAGTTCCCGTAACCGTAAGGTCGGTTACGGCATGACCACCCTCAAGGGCGATTTCATGTACCTGACCGTCACGACGAACCGTTACTTCAACACGTTTTGACAGCGCGTTTACCACCGAGATACCTACCCCGTGCAAACCACCTGAAAACTTATAGTTGTTGTTTGAAAATTTACCGCCTGAGTGGAGCTTAGTTAAAATCAGCTCAACACCCGAGATGCCTTTTTCAGGGTGGATATCAACCGGCATACCACGGCCGTCATCGGTAACTTCTAACGATTGGTCAGCATGAAGCACAACTTTAATTTTCTTAGCGTGTCCCGCTAGTGCTTCATCGACCGAGTTATCAATGACTTCTTGGGCAAGGTGGTTTGGTCTTTCTGTCTCTGTATACATTCCCGGGCGGTGTCGCACGGGATCGAGACCTTCAAGTACCTCGAGGTCTTTTGCATTATATTGTTCAGTCATAATACGGAGTTTACTCAAAAAGTTTGCGTCTGTTCGCTGGCTCTAGTTTCACTAAAGCAGAATCATTACTATGAACCTTCATAGTAGAGCGAACGAGCGAAGTATTGGGGAATATAGTCTGGAAGCTGAGTAATGATGTCAAGCTAGTTCAAAAACTAAGACATCAAACTATGATATTTCACCATTGATAGATGAAATAACAGGCAAACAAGAGAAAATCACTCTGTTGATGAAACAGATTAGAGGTTTAGAAAAGTGACGATTTGTTGTGGGTAACGTTCAAAATCAACAAAGCTATGATCCCCGCCCTCTTCTACTGTCTGTGTCGCACCTTGGTACTTCTCTACCGCTTGTCGGTAATCCAGAACTTCGTCTTCCGTTTGCTGAAGTAACCAGAAGTCACTCGGCTTAGCGATAGCCGGAACCTCTAACGCCTTCAGTTCATCGATATGCTTTGTTTCCAGCACATATCGTTCATCTGTGTATGGGTTTACTTGCTCACCTAAATAATCAGCAAGAAGCTCATACGGCTTCACGGCTGGATTTACAACCACCGCCTTGAAACCATAATGACTATTTAACCATGTTGAAAGATAGCCCCCCAAGGAACTACCGACTAACGCGATCTGATATTGATCTTTATATTGCTCCACCAGCTGCTGTAAATGCAGAGCTGCTTGCTGAGGGAAGCTCGGTAGTTGAGGCGTTACGACTTTAATATCAGCGCGATGCTCCGCACAGTAATCTGCCATCACATTCGCTTTGTGAGAACGTGATGAACTGTTAAAACCGTGAATATAGAGAAGCAGCGATGGCTTAGCGGCTTGCTGATTAAAGTCCGGCATATTAGTAACCACCTGCATCAAAGTCTGGCGAGAACTGCCCATTAGGCAAGCGGCGAACCTGCGTAGTTACCGAACCATCTTGGTGCAATTCAATCTCTCGCCAGCCTGGAGATAAAGTATCAACCGCAAAGTCGTTCGAGTTTGGTTTGAATTGAACACAAGTCGATGGGGTTGCCATGACTTGTACACCATGATGATTGCGATTCATATCTTGATGAACGTGACCACAAAGTATCGCTTTCACATTGGTGTGCTGTTGAACCACATCCCAAAACTGCTCAGCATCTTTCAGGTTATGTTGATCAAGCCACGCACTACCGACCAGTAAAGGGTGGTGGTGCAGCAAAACCAAGGTGTTACGATCAGGGAATTCAGTCAGCTTTTGTTCTAGTAGATCAAGTTGTTGATCACTAAGGCGCCCGTGAGGTACACCCACCACTTGCGAGTCCAGCATAACCATCTGCCAGTCATCGCCAAGCAAGACATGCTCAACACACTGTATTTGTGGTGATGGTAAAACACTGCCCATATTAGGCTTGAAGTCATGATTCCCGGGTAGCCAGTAACATGGCTTTTCCAAAGGCTTTATCCCTGACTCAAATTTCTGGTACGACTCAGCACTGTGATCTTGAGAGATATCACCAGTTGCTAGAATCGCTTGATAGTCAAAGCCCTGACTAACAATGCCATCGACTACAGCACGAAAGCTATCTTGAGTGTTGATGCTTAATAAGCTGCCATTGCTCGGCGCAAATAAATGCGTGTCCGTTAGCTGCACAAGCTTAATAGTGCTCTCATCAAATTTTGAAGTGTGTGATAATTCCAAAATAACAAATCCAGATACGTTACTGTTTAGACTTTAAAAGTGTTGTTAAATAGGCTCAATTAAAAGGTAATTGGGGTTCGGCTGATACCCGTTTTTAAACAAAACGTTAACCATTCCCCAAGAAATTTATTCAATTGAAATTTCTCGTCCTTTTGCAAAAGCTTAGTGTTGGGGTAGTCATATTTCGCTTTGACTCGCGAAAAATCCCCGCTAGCGCACACTTCTGCAACTCGAGCGTCGTGATATAGCCTGACAGACATTTTTGGCAAAGGAAACACTGGCATCGCGTCACTCTGACATATATCTATTAAAGTGGTGTATTTTGTGACCTCATTCACTGTCAATTGATACACCATATTAACGGCTTGGTAACAGCGAACGTCACCAACCTCATGCCCAACCGGTAACAGAGCGTTAAGTTTGGCATAGTTAGTCTCGTAAACTCGCATCAATTCAGCAAGATCAACATGATACGGTTTTTTGACTGCTATATTTGGCATGACGTTAATCTATCCACTCTGACTGTAATTCTTGGTAGTTCAATTGTAGCCACTGTAGCGCAATGATCGTGGCGCCATTTTCAAACACACCGTCTTTTACCAACTGATAAGCCGCTTCACGACTCATCACTTGCACACGAATATCTTCACCTTCGTAGTCCAATCCGTGTACCCCTTTGGCTGTCGTTGCATCAACACAGCCAACAAAGACATCGAGCTTTTCTGAGCAACCGCCAGATGAAGGGTAATACGAAGTAATCGGCAATACAGATCCGACTTCGACTCCAGCTTCTTCCATTGCTTCACGACGAGCGACATCTTGCGGTGATTCATCGGTATCAATGATCCCAGCAACAATTTCGTATTGCCATGGGTTCTCATGCTCTAGAGCACCGACACGAATCTGCTCGACGATCACTACTTCGTCACGCACAGGATCATAAGGTAACAAAGCGGCAGCATGTCCACGCTCAAACATCTCTCGTTCTATTGGTTGGCTCCAGCCGCCCTCAAACAGTCTATGTTTAAATGTGTACTTAACCATTTTGAAAAAACCACGAAACAGCGTCTCTTTTGAGACTATTTCCACATCTTGCGGAGTAAACTCATGTCGTTGATTGTCATACTGTTGCATTTGGTACCTCACTAAGTGATCTTTATAGTTTACTCATTGTCCGAGTTAACTACCAAGGATAAGGTTCAACTTTTTATATAAAGTTTATAATTAAAGTTAAGTTTTAAAAAATAAATATTGCACAAGTGGACAGTTAACTGTAAAAAAGTGCAAAGTTTCGAGTAAATTACCACCAAACTGGGTTAAACTCTTTTGAAGAAAATTCCATTAAAGGCAGGAATAGGAAAATGAAAAAACTGCTTCCACTATTTATCAGTGCAGCAATCGGCAGCCTGAGTTCGTCAGCTTTTGCTGATACGCTAGCTGAAGTTTACGACCAAGCAAAACAGAACGATCCACAACTTCTTCGTTCCGCAGCGCAGCGCGATGCCGCTTTTGAAGCAGTAACGTCAAGCCGTAGTGATTTGCTACCACAAATTGATTTAAGAGCTAACTACGATATCAACCGTGGTGATTTAAGCGATAAAAACAATGACAATAACCAATGGGGAGCTGGGATTTACTTTTCTCAAGAGCTCTACCAACGCTCTTCATGGATCACGCTAGACACGGCAGAGAAAACTGCTCGTCAATCTGATTCAGCGTACGCGGCAGAGCAACAAGCTCTTATCCTGCGCGTTGCGACAGCGTACTTTGAAGTACTTCGTGCTCAAGATAACCTAGAGTTCGTTCGTGCAGAAAAAGCAGCGGTTGCTCGTCAACTAGAGCAAACGAAACAACGCTTTGAAGTCGGTCTTTCAGCAATCACCGATGTACATGATGCACAAGCTCAGTACGATGGCGTTTTAGCTGATGAAGTTTTAGCTGAGAACACTCTGATTAATAACTACGAAGGTCTACGTGAGATTACAGGTCAGGAACACTCTAACCTAAGCATCCTAGACACTGATCGTTTCTCAGCAAGCAAATCTTCTGAATCTGCTGCTGCACTGGTTGAGCAAGCAGAGCAAAAGAACCTGAGCCTTTTAGCATCTCGTATTTCTCAAGATGTAGCAAAAGACAACATCACACTAGCAAGTTCTGGTCACCTACCAAGCTTAACGTTAGATGGTAGCTACTCTCTTGCAGATCAATCAAACAGCTCAAATGATTACGACCAAGACAACCTAAACCTAGGTTTGAACTTAGTTGTGCCTCTATATACAGGTGGTAACACGACTTCTTTGACTAAACAGGCAGAATACAACTACGTTGCTGCAAGTGAAGATCTAGAAGCAACTTACCGTAGCGTTGTAAAAGACGTACGTGCATTCAACAACAACATCACAGCTTCGATCGGCGCTCTACGTGCTTACGAACAGTCTGTTGTTTCTGCTCAGTCAGCTCTAGAAGCAACAGAAGCAGGTTTTGATGTCGGTACTCGTACTATCGTTGACGTACTAGACTCAACTCGTCGTCTATACGATGCGAACAAAAACCTTTCAGATGCTCGTTACAACTACATCCTAAGTGTACTTCAGCTTCGTCAAGCCGTCGGTACGCTAAGCGAACAAGACATTGTTGATGTAAACGCTGGTCTAAAAGTAGCAAGTAAGTAATTCTTAATTACTCAGTTACCGTTACAAAAATGCCGCTCATTGAGCGGCATTTTTATTATCTATTGAAAGCTAATTCTCAATCTAACTCAAAGGTTAAGCCTTGAGACTAGAAAACGAGAAGGCTAAGAGTTAGCCTCGACCACCTTTAATCGCTTTAATGATTTCAGTCGTAGAGCAACCATCTTCAAAGTTAAGTACTTTCACTTCACCACCAGCCGCAATCACTTCTTCACCACCAGCAATCTCTTCAGGTTTGTAATCACCACCTTTCACTAGAATGCTAGGTAGAACCTCAGAGATCAAACGTTGAGGTGTATCTTCAGAAAACGGAACCACCCAATCAACCGCGCCTAAGCCAGCCAATACCGCCATACGACGATCAGTTGGGTTCACAGGGCGACCTGGACCTTTCAAACGTTTGACTGATTCATCAGTATTCACTGCAACGATCAAACGATCACCCAGCTCAGCCGCGTGGTTCATGTAAGAAACATGGCCGGCATGCAGAATATCAAAGCAACCATTGGTCATAACTACTTTCTCGCCTTTCGCACGAGCACGTTTCACCGCTTCAACCAGTGCCGCTTCAGAGATCACGCCGTAGTCAGTGTCTTGGCTACCATGAATCGCTTCCGCTAACTCAATCGTAGACAACGTCGATGTACCAAGTTTGCCAACTACCACACCTGCAGCAGCGTTCGCTAATGCACACGCTTCATCTAATGGCTTACCAGCAGCAACAGAAGCCGCGAGTACCGAGATAACCGTATCGCCCGCACCTGTCACGTCATACACTTCTTTCGCTTGAGTCGGCAAGTGGAATGGCTCCAAACCTTTGCGAAGCAAAGTCATACCATGTTCGCTGCGCGTTACCAACAAAGCCTCGAAATCAAACTCTTCGATTAACGCGAGTCCTTTTTCGATCATTTCTTCTTCAGATTTTACTTTGCCCGCAACCAGCTCAAACTCAGCCATATTTGGCGTAAGCAAAGTCGCACCACGGTAACGTTCAAAGTCTGCGCCTTTCGGGTCAATGAATACCGGAACCTTTGCCGCACGTGCTTTTTGAATAAAACTTTGCACATGCTCCAAGGCACCTTTTGCGTAATCAGATAGGATTACCGAACGTACATTAGGAAGCGCTTGCTCCATGCGAGACAAAACAAGCTCGGGATCCGTGTTCTCAAATTTGTCTTCAAAATCAAGGCGGATTAGCTGTTGTCCTCGGCTCATCACTCGCAATTTAGTAATAGTTGGATAGTCTTCTAACTCAACGAAATCACATTTAACTTTTAGTGCACCTAGGGTGTTTTTTAACACCTCAGCAGGCTCATCTTTTCCAGTCAAACCAACGATATGAGCATGCCCACCAAGAGAGGCAATATTCATTGCTACGTTGGCAGCACCACCAGGACGCTCTTCGTTATTTTCTACTTTCACAACGGGTACAGGTGCTTCTGGTGAAATACGGCCAGTTGGGCCATACCAGTAACGGTCAAGCATTACGTCACCGACAACAAGAACGCCTGATTGGCTGTAGTCAGGTAGAATTGGTTTCATTATGGATCTCCAAAAATCGAATCTGGCTAGAGTCTAGCACACTGATTACAGTGGCTAAACTATAGATAAATGAGTAAAAGCCGATCAAGATAGACACATCAGTCACTACGTTATGACTTGGTTAAGCTTCCATCCATTGCTTCCATGCTTGAACAACATGTTCTCTTTCCATCTCAAACTTCTCAATCGCCACATCCGCATCAAGGTTGAGTAGATTACGGTGATGGATTTCATCTCTTAACGTCGTATAGACGTTGGTTAATGCCATGCCTTGCTGCTCGTCCATAATCCCCTGTGACAACAGGCTTTCAAAGATTCGTACATTGTCACACCAACGGGTGAGCTTAGGTTTTTCGTTGCTGTATCTCAGCACTAAGTATTGCGCCAAGAACTCAATATCAGTAATACCGCCCGCATCTTGTTTCAACATGAATCGATCGGCTTTCTTACCGCCTAAATGACCGCGCATTTTTTCACGCATATCCACAACCGACTTTTTGAGTGTTGCCTCATCACGAGCCAAGCACAGGACCTCATGGCGAGTTTTGTTGAATGCCGAAGCCAATAAGTCATCGCCGTAAATCATGCGAGCGCGAGTCAAGGCTTGGTGCTCCCACGTCCATGCGTCATTGTGCTGATACTCATCAAACGCATCGGTTGGGCTAACCAACAGACCAGAGGCACCTGAAGGGCGCAGACGAGTATCGACCTCATACAAAATACCAGAAGCGGTTCTGGTCGAGAAAATATGGATGATGCGCTGTGCCAATCTTAGATAAAACTGGCGTCCATCAATCTCTTTCTTACCATCAGTATAGATGTGTACCGGACAGTCGTGCATGAAGACAATATCAAGGTCTGAGTTATACCCCAACTCCCAACCGCCGACCTTTCCATAGCCGACAACCGCAAAACCACGACCTTCACGATCTTTGACATGAGTCGGTTCACCAAACTTGGCCGATACTTGTAACCAAGCTTGGTTAATACCCGCCTCAACAATCGCTTCGGCTAAATAGGTCAGGTGATCACTGACCTTCATGACAGGCAGAGCACCTGCAATATCCGCGGCAGCAATCCTCAAGATACAAGTCTGCTTAAACTGACGCAGACCTTCCATCTGTTGCTCCATATCATCTTCAGGAATACGAGCTAGGTAATCTCGTAGCTCAGTCTTGTAAGACTCTAAAGGTACTGGATTATAGAGTTGCTGAGGGTCAATAAGTTCATCTAATAGAATAGGATAACGGCCAAGCTGCTCCGAAATCATCGGGCTCGCAGTACATAAACGAACTAACTGAGTTAACGCGGCTGGGTGTTCATCCAATAGCTCAAGGTAAGTGGTGCGCGTGACTATTTTATGGAGAAGGTGCAACACTCGAGATAAACCAAACTCTGCATCCTTGGCGGTGTACAACGCTTGGAACACTTTAGGCATCAAGCGATTTAAAACCTCCCGTCCACGTGGGCCAAGAGTTTTCTTCGCTAAATCCGCTTTAAATTGGATAATGGTTTTCGCCGCTTCCAGCGGGTTAGCAATCGCGATGTCATGCTCAAGAACCTGCTCAATCACGTCTTGTTTATGGGCCATATCCCACAGTTCACTAAAGTGACTCGCGATTGGATTGGCGTCATCTTCATCGACACCAATCAGATCTTCGAAAACAGTATGTACATTCGCCATATGAACACGAGTTGCCGTAATCAAACTATCCCAATCAGCAAATTGCATTGCGACAGCGAGCTGCAGTTGCTCGAACTCACCATCTGGTAAGGTTTGAGTTTGCTTGTCAGACATCGCTTGCAATAGGTTTTCAAGGCGACGTAAAAACAGGTAGGCCTCACGTAAATGACCGACTTCTTTGGTCTCTAATAAATTGAGAGACTCAATAGCACTTAACGTTTCTAGTAACCCTCGACCACGCAGGCTAGGCTCGCGCCCGCCACGAATCAATTGAAAAACTTGCGCAATAAATTCAACTTCACGAATACCACCAGAACCAAGCTTGATGTTATTAGAGAGGCCACGACGGCGAACTTCACTGCTGATCATCGACTTCATTCGACGCAGAGATTGGATCGCACTGAAATCGATATAACGACGAAACACAAACGGGCGCAACATCTGGCGAAGCTCTTGATATTCAGGATACATTTCACTACCCATCACTCGCGCCTTAACCATCGCGTAGCGTTCCCAATCTCGGCCTTGTTCTTGATAGTAATCTTCTAGCGCAGCGTAACTCATGACCAGTGGACCACTCTCACCGAATGGACGCAAACGCATGTCTACTCGATAACAGAATCCATCAAAGGTTTGCTGATCAAGCGCCTTGATAATCCGTTGCCCTAAACGCGTGAAAAATTGGGCGTTGGCGATACTTCGTCGTGCACCTTGTGTTTCACCATTCTCAGGGTAAGTAAAAATCAGATCGATATCAGAAGAGAAATTAAGCTCACCGCCACCAAGCTTGCCCATACCGATGATCAACATCGGCTGCGCTTCACCCAGATCATTACAAGGTGTGCCCCACTCTTTACAGCAAATATCGTACTGCCACTGATAGGTCTCGAAGATCATCGCCTCTGCCAACATCGATAGATGGCTTAAGCTCTGCTTTAGCTCCCACGCACCCAAAAAATCACGCCAAGCAATGTAGGTCATTTCTCGATTACGGAATTGACGCAGCACACGCTGGCCACTCATTTCATCGGCGCAACTTGAAAGTAACTCGACTAATCGCTGACGATACCCTTCAGCACGCTCTTCACATGCCAGCATATCAGGTAAGGAGTTGGATAAAACCGTATCACGCTGTAAGCAATCAGCAACGAAACAACTTAAACCGAGTACACGTTTAAGATCTTCAATCATTGGCTCTGGCCAAGCATTGATGGCTTCACTTTGATGCTCTAATAATTGCTCAAAAGCAGACTGGGAATGCGTGGTGAGTTGAGAAGGCAATGGCATGTTTCTTCCTTGTGTAAGCTGCGCGCCGAACAATTGGTTCTGTTCTTTAGTAAATAGTTTTAACAGGCAAGTTTAACAACGAGCTTTGAGAACCCGTTTTAATATCTAAGGATAAGTTATACCAAAGTTACGCCAATAAAAAACGCCCACATTAGCAATGTGGGCGTTTTATCGGTTAACTTATCGAATCGTGCCTTTCCTAGCTATCGAATACTAGAAGTACTTCTGAGGAGTAAAGACCAAGACCCCATGATTAAACCTTAAATTGTTTGATCTTACCGTCCAGTTCTTGCGCGTTGGTTTCCATGAGCTGAGAAGTCTCTAACAGTTCACCAACGACCACTACAGAAGCTTCGACAAGCTCACGAACATTCGTTAGGTTGACACTCATCTCTTCAGCAACACTGCTCTGTTGGCCTGCAGCGGTCGCTATCTGGAAGTTCATATCATTGATTTGGTTGACTTGGCTTACGATGCCATCAAGCTCAGAACCAGCATTGGTTACTAGATCAACGCCTTCAGCCGCTTCTACAACACTCTTCTCCATCAGCTCTACGGCAGAATTAGCGCTGCTTTGTAGGTGACTGATCATGTCTTGAATCTCGACTGTCGCTTGTTGAGTACGCTGCGCAAGGTTACGAACCTCATCGGCAACAACCGCAAAACCACGTCCCGCTTCACCTGCACGCGCGGCTTCAATCGCTGCGTTCAGTGCCAGTAGGTTAGTTTGCTCTGAAATGCCTTGAATAGTGCCCACAACGCTGCCAATCGAATCAACGCGTTCTTCTACTTGGTTTACCGCTGCTGCAGATGCTGCGATATCTGAAGATAACTCACTCATCTTAGAAACTGAGCCTTGAACGAACTTCTGACCGGTCAATGCTTGGCCTGATGCCTGTTCAGTTAATGAAGACGCACTTTGTGCATGCTCAGCGACAGTTTGTACGGTCGAAGTCATTTCGCTCATAGCTGTCGCTAACTGATCGATCTCGTTGAACTCTTCTTGAGCCGAATCTTTGGTCTCTGACATGCTAATGGTCATCACTTCTGTCAGAGCAAATAACTCGTCTGAAGAAGCCACTTGAGTTTTGATCATGTCGTTCAGTTGGACGCGAGTTTTTTCAAGTTCGCGTGCCACATCGCCGTATTCATCTTTACAGTCCATTTCAATCGGCACTGATAGATTCTTATCGGCCATGGTTTTAATGGCGTCATTAAGGTACTGAGTTTGGCGAAGCATAACGCGCGCCGCCGCTAATAGAAGAACCACAAACACAATGATCATCAAGGCTGTTTGCCAAGCCACTTGAACTAGGTAAGTCTCGTAATGCTGCTGTGCAACTTGCGCATTATTGGTTACAGCAAGCAATGAATCGTAAAACGTACTTGCGTCCCATAACTGCTTCGAAATGATCAAGATAGTGCTGAATATCATCAGCATGACCATTTTTGGAACGAGACGAACGTCAGAGATTATCCTTTCCCACGGCTTGAATGACAGTTTAGTCATTGTCAGTTCTCCATTAATTCTTATATATTGATGGCTTCTATATCCGCGAGGTGGCTATGTCAGTCAAAGTTCGCGATTTATTTTGAGCCTCGTATGAATGTTGAATAATACCAAAGACGCCACCAAGCCGATGAGCTTATTGTCACTGATTCTCTCTTTCTTAGCGTTATTTGTGATCTCAGGCTTATTGTTCGTTCCGATTGATAAAGAATCAAAACAAGTTCTTATCGGCCTCGATTTTATAATCTGTAGTGTTTTTCTTTTTCAGCTCACGATTGATCTATTGAGATCACAAAATAAGAAAGAATATCTAAAAGTACACTGGATCGATTTCTTAGCAAGCATCCCAATGATCGAACCACTTCGTTTCGCTCGCATTTTTCAGATCCTGCGTGTCATTCTTGTGCTCCGCTCGGGTAAACGTGTTTTCAGAGAGCTGTTTCGTAATCGCAAAGAAACCACGCTCGCCTCGATTATTCTGCTGCTGGTTATTCTCCTAACCATAGGAGCTGGAACAATACTTCTGTTAGAACACAAAGATCCCAATGCCAACATTACCACTGGCCAAGATGCTTTGTGGTGGGCTTTCGTTACCATCAGTACCGTAGGGTACGGCGATCATTACCCCGTGACGAACTCAGGGAAATTAGTCGCCTCTCTGGTGATCATTTGTGGTGTGGGTGTTTTCGGTATGATTTCAGGCTTGATTACTTCTCTGATCACCTCCCCAACTCACCATGAGAGTCAACGAGCCGAAAACAAAGAGAAGCATCTTGAAAAGATCATAAAGCAACAACAGAAAATCCTAGAGCGACTAGAAAAGCTCGAGCAACAAACAAAAAAATAGGGCCGAAGCCCTATTTTCAAATTCATACTTATACTGATGCCGGTATTGAGTTTAGTCTTGCCAGTATGGCTCAACCTCAACACTGATTTGGCGTGTCTGTTCCATCGCATGCAGAATAGACACTTCTTGGCGAGCCAACCAACGCTCTAGCTGAACCTTCTCATCGCCTTCCAATTTATCAGTCAAAGGCTCTAACGTTTTAAGTGCTAGCAAGTCATCAATGCCTTGCACCATATCGGCCCATGGCAAACGGAAGCTGTTTCGTTCATCGTCATCATACAAACTCGCGAAACCAACGCCAGAATACAGATTACGCATCAAACGGTATTGCTGATCAATATACGCTTGGCTGGTCATCACTCGCTCTGGCGGGAAAGCTTCCATCAAATCGGCCCATGTGCGATCGAGTTGCTGCACGGAAAACCATTCGATACCACGAGCCATTTGCTCACGTGCCTTTTCATCTAAGAAAGGTTGCCAGCCACGAGACAAGATCCAACGGCTCAGATCTAATAATAACCCAGTGTATCGAGCAGAACTCAATAAGGTCAGCAGGTCTTCACGATCTGGCAGTTGCTCTTGCATCTCTTTAAGCTCAGCGACCAAGAACTTACGTGCATCTAGCTTACGCAGCACGTGGCCTTTATCTTCGAGCAAATCTTCGAAGTGGTCATAACTTTTTAGCCAATCAAGTTCTTGCTCAAGCCACTTAAGTTCTTGGCGTAAAATAGCACTCGCGCGTCTTGGAACAATATCACCATAGATAGTGAAGGTTTGACGAATAAAACTTAACGAATGGCTTATCTCATGTAACGCTTCAATCGATTGACGCTCAGTAAAAATCTGCTCGTGAGAGTGCCAATGAGCGAGAGCATGCTCTAAAGATTGAATGAAACACGATTCAACAGTATCACTTTTGTCAGTATCAACTAAGGTCAAAGGAGTGACTTCATCTCCTTGATAACCTTGAGCAAGACGGTAACCCTTAGCGGCTTTGCTGAGATTCCCTAAACGCATGCCACCTTGTTCGCAGAATTGACGAGACAATGTAAATAGAGCATCCGTTTGACCCGATTTAAGTTCCAATTCGACTTCGCAAATCGGTTCTTGCAGATCGCCTGACTCAACAAAGCCTTGATCGAACGCAACCTCAACCTGGCTGCCATCTGGCATACCAATCAACCACTGCTCACGCGTGAAGTTGGTAGAGAACAGAGGAGTCAGCTCAGCTTGCAACGTTTCGATGTCTTTACCCGCTGGCCAGATATCCTCTGGATGTAGGGCTAGCTTAGGTTCATTGCTATCGTGTTCTGCATTGTATTCAGGCCTTTGATGCAGACCAGCAACCACACGACCAGCGGTCTTTACGGTTTGTACAAATACGTCATCAAAACGTCGAATACGCAAGCCAATATCGTGCTTACGTAGCCAGTTGTCAGGGGTGTCAAAGTAGATGTTACCTAGCTCGCGACAACTGTGCTGAAGTACTTTAGTTTCAGCAATTTTATTGCGTAAAGTCTCTGAAAAATCAGGAGAAACAAAAAACTTCAGTTCTATCTCGGTTTCCATAGTTATACCTTTCTGTGAAGATAGGGACAGGATATTGCCAATTTGAAAACTCAGCAAGTCAGAAATATCGCCCTTATGATGATCTAAAACAGTTTTAATGAGACATTGATTAGGTTAACATGCGCGACTTTGTAGCCATCGCTTAACATTTCACCATGAATATGGTGTATGTTGTTTTAAGGTTATTATTTATTAGGTTGGATGACCATGCCAGTAAATACAATTATGGGGTTATTTGCAAAGTCCCCAATTAAACCTTTGCAGCGTCACGTAGTATGCGTGAACGAATGTTGTTCTCACCTAGTTAATTTCTTTGAAGTTTCTTCAAAAGGTGACTGGGAGAAAGCATCAGAAATTCGAGCTCAGATTTCTCACCTTGAGAAAGAAGCTGACGTACTAAAACGTGAAATTCGCCTTAAACTTCCTCGTGGTTTGTTTATGCCAGTTGATCGCACCGATATGTTGGAGCTATTAACTCAACAAGACAAACTCGCAAACCTAGCGAAAGACATTGCTGGCCGTGTATATGGTCGTCAACTCGTCATTCCAGCTCCAATGCAAGAAAACTTCATCGCTTACGTTAAACGTTGTCTAGATGCAGCGAACCAAGCACAAAACGTAATCAATGAACTAGACGAATTACTTGAGACTGGCTTTAAGGGCCGTGAAGTAACACTCGTTGCTGAAATGATTCATCAGTTAGATGTAATTGAAGATGACACGGACGCGATGCAGATCGAATTACGCCAACAATTAATGGCGATTGAAGACGATATGAATCCAGTTGACATCATGTTCTTATACAAAATTCTTGAATGGGTTGGTGGTATTGCAGATCAAGCACAGCGTGTAGGCGCTCGTCTTGAAGTAATGCTTTCTCGATCTTAAATCATACGCTAACTATATAACGAAGAGCATTTTTTAACCAAACCACTTATGCGCTGAGTATTCCTCTCGCTGAGCGGTTTTTTGCGTCTAAATTTGTTCCGCTTGTTATCAAACAACTAGGTATTACGATGGATATCCTTGCTAACTACGGCACTGTCCTGATTATTGTTGCAGCAGCTTTCGGTTTCTTGATGGCTATTGGTATTGGTGCAAATGACGTTGCGAATGCAATGGGCACTTCAGTAGGCTCTAAAGCTCTAACCGTAAAACAAGCGATCATTATCGCAATGATCTTTGAATTCGCAGGTGCTTACCTTGCGGGCGGCGAAGTAACTGACACGATCCGTAAAGGTGTTATCGAAACGTCTCTATTCGCTCATCAACCTGACGTACTTGTGTACGGCATGATGTCGGCGCTACTGGCTGCTGGTACATGGTTGCTTCTAGCATCATACATGGGCTGGCCAGTATCAACGACTCACTCGATCATCGGTGCAATCATCGGTTTCGCGTGTGTGTCTGTAGGTACAGAAGCCGTAGACTGGAACAGCGTTCAAGGTATTGTGGGGAGTTGGATTGTCACACCGTTGATTTCCGGCATTTTTGCCTATCTCATTTTTGTCAGTGCCCAACGACTGATATTCGATACAGAAAATCCGTTGTTTAACGCTAAGCGTTTTGTGCCTGTGTACATGTTCATTACGACAATGGTTATTGCACTTGTAACAATCAAGAAAGGTCTTAAGCACGTTGGCCTTCACCTAAGCGGCACTGAAGCATGGCTATGGGCAGCAGGTGTTTCTGCTGTAGTCATGGTTGGCGGTTACTTATACATTCAAAAGAAATTTGCTAATCGCGAAGAAGACCATGGCTTTGCCGGTGTAGAAGGTATCTTCAGCGTTCTAATGGTTATTACCGCTTGTGCGATGGCATTCGCTCACGGTTCTAACGATGTAGCCAACGCGATTGGTCCATTGTCTGCTGTAGTATCAACCGTTGAGAATATGGGTGAACTTACAGCGAAAAGCAGCATTGCGTGGTGGATTCTTCCATTAGGTGGTATTGGTATCGTTGTTGGTCTTGCTACCATGGGTCATAAAGTAATGGCAACCGTGGGGACTGGTATTACAGAACTAACACCTAGCCGTGGCTTTGCCGCTCAACTAGCAACGGCATGTACGGTTGTACTTGCTTCTGGTACTGGCCTTCCGATTTCAACCACGCAAACATTGGTTGGTGCGGTTTTAGGTGTAGGTTTTGCTCGTGGTATCGCAGCACTCAACCTAGGCGTTGTGCGTAACATCGTTGCTTCGTGGATTGTAACGCTACCTGCAGGTGCTCTACTTGCTGTTGTGTTCTTCTACGCAATTCAGGCTATGTTTACTATGTAATAGCCCTGGCGTTAGTAAATATTAGCGTCAGAAAACGGTGAGCTTCGGTAATGATATGTAAATACCATGTCATTATTGACTCAAACGCACAGAAAGGGAGGCTTTGCCTCCCTTCTTTGTTGCACCGCATAAAGAAACTAAATATTATTTGCTCATTGAGGCTGACTCATACGCCTACCCAATTTGAATCGTTAAGGGATTTACTGTGAAAAAACTGATTAGCTTAGTTTTGCTCGCAATGCTTGCGGCTCCAGCTGCCTTTGCACAAGACCGTTATATTGCTGACAAACTATTTACTTATATGCATTCTGGCCCAAACAACACATTCCGTATCATCGGTAGTGTTGATGCTGGTGAAAAGATTACTTACCTACAAACTAACAAGAGCACGGGTTACACCCAGGTTCAAGACAACCGCGGCCGTAAAGGCTGGGTAGAAAGCAAATTTGTAAGCACTCAAGAAAGCATGGCTCTGCGTATGCCTAAGCTAGAGAAAGAGCTAACTGAAGTTAAAGGCAAGCTAGCGAATGCTCGTCAAAGTGCTGACAGCGAGAAAGCTGGCCTAGCGAGCTCTCTAGACTCTCGTAACAAGCAAATTGCTGAACTTGAGCAAAACTACAGCGAGATTAGCCAACAGCTAACGAGCTCTCAAACAGAGAACCGTGAGCTACGCGCTAAGCTAGACACACAAAAAGATGATCTACTACTGAAGTACTTCATGTACGGTGGTGGTGTTGCTGGTATTGGTCTACTTCTTGGCCTTATCCTGCCGCACATCATGCCTCGTCGCAGAAAGTCACCAAACGGCTGGTCGTAAGCTGACCGCTTTTCCTGTTTGGCTTATCTTGCGCTATACAGAGTAAATTCAGTATCGAATATCAAAAAGGAGCACCTCGGTGCTCCTTTTTATTTGTCTGTTCTCTAAGTCTTTTGGACTTCTAGCTTTTAGCCTTTCCACTCGTACAGAGCGGGGATTTCTATTTTCTGTTGATTAAACTCGATAATCACTGATTGCGGCTTAATTTCGAGTAACTGAATGTCTCTTCCAATCCAATCCCCTTGCGCCACTTCTTGACCATTCACTTTGACCCAGCGCTTGGTTTCGCTACTCGAGTACATGTGAGTTTGTAGATCTAACTTAGGTAATGCCCCTGATAAGCTATTGGTGTGCGTTTCCAACTCAATGACCTGAGACCCTACCTGTCCTGCTGGACGCGAGTCCATTGGCTCAGGTGCGCTTTGTTGCTCACCCATCATTGATTCAAGCTTTAAGGCCAAATCGGGGGGTAACTCACTGAGATCTAGCCCTTGCAGTAAATCACGGTCCGATTGCAGAGCCGTATTCTCATTGTTTACACCTGGCTGAACCTCTTGCTGAGCTAGTGATAACTCTGACTCTTCTGATGTTCGCGCACTACTATCTGAACTAGCCACAGGCACAATAGCTCCACCAGCAACATTCGTACTTTCAGAGCCAATCTGCGCATACACCTCTTGGCGTGGCAGTGCTTTCAAAGGTTGGATTGCCGGCGCTGGGCGAACGGCGAATAATACTTCATCTTCTGCATCCACTGACACAGCATCTACATTGGCTATATCAGCATCAGCGATTTGAGGCTCAAGGTCTGATTGAGATTTTGATTCAGGCAGAGCGACATAGGCAGCTTGGCTAGTCGAGTTTTGTTGTTGGTTATACGATTGATAAGCCAGAACACCACCCACCAACAAAGAAGGCACCAAGATAAGCAGTAGCCCCATTGCTAACGATGAGCCTCGTTTATTGCTAATCCCTTTAACAGAACTTGGCACATGATGATTTTGGTAGCCTTTGAAGCTGGGGCGATTAAAAGATGATTGTTTAAGAGACGCTTGGTTAAGAGGCGGCTGCTTAGCAGACGACTGATTAAGCTCATGCATAATGCGTGACATTAACTTGCGCCTCCATCGAGTGACATCAACTTAGGCGAATCGAGTTGAGCCAATCTTTGTAATCTTGCCAGCGTGCGTTTTCCTGCAATGCCATCGACTGACATCCCTTGCCACATTTGAAACGCTTCAATTTTCATTTTTAACTCATAATCAAATACATCACTGCCCGATACGTCTTCACCCAAAACTTCAGACAATAGCAGATCAAGTAGTGCAATCGCCTCACCTTGATAACCCTCTTTGAGCGTCTCTCTGAGTGGCTGTTTCCAAATCGCGACATAATCACCTTGCCAGATTTTCTTTAAGGTACGCTTAGGCATCACCAAGAGCTTTTCGTTAACGAGGAGCTCGACAGACTCCTCAGACGCACCATAAAGCACAACAAACACTGGCTCTTGATCGATATCCAGATTAAGGACCACGGGTACGCCAAGCTCTAACAATGTATCCAAATTTGACTGTTGTTGCTCGCACACAAAGACACTTTGCGGCTCACTTAAGCACAAGCCATCACGCAGTGAAGACTGATACCCCCAGAGCGTATACAAGTCCTTGATAGCGAGAGAACGATTGGTTCCCTGCATCAAGTGCTGTTGAATATCTTGTGGCAAAGCAAACTTGGAAGATTTTGGCTCAGCAACCAACTGAGGTTCATTCGCCACCAAAGAGCGCTGAGCCTGTGCAGACACTTCTGTTTTCATTTCACTTGAAGTCTCAGTCGACTGCCATGAATTGATATAGCTTGGAGCAAAATTAAAGGTCGCCATTGCGAGGCCGACACTTAATGTAGCAATCCCTGCGTATTGGAATAACTTAGGTACGACGAGAGAAGATCGAGGCTTTTCGACATGATACACATCGGCCTGAAACGACATAACTTGCTGACACGCTCGGTTAACCGTTTCATTGCTCGGTAATGGCTCACCATCATGAAAAGCCAATTGCAGGGCTTTGTCACACACCAAGTTAATGAGCCTTGGAATACCATGAGTATATTGGGCGATCAACTTGATTGAACGATTCGAAAACAGCATCTGCTCGCCACCCGCCGTTTCCAAACGAAACGCGATGTACTTGCCAGTTTCTTCAGTATTAAGAGGCAGTAAGTGATAGCGACCTGTAATACGCTGTGCTAGCTGACGTAATTGAGTGGTTTGTAAGTGCTGTTGTAATTCCGGTTGGCCGACCAACAGTACTTTTAACAGCTTGCGACTGTCGGTTTCTAAGTTGGTCAGAAGGCGTAGCTGCTCCAGCACATCAGCTGCGAGATGTTGGGCTTCATCGATCACCAATAAGGTTTGAATGCCTTCAGCATGACTATCGAGCAGGAAGTGATGAATGGCCTGACTCAGCTGTTTCAACGATGCTTGTTCAGGGTACTCGACCTCAAACTCATCACAGATAGCTTCCAGTAAATCCGTATTCGAAAACGTAGGGTTGAGTATAAGGCCAGCTTGAGTCTGATTATCGAGTGATGACAACATCGCTTTGGCGACCGTTGTTTTTCCTGTACCGACCTCACCAGTAAGCATCGCAAAGCCCCCACCCTCGCCTAAACCGGCTTGTAGGTTCTGCATCGCTTCTTGATGGCGCTGACTCAAAAACAAATAGCGAGAATTTGGTACAATCGAAAATGGCATCTCAACGAAGCCAAAATATTCCTTATACATGTGCTGCCCTATAATTACGATTAATGGAAAGTACCATTGCTTGCAGTAAAGTCCAGCAGTGATAAAACATTTCGAGGTGATAAGTTGCAAATATACGATAGCCTACCAAAAGACAATGGGCTACAACGCTACCTAGTCGGTGGAGCGGTGCGCGATAAGCTGCTCAACATTGATTGCTATGATAGAGATTGGGTCGTGGTAGGGAGTACCCCTCAAGAGATGGAAAACCTTGGCTTTACTGCAGTGGGCAAAGACTTCCCCGTATTCTTACACCCAAAGACGAAAGAAGAGCACGCACTGGCTCGCACCGAAAGAAAGTCAGGTTCGGGTTACACAGGTTTCGAATGTTACTTTGCACCAGATGTGAGCTTGGAAGAAGATCTCATGCGTCGAGATTTGACCATCAACGCCATTGCTCAAGACGATAAAGGCCAGCTTTACGATCCTTACCATGGCCAGAAAGATCTCTCTGATCGTGTTCTAAGACACGTCTCGGATGCTTTTGTTGAAGATCCTCTGCGTGTGCTGCGTGTGGCTCGCTTCGCCGCCAAACTTCACCACCTTAACTTCACGGTTGCACCAGAAACCATGGTGATGATGAGTGAGATAGTTCAATCCGGCGAACTGGCACATCTCACTGCCGAACGAGTTTGGCAAGAATGGCATAAATCCCTTAGCACTCCGCATCCTGAAGTGTTCCTTTCTGTATTGAAAGAGTGTGGTGCATTGGCTGTTGTGTTACCTGAAATTGACGCGCTGTTTGGTGTACCTCAACCTGAAAAGTGGCACCCTGAGATCGACACGGGTATTCACACTCTGATGGTTGCTCAGCAAGCTGCGCGATTAAGCTCATCGTTACCCGTGCGTTTTGCCGCTCAAGTACATGATTTAGGTAAAGGCGTCACGCCAGAAAGCGAATGGCCAAGCCACAAAATGCATTGCCATACAGGCTTAAAAATCATTAAGAAGCTGTGTGAAAGAGTCAGAGTGCCCAATGAATTCAGAGATCTCGCACTGTTAGTTTGCGAGCAACATTCTAATATCCACCGCGCAGGCGAGCTCAAGCCAACCACCTTTCTCAAGGTTCTGAACAAGTTTGATGTTTGGCGTAAGCCAGATAGGCTCGACGATATACTGCTTTGCTGCCAAGCCGATCACGCAGGCCGAAAAGGATTAGAAGATCAGCCGTATCCTCAAAAAGCGCGTTTTGAAGTTGCGTACCAAGCGGCACTTCAAGTCGAAGTAAAAGCGATTATTGCCGATGGTTTTAAAGGCAAAGACATTCGAGAAGAACAAGAGAAACGCAGAGCTATCGCGATTGAGAGCGCCCTATTAGAGCTCGCTGATAGTTAATCGCCATAGCGCTGATTACCATGCATTAAAAAACCCGCGACTAGGCGGGTTTTTCCGTTTCAATCTGTAGGACGAAACATTTGTCTACGTAAGTCGAGTGCTACTGCATCATCAAGAAAGCAAATAGACCAAAACCTAGAATCAGGCGGTAGATAACAAATGGTGTCATGCCCATACGTGAAATAAGCTTCAAGAAGAAGTGAATACAGATATAAGCACTGATGAAAGAAACCACGATACCCGTTAGCAAAGTGCCAACATGGATTGGGTCACCACTAGTCACCAACTTAAGACCTAAATAACCACCAGCCAGAGTGATGATTGGGATAGACATTAGGAAAGAGAATCGAGCAGCGGCTTCACGTGTGAAACCAAGGTAAAGTGCTGCGGTAATCGTCGCGCCAGAACGAGACGTGCCCGGGATGATCGCCATTGCTTGAGCAAGACCAATAAACAGCGCCTTTTTCCAACCCGCTTGGTATTCGTCATCACGCAGGCTTGAGTTTTTATCCACCCACCATAGCAACAGACCAAAAATGATCGTCGTCGTTGCAATCACCCACGCACTGCGCAAGTAAAGCTCAACAATATCTTTCATCAACAAGCCAAAGATACACGCGGGAATCGTCGCGAGAATGATCATCCACGCCAGCTTCGCTTCTTTACTGCGATCACCTTTAAACACGGAACCAAAGAATGCGCTCAACAGAGAGACCACTTCTTTGCGGAAATAGATAACGACGGCAGCCAGAGTACCGACATGGACCGCAACATCAAAAGCCAAGCCTTGATCTTCCCAACCTAAAACAGCCGAAGGAAGGATTAAGTGTGCAGAACTGGAAATAGGTAAAAACTCAGTAAAGCCTTGCACCAACGCCAACATAAACGCTTCAAAATAACTCATTACTTACCTTAAAAATTATAGTGTTATATCTACGACAGAGAGCGAATCTAATTGCTGCATCTTCTGCCATATTTCACTGACGGTTCTTCCATCTTGCGGGATCACTCTCGCAGGACAGAGATCATAAAGTGGTTGTGTTACAAAAGGATATTTATAGATATCACTGCGTGGTAATTCTGGTTCGCTTTCAGAAACCACGTCTCCAAACAGCACAATATCAAGATCGAGCTTTCGATCTTGAAGTTTATGAGCATCTTGAGAGCGACCCCATTTAAACTCAATTTTACGAAGTTGCTGTGAAAATTCAGTCAATGAGAGTGATGTGTCGAGCTCTATCACAAAGTTATAAAACGAATGGCTTTCAAACCCTACAGGCTCACAATGATAGATCTTAGAGCATTTAAGGTTAGTCCCTAACGATTGAAGCTCTGTCCATGCCACCCTTGCATGCTTGTCGCGGTCTATGTTCGTACCAACACCAACATAGGCTATTGTCATGCTTGACCTCGTTCGATGATCACACCGACGGCTTTTGCTTGTGGCACTGCGCCAGGCTTCGCTAAACGGATTTTAATCCAAGGCACTGAAAACTGAGTCATGATTAGTTCAGCGACTTCTTCTGCCACACGCTCAACCAATAGGAATCGGCCATTCGCAATGTGGTCAAGTACGGCTGTGCTGACTGTCGAGTAATCCAAAGCATCAACAACATCATCACTCTTACCTGCAGGGCGGTTGTCATGAGCCATTTCAATATCAAGCACAAGTTTTTGTTTGATCTCTTGTTCCCAATCGTAAACACCGATCGTTGTAATTACTTCTAGCTGTTCAATGAAAACTTTATCCAGTGCCATGACTTGTCCTTTTAGAGGTCGGATACCCATATGGGGGAAAAAAACGTATTATTCGTGTAATTCCAGATATGATATCAATTACTCTTGGATTGAGCATTATTTTCCCATCGTTAGACTTATAACCGTTTAAGGAAAAACATGACCCCTTTGGCACTTATCATGATCATTGCGGCCTATTTGCTAGGTTCAATTTCGAGTGCGGTCTTGATATGCCGAGTCTTAAGACTTCCAGATCCAAGAACGGTAGGCTCCAACAATCCAGGGGCCACCAATGTACTGCGTGTGGGCGGCAAAGGCGCCGCTGCAGCCGTGCTACTTTGTGACATGCTTAAAGGCACCATTCCAGTCTGGCTTGGCTACTACCTCAACATCGACTCGATCATTTTAGGCGTCGTGGCGATTGCTGCATGCCTTGGTCATATGTACCCAATATTCTTCCACTTTAAAGGTGGTAAAGGCGTCGCAACGGCACTCGGAGCCATCGCCCCAATTGGATTTGATCTAACGGGCATGATCATGGCGACTTGGTTGGTTGTGGCGTTTTTGTTTCGTTATTCTTCTTTAGCGGCACTGGTTACTGTGTTGCTCGCACCTTTCTACGCTTGGTTAGTCAAACCTCAATACACACTGCCTGTGGCCATGTTGTGTTGTTTGATCGTCCTACGTCACCATCAGAATATTCGTCGCCTACTCGATGGCAGTGAACCAAAACTCGGGCAAAAAAAATCGGCTTAAACTGTCATGTCTAAGCCGAACCATTTTTAAACCGAGATAAATTTAAACCGACACAAGTCTCAATCGATCAATACTATTCAGTCTTTAAGAGCTTACAGCAGATGTTTATCTAAAAACGTCTTCAGCATTGTGTTCACAAACTCTGGTTGCTCTAGCGAGCTAATATGACCAGCACCAGGAATCACCACTAACTCACTGCCCGTAATGCAATCGTGCATTAAGTATGACTCAAGTGCCGGACGTGGCTTATCTTCTTGTCCAACGGCAATCAAAACTGGCAGTGCAAAGTTCTCTACCGCTTCAATCATATCGCGACGCCCAAACACCATTCGACCGATTCGTGCGACTTCTTCTGCTGTATCACCCTGAAGTTCAGACAAATGCTGAGTAAAGCTCTCAACCAAAGCTGGTGAGTTTGTTTGAGCATCATTGGCGAAGAACAGTGGAACAACCGCTTCTACAATCGGCTGAGGAACCATTTTGGTTTGAGTAATGGTGTCTAACATGCTGAAGTATTTAGCATGAGCAACTTCTGGCTCTAAACCAACAAAGGTATCCATAAGTACCAGAGACTTGATTCGTGCAGGAGCTAACTCCGCCAACTCTGTTCCCCACATACCGCCAACCGATAAGCCAACCACAGAAAATTCATCGATCTTTAAATGATCAAGCAGAGCCAAAACGTGCTGAGCGTAATCTTTCAAGTTACGCATCGAAGCTGGTGCAGCTTGAGACTCACCATGAGACCAAAGCTCTGGAACAATACAGCGATACTGAGTTTTTAATGCATCGATCTGCGGCTTCCACATTGCACTATCCCAAAGGTAGCTGTGGCCTAACACAACAACAGGGCCTTGACCTTCGTCTAGGTACGCCATCAATTGATTGTCTACTGTAAACTTGTTCATTTTCTTCCCTAATCTCTGTTAGCAATTATTTATCGACACATAGTCGGTAAGCTAGGATATAAAAACGGCCGCACAAGGCGACCGTTTATCGAAACACACTGGTTTATTCTGCGCTTAGCTTTTGTTGATCGACGGTTTCTCGTTGAACGATTGCTACTAGCCAAGCGATTGCTATGAGCTAAGCAATTGGCTCTAGTTGGTCAATTGGCCAACGCGGCGTGGCATGAACAGACAAATCAGCCGTTTCACCATTTTTAAGGCGTTGCATACCCGCATAAGCAATCATCGCACCGTTATCAGTACAGAATTCAGTTCGTGGGTAGTAAACCTCACCACCGATTTTCTTCGCCAGCGCTTCAAGCTCAATACGTAGCTGTTTGTTGGCACTAACACCGCCAGCAATCACGATACGTTTCATGCCCGTCTCTACCAAGGCACGCTTACACTTGATTACCAAGGTCGCACAAACGGCTTCTTGGAACGCGTAAGCAATATCAGCACGAGTTTGGTCATCATTGTCATTAGCGCGAATGGTATTTGCCGCGAACGTTTTCAAACCAGAAAAGCTCATATCTAGCCCTGGGCGATCGGTCATTGGACGTGGGAACTTAAAGCGCCCCGGAGTCCCTTTTTCTGCAAGTCGAGATAACAGCGGGCCACCCGGGTAATCTAAGCCCATCAGCTTCGCGGTTTTATCAAATGCTTCACCCGCCGCATCATCAATCGATTCACCAAGGATTCGATATTCACCAATGCCTTTTACTTCAACCATCATTGTATGACCGCCAGAAACCAGCAGAGCAACAAATGGGAATGGTGGAGGATTGTCTTCTAGCATTGGCGCAAGAAGGTGACCTTCCATATGGTGCACTGGCACAGCAGGCACGCCCCACGCATAAGCAATACTGCGACCAATCGTTGCACCCACAAGCAATGCACCAACCAAACCAGGGCCAGCAGTGTAAGCCACGCCATCAATGTCTTTCGACGTTAGGTTCGCTTCTGCCAATGCCGCTTTAATCAGTGGAATAGTTTTTTTTACGTGGTCACGCGACGCTAGCTCAGGTACCACACCACCGTAATCGGCGTGCAGTTTTACTTGGCTGTATAACTGATGAGAAAGCAGCCCTTGCTCATCATCATAAATTGCGATTCCTGTTTCATCACAAGAGGTTTCAATACCAATAATGCGCATAATTTTCTCGGCACGCTTTCGTCTAAAATGGGAAATTAGCGCAATATTACCCTGCCTAAGCTCTTCAAACAAATATTGTACAGACTATAATCGACAAAGTGCTTTACAAAGCCACTGTGATCGGATTAAAATTCCGCACCATTTTTGATCAAGCTGGTTAATGGCCAAACGCGAATAGAGAGTTAGCTCGATGGGTAACTTCTCTGATTTGGTACTGAGTAACCAGCGATAATGAATAACCCCTGAGGTGAAAGGCATATGCCAATAGTTAAAGTACGTGAAAACGAACCGTTCGACGTTGCACTACGTCGTTTCAAGCGCTCTTGTGAAAAAGCAGGTATCCTTTCTGAAGTGCGTCGTCGTGAGCATTACGAAAAGCCAACTACAGTTCGCAAACGCGCTAAAGCAGCAGCTCAAAAGCGTCACGCTAAAAAGCTAGCTCGCGAAAACGCACGTCGCGTTCGTCTGTACTAATAACTTAATCCATAAGGACTGAGTTATGGCTCTTATTGAACAACTCAAAGAAGAGCAAAAATTAGCGATGAAAGCCAAGGACAAACCGCGCCTTGGCACTATCCGCTTAGCTCTTTCAGCAATTAAGCAACGTGAAGTTGACGAACGGATCACTCTGAACGACGACGACATTATTGCTATATTAGTTAAAATGGTTAAGCAACGTCGCGATTCTGTTGCTCAATATGAATCGGCAAATCGTCAAGATCTTGCTGACGTGGAAAAAGCAGAAATTACGGTACTTGAAGGCTTTATGCCTCAACCGCTAACTGAAGAAGAAGTTATTGCACTACTTGATAGCGCAATTGCAGAAGCTCAACCTGCGGGCATGCAAGACATGGGTAAAGTAATGGCTATCTTGAAACCACAAATTCAAGGGCGTGCAGATATGGGTAAAGTTAGTGGTTTAGTTCGTTCTAAACTCGCTTAATCCCAAATCAAATTGCAACAAGCCGTGCAATCCTTCGGAACGCACGGCTTGTTTGTATCTGTAACCTATTCAAACTATTATTATCCACACTCTCAGTTAGTGCATTTTTCTAAGGTTTTATGGCAGGACACATCCCGCGTAGTTTCATCGATGATCTCCTAGCGCGTCTCGACATTGTCGATATTGTGGACGCACGCGTGAAACTTAAGAAAAAAGGCAAAAACTATGGTGCTTGTTGCCCATTTCACAACGAAAAGACCCCTTCTTTCAGCGTAAGCCAAGAAAAACAGTTTTATCACTGCTTTGGTTGTGGCGTACACGGCAATGCTATCGACTTCATTATGGAGTTCGAACGTCTCGATTTTGTTGAAGCGATTGAAGAGCTGGCCTCATTTTTAGGACTTGATGTCCCTAGAGAACAGCGCAGCGGTGAAATATCCACGGCGCCAAGAGCCAACAGCGAACAAAAACGTAACCTCTACGATTTGATGGGCGGCATCAGTAATTTTTACCGCTCTCAGCTGAAAATCTCAGCTAACAAACCTGCGATTGATTACCTAAAAAATCGCGGTCTTTCTGGTGAAATCGTACAGAAATTTGGCATTGGCTACGTCGCTGATGAATGGGACTTGGTTCGTAAGAACTTTGGCCAACAAAAAGAAGCCCAAGACATGCTCGTTACTGGCGGCATGTTGATAGAAAACGATAAAGGCAACCGATACGATCGATTCCGTGGACGCGTGATGTTCCCGATTCGTGACCGTCGAGGACGAGTAATCGGGTTTGGTGGTCGTGTTTTAGAAGACGGCACGCCAAAGTATCTAAACTCGCCAGAAACGCCGATCTTCCATAAAGGTAAAGAGCTTTACGGCCTTTATGAAGTGTTACAAGCATACCGTGAACCGCCTCAAGTACTTGTGGTTGAAGGTTATATGGATGTTGTCGCACTAGCGCAATACGGCGTCGATTACTCAGTGGCATCACTGGGCACCTCAACAACCGGTGATCACGTTCAGATGTTGTTCCGCCAGACCAATACTGTGGTTTGTTGTTACGATGGTGATAGAGCAGGTAAAGAGGCCGCGTGGCGCGCACTAGAAAACGCGCTTGAATACCTGAAAACAGGTAACACACTCAAGTTTCTGTTCTTGCCAGACGGTGAAGACCCAGACAGCTATATTAGAGAACACGGTCAGGCTGCTTTCGAACAGCTGGTCCACAATGCGACGCCGCTTTCGACCTATTTGTTCGATAACCTGATAGAAATACACAAGCTGAATTTAGGAACAACAGAAGGAAAATCGGCACTGCGTGCACACGCGAGCGCCTTGATTAGTAAAATTCCTGACAGTTACTTCCAAGAACTGCTCGAAAAATTGCTCGATGAGCGAACTGGATTTGATAACCAATTGAGGCGTGCTCGCGTTCACACAAAGAACCCGACACCTCAACCGCATAAAGAGCTCAAGCGCACTCCAATGCGTGAAGTTATCGCTTTGCTTATCCAAAATCCGAGCTATGCTGATATGGTACCGGACTTATCAAGTGTCAAAGGCTTACAGCTGCCTGGACTAAGTTTATTCGTCGAAGTACTTGATATCTGCCGAGTGAACCCCCATATCAGCACAGGCCAATTATTAGAACATTGGCGAGAGAACAAACATGAGGCACTTCTGTCTCGTCTCGCGAGCTGGGAAATCCCCCTCGACGAAGACAATCAAGAAGACATATTTTTAGACTCATTGGACAATATCCTTGCCCAGTGCGTTGAAAAACAAATTGAAAACCTGCAGGCCAAAGCAAGAAGTGTCGGTTTATCAGCCGAAGAAAAAAGGGAGCTACTAGCTTTAATGCTAGATCTAAAAGCGTAACCCTGTTTGATTAGTCAGCATTTAATAAATTTGTTAACATAATTGGTTTGCATTTGAGAATGCAACGTCCTTCACCAGACCTGAAGTTGGATATCATCTATGGATCAAAATCCGCAGTCACAGCTAAAATTACTTGTTATTAAAGGCAAGGAACAAGGCTATCTGACCTACGCCGAAGTAAACGACCACCTACCTGCAGAAATCGTGGATTCTGAACAGGTAGAAGACATCATTCAAATGATCAATGACATGGGTATCAAGGTAGTAGAAACTGCACCTGACGCTGATGATCTAGCTCTAAATGATGACGATGCTAATATAGATGAAGATGCAGCTGAAGCTGCTGCTGCTGCGCTTTCAAGCGTAGAAAGCGAGATTGGCCGTACTACTGACCCAGTTCGTATGTACATGCGTGAAATGGGTACAGTTGAACTACTGACTCGTGAAGGCGAAATCGACATTGCGAAGCGTATTGAAGATGGTATCAATACCGTTCAATTATCTGTTGCTGAGTACCCAGGCACTATTCCATACATCTTGGAACAGTTTGACCGCGTACTCGCTGAAGAGATTCGCTTAACAGATCTAATCAATGGCTTTGTTGACCCAGACGACGATGGCACAGCTGCGCCAACGGCGACTCACATCGGTTCAGAGCTCGCTAAAACTGATCTAGAAGACGAAGACAAAGAAGAAGCAGAAGACGACGAGGAAGAAGAAGAGGAAGATACAGGTATTGATCCTGAGCTTGCTCTTGAGAAGTTCACAGCGCTTCGCACTAGCTACCAAAACCGTCAACTAGCAATCAATGAATACGGCCACGAAAGCCCGAAAGCAACGCTTGCAACAACAATGATGCAAGACGTATTCAAAGAATTCCGTCTGACGCCAAAACAGTTTGATTACCTAGTAAACGAACTGCGTACTTCGATGGATCGCGTACGTACTCAAGAACGCCTAATCATGCGTCAAACGGTTGAGTACGGCAAAATGCCGAAGAAATCTTTCATTGCTCTATTTACTGGCAATGAATCTAGCGAAGCATGGTTGGACGAAGTTCTTGCTTCAGACAAGCCATACGCAGAAAAGATCAAACGTAACGAACACGACATCCGTCGCTCTATCCAAAAGCTGGATATCATCGAACGTGAAACGTCTCTTACTGTTCAAAGCATCAAAGATATCAGCCGTCGTATGTCTATCGGTGAAGCGAAAGCTCGTCGTGCGAAGAAAGAGATGGTTGAAGCGAACTTACGTCTAGTAATCTCGATTGCTAAGAAGTACACAAACCGTGGTCTACAATTCCTGGATCTAATCCAAGAAGGTAACATCGGTCTGATGAAAGCGGTAGATAAGTTTGAATACCGTCGTGGTTACAAGTTCTCTACTTACGCTACGTGGTGGATCCGTCAAGCAATCACTCGTTCGATTGCCGACCAAGCTCGTACTATCCGTATTCCGGTTCACATGATCGAAACGATCAACAAACTAAACCGTATCTCTCGTCAAATGCTACAAGAGATGGGTCGTGAACCGCTTCCGGAAGAGTTGGCTGAGCGCATGCAAATGCCTGAAGACAAGATCCGTAAAGTACTGAAAATCGCTAAAGAGCCTATCTCAATGGAGACACCAATCGGTGACGACGAAGATTCGCATCTAGGTGATTTCATCGAGGATACAACGCTAGAACTACCTTTAGACTCTGCTACAGCAACAAGCCTACGCGGCGCAACTAAAGACGTTCTTGCAGGCCTAACGCCTCGTGAAGCGAAAGTACTGCGTATGCGTTTCGGTATCGACATGAATACTGACCACACTCTTGAAGAGGTTGGTAAACAGTTCGACGTAACTCGTGAACGTATCCGTCAGATCGAAGCAAAAGCACTGCGTAAACTTCGTCACCCAAGCCGCTCAGAAACTCTGCGTAGCTTCCTAGACGAGTAATTACACGCTTTAGTGTGGTTAGCTTTTAAGCATAAAATAAAAAAGGTGAGCGTTGGCTCACCTTTTTTGTACCTACGTGATTTAAGTGGCTAAGATGTAAGCGGAATTGCCCCTCATAGTGTCTAGACACCATTGATTGGTTCCCCTATAATCTATGCCCTACGGCCCCTTAGCTCAGTGGTTAGAGCGCACGACTCATAATCGTTCGGTCCCCAGTTCAAATCTGGGAGGGGCCACCAAATTAGAAAAGCCAGAACAGTTCACGCTGCTCTGGCTTTTTGCTTTTCTAGCCCTTTATCTTCTAGCTGTACCGTCCTAAATATGGTTGACACATTTCCAACATGAAATTGGAGAGTGTCATGAAAACAACAAGTAGACGTACTCAACGAGATTATTCTCTTGCCTTTAAATTGGCAGTCGTAAGCCAAGTTGAAAAAGGCGAAATGACTTATAAGCAAGCTCAAGAACGTTATGGGATCCAAGGTCGCTCTACCGTTTTAGTTTGGCTTCGCAAACATGGTCAACTAGATTGGTCTAAAGGAATAGAACAATCGAGAGCGTTAGGAGCGACTATGTCAAACTCTTCCTCAACTCAAACCCCAGAGCAACGAATCAAAGAACTCGAGCAGCAATTAGAAGAGACTCAGCTCAAAGCTGAGTTCTTTGAAGCGGTTGTAAAAGTCATGGATCGAGATTTCGGTGTCCGAATCTCAAAGAAGCGCAAGGCCGAGTTATTAAGGAAAAAACGGTCAGAAAGTTGACCGTCACTAAAGCTTGTCACTTCATAGGTATTACACGACAAGCTTTCTACAAGCGCTGTGTTGCAGAAATTCATCAGACAAAGAAAGATGAATCAGTACTCGGTTTTGTGAAGGAGCAAAGGATGATGCACCCTCGTATAGGAACTCGTAAGATCAAGTATTTACTTGCTCAGAACGATATTGAAATAGGGCGAGACCGCTTATTCTCTCTGCTGAGAATGAATCGATTATTAGTCCAGAATCGAAGGGCTTATCATCGAACCACAAACAGTAATCATCGCTTTTACTGCCATCCTAATCGTGTCAAAGAAGGCTTAATACCGGAAAGACCAGAGCAATTATGGGTTGCCGATATTACTTATCTAGCAACGCGGCGTGGTAGTACTTATCTCAGTTTAGTGACGGACGCTTACTCAAGAAAAATCGTGGGCTATCACATAAGTGATGATATGAAAGCTCGCACGGTCAAGCAGGCCTTTTTAAACGCGTTGAAAGAACGGAAGAATACAGGTGAGCTTGTACATCACTCAGATCGAGGTGTTCAGTACTGCTCTGTTGAATACCAAGAGTTGCATCGACAGTATGATGTATCTTGCTCAATGACTGATGGCTATGACTGTTATCAGAATGCGTTGGCAGAGAGGATCAACGGAATACTGAAGATGGAGTATCTGTTGAATAAGCCTAATGATTTAGATGAAGCAAAGAAAATGGTCGCCGAATCAGTAAAAATCTATAATGAATATAGGCCTCACACAGCTCTAAAATACAAAACGCCCGATGAAGTACATCGAGCGTTTTAGTCAATCAAGTGTCAACCCATATCAGGACGGGTCAAGCTCAACGCTCTGCCCCATTCGCCCAGTTTCTTCTATGTGACTAAACATACTTTTCTTTTATAAAAAAATCGGCAATATGAGAGTACACAAATCATTCAATAGTTCAGGGAAGACTCATGAAAGACGAAACGCTCTCGATTCACTTCGGCTACGACACAGATCCAACAACCAAATCGGTTGCGACTCCTATTTACCAAACCGTTGCTTATGAATTCGATGATGCACAACACGGCGCCGACCTGTTTAACCTTGCGGTGCCGGGCAATATCTACACTCGCATAATGAACCCAACCAACGATGTGTTGGAAAAACGCATGGCAGCCTTAGAAGGCGGGATTGCAGGCTTAGTGGTGAGTGCAGGCAGCGCGGCGATCAACTACGCGATTCAAACGTTGGCACAAATCGGTGACAACATCGTTTCAACACCTCAGCTTTACGGCGGTACTTACACCCTATTTGCTCATATGCTACCAAACCAAGGGATCGAAGTTCGCTTTGCTAAAGACGATAAACCAGAAAGCTTAGCGGCTCTGATCGATGAAAAGACCAAGGCGGTTTATTGTGAAAGTATCGGTAACCCAGCAGGTAACATTATCGACTTAGAACGTGTTGCTGAGCTTGCTCACGCACAAGGTGTACCTGTGATTGTCGATAACACGGTGGCGACACCTGTGTTGTGTAAACCTATCGATTTCGGTGCCGATATTGTGGTGCACTCGCTAACCAAATACGTTGGTGGTCACGGAACGACGTTGGGTGGTGTTATTGTCGATTCAGGCAAATTCCCATGGGCAGAGCACAAAGATCGCTTCCCGGTCTTTAATCAACCAGAACCTTCTTACCACGGTGTGGTGTATACCGAAGCCTTTGGTGAAGCCGCATTTATTGGCCGCGCTCGAACCGTTCCATTGCGTAATACAGGCGCAGCACTGTCACCCATGAATGCCTTCATGTTGATGCAGGGTCTAGAAACGTTGTCGCTACGCATGGAGCGACACACCGAGAATGCACTGAAAGTAGCAGAATACCTTAAGCAACATGAGAATGTGAGTTGGGTAAGCTACGCGGGGTTACCAACCTCTGAGTTCTACCCATTGGCTGAGAAATACATGCAAGGTAAGCCGTCTGCCATTTTATCTTTTGGCTTGAAAGATGGTTATGAAGCCGGTGTTCGTTTCTATGATGCGCTGCAAATCTTCAAACGTTTGGTCAACATTGGCGATGCAAAATCTCTCGCTTGTCACCCTGCTTCTACAACACACCGTCAATTAAGCGAAGCGGAACAAAAGCAAGCAGGTGTGTCACCAGAGATGATTCGCCTCTCAGTAGGTATTGAACACATTGACGATATCTTGGCTGACCTAGAGCAAGCACTTAATGCTTAACGCTTAACGCCGTTAAAGCTAGATCTAACGCTGATCGTTAGCTAACAGACACAAAAAAGCCCATCACAGGATGGGCTTCTTATTATCTAATTTTCTTAGATAGGCTGGCGATTACTCAACTGTTACCGCTTTCGCTAGGTTACGAGGTTGGTCAACATCGGTACCCTTGATTAGCGCCACGTGGTAAGACAACAGCTGCATCGGTACTGTGTAGTAGATAGGTGCTGTTACTTCACTTACGTGAGGCATCTTGATGATCTTCATGTTCTCATCGCTTTCAAAGCCTGCATCTTCATCTGCGAATACGTAAAGTAGACCGCCACGAGCACGTACTTCTTCAACGTTTGATTTCAGCTTCTCTAGCAAGTCGTTGCTTGGTGCAATAACGACGACTGGCATATCTGCATCGATAAGAGCCAAAGGACCGTGCTTAAGCTCACCAGCCGCGTATGCTTCTGCGTGGATGTAAGAGATCTCTTTCAGTTTCAGAGACGCTTCCATCGCGATAGGGTAGAACTCACCACGACCCAAGAACAGTGTGTGATGCTTGTCTGCAAAATCAGGTGCTAGCGCTTCGATCTCTTTATCAAACGCCAATGCTTTCTCGATATCAGCAGGCAGTTGATGCAGTGCTTGAACGATCTCTGCTTCTTTCTCTTCATTGATGCGACCTTGTAGACGACCAATTGACGTTACCATCATCAGCATTGCAGCTAGTTGAGTGGTGAAAGCTTTAGTAGAAGCAACGCCGATCTCTGTTCCTGCGCGAGTCATGAAGGCAAAATCAGATTCACGAACCAGTGAAGAACCTGCAACGTTACAGATAGTCATTGCTGACATGTAACCTTTTTCTTTTGCAAGACGAAGTGCAGCAAGCGTATCCGCCGTTTCACCAGACTGAGACAAAGTCACCAATAGGCTATTCGGACGAACAACGAAATCACGGTAACGGAATTCAGAGGCAATCTCTACGTCACAGCTTACGCCTGCTAGAGATTCAAACCAGTAACGAGCTGCCATGCCTGAGTTGTAAGACGTACCACATGCGATGATCTGCACGTGTTCAACCTTGCTTAGGATCTCTTCCGCTTTAACACCGATTGCGTTAGTGATAACCGAAGTGTCAGAGATACGGCCTTCCATTGTGTTGATCAGCGCTGTTGGCTGCTCAAAGATCTCTTTCTGCATGAAGTGACGGTATTGACCTTTGTCACCTGCATCGTGTTCTGCGTTTGATTCAACGATTTCACGCTCAACACGCTCGCCCGCCACATCAAATACTGTTACATCACGACGAGTCACCTCAGCAACATCACCTTCTTCTAAGTACATGAAGCGACGAGTTACGCTTAATAGCGCTAGTTGGTCAGAAGCAAGGAAGTTCTCGCCCACACCAAAACCGATAACGATTGGGCTACCAGAACGAGCAACAACGATACGGCTAGGATCTTTACGATCAACCGCCACCGTGCCGTATGCACCGTCTAATTGTTTCGCTGTCTTTTGAAGCGCTTCAACCAATGAAGCTGACGTGCGAAGTTCCCACTCAACTAAGTGAGCGATAACTTCTGTATCTGTTTGTGAAGTGAACACGTAGCCACGCTCTTGCAGCAGAGCGCGCAGTGTTTCGTGGTTTTCGATAATGCCATTGTGTACAACAGCAATGTCGCCAGACATGTGTGGGTGTGCGTTTGCTTCAGAAGGCTCACCGTGTGTCGCCCAACGTGTATGAGCAATACCAGTACCGCCAATGACATGTTGTTGATCGACTGCGTCTGCTAGCTCTTGTACTTTACCAAGGCGGCGTACACGAGTTAGGTTAGATTCGCTATCAACTACAGCGACACCCGCCGAATCGTAGCCTCGGTATTCTAGGCGGCGAAGACCTTCTACTAAAATTTCAGCTACATCACGCTGTGCTACTGCACCAACAATTCCACACATAGTTTCACTCCATCAATTTCGTTTCATTCCTATTGGCAGCAAGCAAAGGCCAGATCTTTATTAAGATCAATTATAGGAAGGTAAATGCATAATACTTAAATTTGTTTTTACGCTGGATCGGTCAGGATCACTCGAACATCATGTGATTCTATACTTGCTTTGGATTCTTCGCCTAAGTCTGTATCGGTAATTAAGATGTCAATGTGTTCCCATGCCAGCTCTAAGTTCGGGATCTTTCGTCCCACCTTTTCCGACTCAACCATCACGATCACTTCTCGTGACACTTCAGCCATTACTTTACTTAGACCAACCAATTCATTGAACGTGGTTGTGCCTCTATCAAGGTCGATACCATCAGCCCCGATAAATAGTTGATCAAAATCGTAAGCTCGAAGTACTGATTCTGCGACTTTGCCTTGAAAAGAATCCGAATGGGTATCCCAAGTGCCGCCGGTCATTAGCAGTGTTGGTTCGCTTTCCAACTCATTAAGTGCATTAGCAACATGCAACGAGTTGGTCATCACAACCAAACCACGCTTGCTATTGAGCTGCTGAATTAGCGCCCCTGTCGTGCTACCGCTATCGATCACAATGCGATTATGGTCGCGAATTAAATCTGCAGCGGCTTTCGCTAATGAAATCTTTCGAGTCGAAACTTGTGGACCCAGTTCTTCGTTCACAACCTCTTTCGGTAATGAAATCGCACCACCATAACGGCGCAAAAGCTGACCGTTTTTCTCTAAAGACGCTAAGTCCTTTCTAATCGTGACCTCTGAGGTTTCGAATTTAGCGGATAGTTCATCAACACTAACCTCCCCCTTTTCGTTAACGAGGTTAGAAATAGCATGTCTTCTGAGCTGGGTGTTTCGTTTCGACATTTAAAAAAGGCCAGTAAGTTTCGTTTTGAAACATATTATAGTTACAACGAAACTATTTAGTCCATTTATTTTGATCCAAAAAATTAATAAATAGCGATAAAACCTTGTCCTAAGACAATTGTTAAGCAGTGATATTGAACTGATTAGGTGGTAGAATCCGCACCCGAAAAGAAAAAAAATTACAAAACTGACTGTTATTTTTTTGCAACTTACCTCTTATATAGTGGGGTAAGTCACATAAAACCGATATTGAATCAAAATCTTTTGGTCATAAAATGACTAAAATTGATGAAAGACTTACAACTCTGAAGGACATATTGGAAGTCCCGCGCTTTTACACAACAGGCACAAAATGTTGATGTAGCGGACCAATCTTCAGACCTTAAATAAATTTCAAATTGTAACAATACTTACCGGAGAGTACCTTCCATGAAAAAGACCAAAATCGTATGTACGATTGGCCCTAAAACTGAATCTGTAGAGAAGCTAACTGAACTAGTAGATGCTGGCATGAACGTTATGCGTCTTAACTTCTCTCACGGTGACTTCGCAGAACACGGCACTCGTATCGCGAACTTCCGTACAGTAATGGAAAACAAAGGTGAGCAACTTGCTATCCTTCTAGATACTAAAGGTCCAGAAATCCGTACTATCAAACTTGAAGATGGTAACGACGTAGATCTAGTAGCTGGTCAAGAGTTCACTTTCACAACTGACGCAACAGTTGTTGGTAACAAAGACGTAGTAGCAGTAACTTACCTAGGTTTCGCTAAAGACCTAACTGCTGGTAACACTATCCTTGTTGATGACGGCCTAATCGAAATGGAAGTTATCGCAACAACAGAAACTGAAGTTAAGTGTAAAGTTCTTAACAACGGTGCTCTAGGCGAAAACAAAGGTGTTAACCTTCCTGGCGTTTCTGTTCAACTTCCAGCTCTTTCTGAGAAAGACAAAGCTGACCTTAAGTTTGGTTGTGAGCAAGGCGTTGATTTCGTAGCTGCTTCTTTCATCCGTAAAGAAGACGACGTTAAAGAAATCCGTGAGCTTCTAAACGCTAACGGCGGCGAGAACATCCACATCATTTCTAAGATTGAAAACCAAGAAGGTGTAGATAACTTCGATTCAATCCTTGAAGCTTCTGACGGCATCATGGTTGCTCGTGGTGACCTAGGTGTTGAAATCCCAGCTGAAGAAGTAATCTTCGCTCAGAAGATGATGATCGAGAAGTGTAACCGCGCACGTAAGATGGTTATCACTGCAACTCAAATGCTTGACTCTATGATCAGCAACCCACGTCCAACTCGTGCTGAAGCGGGTGACGTTGCGAACGCAATCATGGATGGTACTGATGCAGTAATGCTTTCTGGTGAAACTGCTAAAGGTAAGTACCCAGTTGAAGCTGTAACTATCATGGCTCAAATCGCGAACCGTACTGATTCAGCTCTTAAAGCTGAGCTAGGTTCTCGTCTAGACAGCCCACGTCTACGCATCACTGAAGCAGTATGTAAAGGCGCTGTAGACACAGCAGAGAAGCTAGCTGCTCCTCTAATCGTTGTTGCAACTGAAGGCGGTAAGTCTGCACGTTCAGTACGTAAGTACTTCCCAACTGCAAACATCCTTGCTCTAACAACTAACGAAAAGACAGCTGCACAGCTAGTTCTAACTAAAGGTGTTAAGCCAGTTCTTGTTGACTCTATCGAGAACACAGACGCGTTTTACATCAACGGTAAAGAAATCGCTCTACAATCTGGCCTAGGTAACAAAGGCGACATCGTAGTTATGGTTTCTGGTGCTCTAGTCGCTTCTGGTACTACAAACACGGCATCTGTTCACGTTCTATAAGAATGAACCGATACGCATAAAATATAAAAGAGGGCTTCGGCCCTCTTTTTTTATGAAACAAATCTTGCCTAACTTTTCAGTACGCTGTATTATCAATCACAGTAGAATTACGTACTGTTAACTTCCATGGGCTCTTTCTAAGAGACGGATTAGCAGACTAGAATCAAATATGCATGAGGTTTGTAATGTCTAGTCCTACGCTCACAGACAAAGTATCAAAGATGATTCGCCAAGATATTCTTAATGGTGAGTTAACCCCTGGCCAAAAACTCGTTGTTGCTGAGCTAAAAGCACGATACAACGTAGGCGCATCTCCAATTCGTGAAGCCTTAGTGCAGTTATCTTGGAGTAAATACGTAAAGCTAGAGCCACAAAAAGGCTGCTGGGTATCTCCGGTCTCAAAGAAAGAACTCAATGACCTATACGAAAGCCTTCGACTGGTCTCTTCCGTTCTGCTTAAAAAAGCGATCTCAGCTGGCGATGAAAGCTGGGAATTAGAAGTGTTGACCTCTTACCACAAGCTATCACGCCTTCAGAACGTAGAAGAAGAATTTGATTCTGTTGAATGGGAAGAACGCCACCAACAGTTCCATGTCGCGTTGCTTGAAGGTGCTGATTCAGAGAACATGTTTAAGTTCTTTGATGAACTTATTAACCAAGTTAAACGTTACCGCTTCTTAGCAATGTCAGCTGAAACAGCATCTGATGATCTGTTCAATATTGATGAGCACGAAATGATCATGAAGCTAGTACTCTCTAAGAATGCAGAACAAGCAACAGAGTTACTTGATCAACATTTACTAGGTTCAATGAAACGAATTGAAGAAGTTATCGAAGCGGCATAACGCCAAGATAGATTCTAACCAAATAAAAACGGAGCCCAACGGCTCCGTTTTTTGTTTCCAGTATCACGACTGAACTACCACCCAAAAAACTCTTTGTGATGAGTATTGAGCAGTACAACCATAGGTAAAAAATACAGTGCACTCAGTTGAAAGCCAAGAATGACTAATGTGCCTATGGTTAACCTCACTAAAAAATCGACAAACATACCAGGCCTCTTTTAACCAGACAGTATGATCCCCAAACTCTTGCTACAGCTAACCTAATTCTACTGTTATCTCTCAAGCCATTGATAAGGCAAGCTAACCAGCTGAATTAAGTTAACGGTGTCATCCCTTTTATATCGGGTAAACACTCTGTTTATTGGTTCGCTTAACACGACGTAACCTGAAGCAAGATAGTTTACTTATTGTTTATTTTAGCTCAAATTTTCATCAGAATTAGACTTTAGTCTAACTACATAAGACTTGTGACATAGGTCGCCTCAAAAGTGAGATTCCTAGTATATATGTTGAAAGGCACTGCTGAAGGCTAGCTTTAAAAGATACGAAGCGAGAAAGATGGCTTGATAGGAAAATGGTTAGTCACTTAAAACGTAAATCTTTTTAAGGGCTAAGTCTATTGAAAGCCAAGTGAAGCAGTGAAAGCTAAGTAAACCGTGAAAACCAGTGAAATATTAAAGACTAATCGAGTAATGAAAGATTAAGCGACATCAGCATGACTAGGGCACATAGAGACGGTATTGCGCCCAGACGATTTAGATTCGTAGAGCCCAACATCGGCACATTTGTATGAGCGAGTGCTGTTGCTTGTCAAATCAGTGAAACCGACACTCACCGTCACTTTAGTCCCTGAGGATAGCTCTATTTCTATTCGTAATCGATCCAATACACGTTTCGCTTCCGGCAGCGAGGTGTGTGGCATCAGTAATGCAAACTCCTCCCCCCCAACGCGAGCAACAAAATCAGTATTGCGTAGGCTGTCTTGCAGAAGCCTTGCAACACTTGCAATCACTCGGTCGCCTTCATCGTGGCCAAGTTCGTCATTGATTCGTTTGAAGTTATCAATATCGACTAAAGCTAAGCAAGTGGTCGCTTCATTAGGGTAACGCTCGACCAAGCGAGAATAATACGCGAGCTGCTCTTCGAACTTTCGGCGGTTCCAAAGGTTACTCAAAGAATCTCGTTCACTTAAGATCCTCAAACGCACCTCAAGCTCCTTCCTTACAGAAATATCAACCAAAGACGTAATATAGTAACTGATCTTTCCAGAGCGATTCTTAACGGCTTGTACTCGCATGATGACGGTGAAAGGGATACGTAACTTGTTCTTACACAGAACTTCCCCCTCCCATACTTCTTCTTGCTCTAAGTGTTGCCAGATTGAATCACTCGAGAGTGTCTGCTCGGTATTTTCAAGCAACAGCTGTAATGCATTTTGACCGATAACTTGAGTTTTGCAGTACCCCGTCATGTTCTCAAACTCGTTGTTGATCATCATAGTACGATGCTGCTTATCAGAGATCATGACGGCCGACATGCCGCTCAATGCGGCACGTGCCAACTTACTTTCTAGACTTCGACGTCGGTAATGAGTCACTAAATAAGCAAACGGAAACGCAAAAACTAGTACCGTTAGCAACACAAACACTTCTTCTTGAGAGAGGTCACTTAAGCTCGGTTCAGCTCGATCCATCAGTTGTTTCTGATTAAGTTGAATCAGTAAATGGACCTTTTGATTATTCGCGAGCATCACCGTGTTAAACGCAAACAAATTGCCATCTTCAAAAACGTGCCCCACCTGATCATTAGAGATCGCTTCCCATGCCTTTGGTGCGATGTTTTTCAGGTTGTAGCCTTTTCTTTCTGGAATAGAATCGCCAAACAGCTTACCGCTATGGTTACTCGCTATGTAATAACTCGCTTCATTAAGAACTTCTGCTCTAAGATCATTATCAGGTGAAAAACTAAGACGCGACGATAAACCCCATACGTCGAGATTAATAACAAGGTAGCCCACTCTTTTCTCAGGTGTTTCTACGGGGGTAAAGACACGAATAACCGGCATATAAGGGAAGGTGATCTCACCATGTTCCATTTCAAGCTCAATGCCCCAACCGCCAATTTGTTCAGCTTCTAGTTTTTGAGCGTATTGAAAGTAGCTCGAGTCAGATTTATCTTGAAGTTGTTGCGGTACCGTTATGTGGCCTGAATCAGCGGAGTAGTTGACACGAACCAGCTCTTTACCCGAGATATCTAGCAGGTGGATCTGTGTATACCATTTTTGGTTCACGAGGACAGACTGCCAAACCTCTTCAAGTAGATCTTTGGTTTGGTCAGAGGGAGAAGAGGCAAAGTTAACCAAGCTTTGGCTGTGGCTTAACAGGCCCATTACGGAAACTAATTGAGTCTTAAGAAGATCGTAGTCTCGCTTAGCGTACACCAATTGATGGACAGCTTGCTTAGCCGAGTAGTCAAAACTCTGCTGCTTCACTTCTTTATATCGCTGCAAGTAATATAGAGCGACAGCTGAACAGAGTGTGATTGAGATGATTAGTAATGTAATTATTGATTTTTTATTTCGCATTACTAGCTCAGGAAGAAAAAGAGAGCGCAAGATTATAGCACTCTAGGAAATTAACAAAATAAAAGCCGCTTAAAAAAGCGGCTTTAAAACTATTTTTTAAATACTTCTTGTTTAGGCTTTCAACGCTCGTTCACCACGTGCGATGCCAACAACCCCACTTCGAGCCACTTCAAGTACTTCCGTTACTTCAGACAATGCCTGAATGAAAGCATCCAGCTTCTCGCTAGTGCCGGCCATTTGCACCGTATATTGCGAAGCCGTTACATCAACGATTTGGCCACGGAAGATATCCGCGGTGCGCTTCACTTCGGCGCGAGCAAAGCCGCTAGCGCGTACTTTTACCATCAATAGTTCACGCTCGATATGCTCAAGCTCAGACACTTCTTGTACCTTAAGTACGTCGATTAACTTGTGTAGCTGTTTTTGGATCTGCTCAAGCTGCATTTCGCTCGAGTTAGTGGTGACATTCAGACGAGAAAGCGTTGGATCATCCGTAGGAGATACATTCAAAGACTCGATGTTGTAGCCACGCTGAGAAAACAAGCCAACCACTCGAGAAAGTGCACCTGGTTGGTTTTCCATTAATAGTGAAAGGATGTGTCTCATATTATGTTCTCTCCGTTTTGCTTAGCCACATGTTATCCATACCCTCGCCTTTGATCTGCATTGGGTATACGTGCTCGGTGTCATCCACACTGATATCGACAAATACCAAACGGTCTTTCATCGCCAGTGCTTTTTCCAAACCTGATTCCAGTTCATCCGGAGATGAAATACGCATGCCAACGTGGCCATAAGCCTCAGCAATCGCAGCAAAATCAGGAACAGAGTCCATATATGAATTAGAGTAACGACCTTGATAAACAATGTCTTGCCACTGTTTTACCATGCCTAAGAAACGGTTGTTAAGGTTAATAATCTTAACGGGAATATTGTATTGCAGCGCAGTCGACAGCTCTTGGATATTCATTTGAATACTGCCGTCACCAGTAACAATCACAACTTCTTCATCAGGTTTCGCAAACTTAACGCCCATACCAGCAGGTAGGCCAAAGCCCATTGTGCCTAGACCACCAGAGTTAATCCAACGGCGTGGCTTGTCAAACGGGTAGTACAAAGCAGCAAACATTTGGTGTTGACCTACATCAGAAGCAACATAGGCATCACCATTGGTTACTTTATGAAGTGTTTCAATAACTTGTTGTGGCTTAATACGACCAGACGTTTTGTCATATGCCAAGCAGTCACGCTCTTGCCACTGTTTAATTTCACTCCACCAGCTTTCCATCGCTTCTGCATCGTTAGTTCCACCTTGCTCAATAAGCAGGTTAACCATGCTCTCTAGTACTTTTTCCGCTGAACCTACAATCGGTAGATCCACTTTTACGTTTTTAGAGATAGAAGATGGGTCGATATCAATGTGCATGATCTTCGCATCAGGGCAGTACTTATCTAGGTTATTGGTGGTTCGATCATCGAAACGTACGCCAATACCAAAGATCAAGTCCGCATTGTGCATCGCCATATTGGCTTCATACAAACCATGCATGCCCAACATACCCAAAGAGTTCTTATGGGTACCAGGGAAAGCGCCAAGCCCCATTAGGGTGCTTACCACGGGTAAATTCAGTGCCTCTGCTAATTTTAACAGCGGCTTATCTGCCTCAGAAATAACTGCACCACCACCGACATAAAGTACCGGCTTCTTCGCTTCAAGAAGGGCTTTTAGCGCCTTTTTGATCTGACCTTTATGACCCGTAACCGTTGGGTTATACGAACGCATTTTGATCGTTTCTGGGTATTCATAAGGAAGCTTGATTTGTGGGTTTAAGATATCTTTTGGCAGATCAATAACCACAGGACCAGGACGTCCTGTCGTTGAAATATAGAATGCTTTTTTAACGACTTCAGGGATATCTTCCGCTTTCTTAACGAGGAAGCTGTGTTTAACGATCGGACGGGATACACCCACGATGTCACACTCTTGGAAGGCGTCATTACCAATTAAGCTATTTGGTACGTTACCAGAAATAACTATCATTGGAATTGAGTCCATGTAGGCGGTGGCAATACCAGTAACGGTATTGGTCGCTCCCGGACCAGAACACACTAGTACTACGCCCGGCTTACCGGTAGAACGAGTATAGCCATCTGCCATATGGGTAGCGGCTTGTTCGTGTCGTACTAATACGTGTTTAATTTCAGCAGTTTTAGCATGCAGCGCATCATAGATATCAAGTACAGAACCACCTGGGTAACCAAAGATTTGTTCTACACCCTCTTCAATTAGAGACTGCACCACCATTTCAGCGCCGGATAACATTTCAGCGCCGGATGACATGGCTGTTTCAGGTTTTGTTGTCATATTGCTCTCCTCACCAGTTTCCAACCATATTTGGTGAACATGTTGGGCTGGTTTTTCATAGTCTAGGGCTTATTCGTAGCCTAATTCGAAATACTTCCACTTTTTCGGCTATGGCTGTCTGTCGTGATAACAACAAACAGTAATACGAAACAACTTTAACGCTTTATTATCATCTGGTCTAACACCTGTTATCCGATAATTACGTCAAAAAACCAACTATTAGCTGAAAGCATTAAATAAAACCCAAACCAAACCCAATAGTTAGATTTAAAAACCAATTAACACCTAAAAAAAAGAGCTTAATATTCAAATGAATCACGGTTTATCGATTAATTACGCCTTTATTGGTGTGCGCTTTCGCACATTGTGCTGTGTCAGCAGGCATAAAAAATCCCCCTAAAAATGCAATCACATTCGTAGGGGGATTTTTAAACAACTGAAAATTTATCTAAGCAGAAAACTACTTATCTTTAGGCTTTTCATTGTACATTTCTTCGATTTCGTCTTGATACTTATCGTTGATAACTTTACGACGCAATTTTTGAGTAGGTGTCAGTTCGCCATCATCCATAGAAAATGCTTTTGGCAGCAACTTGAATTTCTTCACTTGCTCAAACTTAGCTAGCTCTTGCTGTAAGTCATTCACACGCTTCTCTAGCATCTCGACAATCTGGTGATGTTTAACAAGCTCAACACGGTCGTGATACTTGATATTCAGCTCTTTGGCATACTCTTCTAGAGAGTCATAACAAGGAACGATCAGCGCAGAAACGAATTTGCGCGTATCAGCGATAACGGCAATCTGTTCGATAAAGTGATCTTTACCAATCGCGCCTTCAACCACTTGCGGTGCAATGTACTTACCGCCAGAGGTCTTCATCAATTCTTTAATACGATCAGTAATGAACAGGTTACCATTTTCATCAAAATGTCCCGCATCACCAGTCTTTAGGAAACCGTGCTCGTCAAACGTCTTAGCGGTCTCTTCTGGCATCTTGTAGTAGCCACGCATCACCATTGGACCACGAACAAGAATCTCATCCTTAGCACCAATTTTCACTTCAGCGCCCGGCATCGACATACCAATTGAATCAGGGTTAAAACAGCGGTCATCCCAGCACGATACTGTTGCCGTGGTTTCTGTCATGCCGTAGCCAAGTTTTACGTTGATACCGATCGCGTGGAAGAAGCGACCAATGGTTTCATCAAGCTTCGCGCCACCACATGGCATGAAGTTGATGTTACCGCCTAACAGAGCTCGCAGTTTAGATAACACAAGCTTATCGGCAAGCGCATGGCTCTTCTTCAGCATGAATGATGGTGTGCGACCTTCTTGGTGACAAACAGAAAGCTTCGCACCCATGTTCACCGCCCAAGTAAAGAGCACTTTACGGATAAACGGTGCTTTAGATACTTTCTCGTGAATCGCTGAGAATATCTTCTCGTAGAAACGAGGAACTGCAGACATAACCGTTGGCTTAACATCACTCAGCGCATCACGAACTTGCATTGTGTCTTGCAAGTAACAGTTGGTTGCGCCTTTATAAAGGACATAGAAAGTCCAAGCACGCTCAAATACATGTGATAAAGGTAAGAAACACAATGAGACGTCGTCTTTGCTTAAGCTAAGGCGCTCATCATGGCCTTTTAGTTGATAGCCAACGTTCGTGTAATCAAGCATTACACCTTTTGGCTGGCCTGTTGTACCAGAGGTATAGATAAGTGTCAGTAAGTCATCCATACAGGCATCCGCAAGACGAACATCAAGTTCAGCTTGCTGATCTTCAACACCACGAGCCATGAATTCTTTCCAAGAGACGGCAAAGCGATGTCCTTGCAGATCGATATCATCAGACATCGCCACAACAACTTCTAGCTGTTCACACTCTTCAAAAAGGCTAACCGCCGCATCAAATTGAGCTTGCTCGCCAACGAATAAGATCTTCACATCTGCATTTTGGATAATGTAAGAAGACTGCGCCGCTGTGTTGGTTGGGTAGATTGGTACCGTTACAAGACGCGCTTGTAAAGATGCAAAATCTGCCACAGTCCACTGAGGCATATTGTTCGAAAAGATACCGATCTTATCCTGAACTCTCAGTCCGTGAGCCAACAGTGCTAATGAAAGCGTATCGATTTGTTGTCCAAACTGTTCCCAGCTAATACCTTGCCATACATTGTCGACTTTATGCTTCAAAGCTGTACGGTTGCCGCCTTGGGCAATTTGGTCACGAAGTCTTTTTACGATATGAAAATCTAAATTGGCCATCTCTTTACCTTTGGCTTACACCTGTAAGCTTTTTTGAGCGCACAAGTGTACCTCTGATCATGGAAAAGGCAACTGATGAAGCTCAAAGTTATAAGTAATAGTACGTCTCACGCTAAGTTTTCTATCAACAAAAATAGCAGGTACAAAAAAGCCCCAAGCCAGACTCCCAGCTTAGGGCTTACAAATCATAGGGATTAGTGCTTAGTTAAGCGCCACGACTTCGCCACAGATCATCATTAACTGATCTCGTAACCAAATGTGTCCTTTATCCTTTTCACTTGATTCGTGCCAGCTTAGGAAGCCAGAAATTGCCGCATTATCGAATGGGAAATCTAAAATCTGAAGCTGATCTTTGTTCGCTGCATGCTCAACCATCCAACGAGGTGCAATCGTCACAAGCTCAGATTGACCAACAACGTAAAGTACGTTGCTTAAGCTCGTACCTTCGTAGAAAGGCGTGCAATCTAGGTCACGGTAAGCTTGCTCCGAGAAGCTGCGTTGACCATGGATGCGAGACAGTTTTGCGTGCTTTTCGTTAAGCAGCTCTGCCGCTGAAACTTCACCGTTGATACGTGGGTGAGAAGCAGAAGCAACAACAACTAATTCGTCTTGGAAGATCTCAGTGCTTGAAAAGCCCTGCTCATCAAAACGAGCGTAATCAATAACGAAGTCGATTTCTTGGTAGCGCATACGCTCAGAAAGTTGACGATCGAATTCTGCATCCATGTGCAGTTTAACGCTCGGTGCTTGGTCGTTGATTGTCGACATGATCTTAGGTGCAAAACGCATGTCACAAGGGCTACAAATCGCAAGTTTGAACAGACGAGAAGACGACTCTGGAGAGAACACAGAACTTGGCAGTTCATTGCGTACTAACTGCAGTGCTTGGCGGATTGGACCAAACAACTGACGAGCACGTTGAGTCGGCTGAATACCACGACCTTGACGCATGAATAGTTCGTCGTTAAACATCACTTTTAGACGAGCAACAGCGTTACTTACAGCAGGCTGAGACATACCCAGATTATGAGCTGCACGTGTAATGTTTTGCTCTTGCATAACTGCATCAAATACAGTCAAAAGATTTAAGTCGACTCCACGAAGTGTGCTTTCCATTCTGTAGCTTGCAATAGCACTCATTGCGTCTTTTTTCTCTAACATTCAAGTTGCCTCTTGTCGGTTCGACAGCGTTAAATTGGTAATGGTATAGGAATAGATAACCACTAATTCTTATATTTATCAGACCGATGTTTTTCGGATTACCATTACTATTAACCAATAAATCTCGAGCTACCAACAAGATTGATAAAGAATAATTTTATTTTACCTTAATGATTAAATAACATCTAAAAATCAATTATTTATAGAGTTATAAAAAAACATAAAATGCATCACTTATGAGTTTCATTTCGACTTATTTAGCTGTTCTATCGTTTGGTTACATTTGTTACAATTTATTGAACCCATGAATTGTTTGACTGGTTGATTCAGAAATAACACTTATGAGTTAAGTGAGCGATGCATAACTAGGAAAATCGACCTTGTCCCAAAGTTGCTTTCTTAAGTCATCTTGGTTGGACCAATTGCCCGCTAACACCCACTCAACAAGTGCACCTGCCACGTCGGGATAAGTGACCACTTCAGCTTGTTTTTCACCGAGCCAACTGCGCATGATAGCCGCATCTAAAAAGGTCATAGTTTGAGCTAATCCAAGAGCCTCTAGCGTCGCCACATTGCTCTGTTGTTCGAACTGCCCTTCGAGTGGTTTAAGAAGCAATTTCTTCCCCAAAGTTAAGGCTTCCGATGGCAATTCAAAGCCGCCATTCGCAACCACACCAGAGCACTGATTGAGGTCGAATTGGAAGCCAGCATGACTGAGTGGTTTGAACTCAATATTTTCGACTCGGCTATGCTCAATAACATCCGGGTGGTAACAGACAAAGTTGTGCGAAATGAACTTCATCAGCAGCTCTGAGATCGACTCAAGATCCTCAAACGGCAAATAGACCAACGTAAAGTTTTGTGCTGCTTTTGTTTGTTGATCACCAGCCAGCGTGTGAACGATAGGCGGCAGTATCGGTTGTTCAAAGTGATACCAATGCAAACCAATCGAGTGCTCAGTTGGGGCGAAATGTTGAATCACCGAATGTTCAATCCAGTTGCCCCCTTCTTTAGGTACATCGTAGCGGAACGCATTCTGGTGGCTTATGCCAATGCATGGCACACCTTGCCTCTTAGCTGCCCATGCAGTCACAGGCTCAAAGTCATTCAACACTAAGTCATAAGGCGTCAAATCGATCTGATTAATCTCACTGAGAAATCGCCAGATGTTGTTCTTGATGAATGTCTTGCCGTATTTAACCTGCCCCTGCTCGCTGTAAAAAGTTAAGCCGCTGCGGGTCTGATAATTACCAAACGCTTCCATCGAGAAGTACTTGCTCTCGTCTCGCCCAGAGAACAGAAAGTCGACATCGATATTTTGCTGACGAAAAGCCACAGCCATTGCCCTCGCTCGAGCGATGTGCCCATTCCCTGTGCCTTGTACGCCATATAAAATTTTCATGCATGTTCCTTTATGTTTGCCACTTAAGCTCGGCAGTGGTTGTTGCCAACAAAATGATTACAGGATGAAGCTGATAGCAAGGCTAGTACAAGCGATGCCCAAGGCTGCGCCAATCAGTACGTCCGTTAAAAAGTGCACACCAAGTAGGATTCGAGAGCCAGCAATCGCAGTCGCCCAAATCAGGCTAAAGAGGTACAAGCTCGGATAGAAATGTCCGATTAGAGTCGCCATAACAAAAGCCGCAGCGGAATGCCCAGAAGGCAGGCTGTATTTATCAGATGGCACAATATGGGAGTAAAGCAATGAAGAGAATTCAGCGGGTCTGCGACGCTTGAGGGTATTTTTGGCAAACCAGTAAATAGGTAACTCGATTGCAAAGGCAGTTAAGCCCACCAATAGAAAATCTCGACCGGTGTAACTGTCAGCCAGTAGTGCAACCAAAGCAATCAAAACGTAAAGGTGTCCATCTCCAGTATGAGACACCGCCTTACTGAGTGTCGCCTGTTGTCCGCTATAACGGCTCTTTAAACAGAAAACAGAAAATGCCACATCCCAGCGGACAATAGGTTCGATAGTACGCATACAATCTCCTTAACAATCCTTATTCAGTTAAGGCTCAAGTTATGCTCCTGAAATGACAGTTAAGTGACGTTTTGAATGAACTAAAATGAATTTTGAGGCGAATTGACCGCTTTCGCTAAGCAAGCTGATGGGGCCTAGAAACTGCCGATAAAAATAAAGCGACCCAAGGCCGCTTTATTCTTCTACGTTTTTACTTCTTTATATAAGCAAGCAAACGCTACTTCTATCGTGTTAATGGTTATAGCGTTCGATAATGATAATAGCGCTAAAGGTTATAGCGCTAAAGGTTATAGCACTAAAAGTTATAGCGCTAATGGCTCATGCTTTTTCACTAAACCAAAGTCCGCTAATATTGCGTAAGCCGCTGGGATCATAAACAGCACCAATAAGGTTGAAGCAAATATGCCAAACACAATCGAAATAACCAATGGTTGGATAACCTGAGCCTGCAAGCTGGTTTCCGTCAACAGCGGTAGCAAACCAGCTGCGGTCGTCATTGAGGTCAAGAATACCGCTCGGAAACGCTCGCGACTGGCTTTCACCACCGAGTCATGCACGCTATCTCCCTCATCGACATGGTGACGAATGTACTGCACCAACAAAATGGAATCATTAACCACAATCCCGGCAAGCGACACAAAGCCCATCATGCTTGGCATACTCAAAGAGTGGCCAAGTATCCAGTGACCAACCACCACCCCAATAAAGGCGAGTGGAATTGCTAGCATCACGACCACAGGCTCTAAGTAGCTTCGGAATTGATAGCTAAGAATCGCAAACACGCCGAATAAACCAAGCAAGAAGCCTTTACCCATCGAGGCTCCTGTCTTCGCGGCATCTTTAGCCTCCCCTTCAAAATCAAAGCGTAATCCTGGGTATTTTTGAATAAGCTTGGCTGCTTCATCTTTTTGGAACTGAGCCAAAATAGCTGATGAGCTCGCCTTCTTATTATCAATATCACCAAAGATACTGATGGTTCTCAAGCCATCAATACGCTGGATTCGCACGTAGTTACGTTGGAAATCTAATGTCGCCAATGTTGCTAGCGGGATCTGACTGCCATCTGCAGTGATGATTGGGAAGTTAGCCAGTTGCTGTAAATCGCCAGCCTGTTCTTTATCAAGACGCACTTCGATCGAGATGTTCTCAACACCGATTTGAATCTCGTCTGCTGTTTGTCCAAAAAAGGCTGCACGTAACTGAGACGCAATCATCTGCCCATTCACATTGTAGGTTTCAGCTCCAGGGCGAAGTTTAACTAAGATCTCTTCCTTACCCATGCGCATGTCATCAAGCACACCATGCACTCCGTCAAACTGATTGAGGTACTCCTGAATCTCCAGAGAAGCAGACTTCAATTCAGCCAGATCATCATGCTTGGCACGGATCTCGATAGCACGACCGCCCGGCCCCATAGTAGGTTGCTTGAACACTAATGAAATAGGATCAGCCAAATCGCCGATATCCTCTCGCCATGCATTGATGAAATCATCGATAACGGTGTTACGGCTCTCTGCACCGCGTAAGTCTAGGCGCACAGTGGCTAAGTGTGGGCCTGATTCGTTGGCGTCTGCGTTAGCATTGAATTGGCTGGTGATATGCTCAACCAATTTATTACCGTCCTCAACCTCTTCGCTCCATTGCTCATTCAAACGCTCAGCAGAAGCGACAATTTTGTCTACAACTCTCTCGGTTTGAGACAATGATGCGCCCGGCGGAAGAATGATACGCGCCTCGGCAATATCACCATCAAGCTCAGGGAAAGGTTGGAACTTAACAACGCCACCAGCAATCAAGGCTACCGAAAGCAACAGCAGGGTCAGCACTCCGCCCATAAAGGCGTAGCGGAATGTCACCACTTTCTCAACCATGTTCATCAAAGTGGTATTACGAAAGTTCTCAAACTTCTCTAACAACACAACTTTGAAGCGCAGCGCTGGCTTGTCATTCTTTTCTTTGTGTAATGAATGAGACAAGTGATTAGGCAAAATCAGGAAGGCTTCAATCAAGCTCAACGACAGCACTAATATCAATACTTGAGGAACAGCCTTAAGCACCGCGCCCATCTCTCCATCGAGAAACAGCAAGCTACCGAAAATACACACCGTAGTTAAGAAAGAAGATAACACTCCGGGAAGCACTTTCTTAACGCCGTTGTACACTGCATCATCAACGTTTTGCCCCCGATCTAAATGGGACGCTATCGATTCGGCTATCACGATGGCGTCATCCATCATGATACCAATCGCCATTAGCAAGCCAACCAATGACATGATGTTAATCGATAAACCAAGGTTAGCCATTAAGAATAAGCCACCTAGGAAGGCAACCGGTAAGCCAGCCGCAACCCAGAATGAATAGCGTAAACTGAAGAACAGCCACATGGTGGCAAATACCAGCACAATACCTTGCCAGCCATTGCGAACCATCATGGTAAGGCGATCCCACAGCACAGAGGAGAGATCGTTGGTCATTTGTAGCGTCACGCCATCAGGGGCAATCGCGCTCTGATCTTCAACGAAACGCGTCACGTTCTCTTTGATTCGTAACGCATCATCTTCTTTGTTTTTACTGATTTTCAACAGAGCCGATGGCTTTCCATCAAACAACACCTTCTGTTCATCAAGCTCAAAGCGGTCGGTTATTTTTGCAATGTCTCTCAGACGGATCACTGATCCATTAGGCGCAGAGCCAACCACGATGCTTTCCAGCTCAACCGGTGTAATTCGTCTTTCATCAAAACGAATCAGAAAATTCTTGTCTGGTGTTTCAACGTTACCGCTTGGCAGTTTTACATTCTGACGGCCAATCTGGTCTGCGATATCACCGACACTCAAACCCAGCTGGCGAATCGCTTGAGTATCCAGTTCAACGCGGTATTGATGATCAGAGAAGCCGCTAACATCGACCAGTGAAACATCATAATCAAGCTTCATGATACGTTTGAGGTCTTCAGCGTAGGCCTTAAGCTCCGGCCACGACGTTTCTGCTGTGATGGCGATATCAACAACTGGTTCATTCCAATCCAGTTCTTGAACAACAGGCGATTCAATCTCAGTCGGGAAATCATTGATCGAGTTGATTTGAGTTTGTACATCCACCAGCATTCGGCCGATATCCGCTTTCTCATTCAACTTCAGGATTAGACGTGCGCTACCTTCGATGGCTTCACACTGAGTCTCTTCAATGTTAGCTAGGCCATCGACGGCATCTTCCATTCGCACACACAAGCTTTCTTCCACTTCTTGTGGTGATGCACCGGGATACACGATGGCAGCCATAATGTAAGGCGGATCATAAGCGGGGAAGGTTTCACGCTTGATGGTTGATAATGAGCTGATACCCATGATCAATAACCCAAGCATCAACAAGTTTGCCGCTGTTGGGTGCCTAGAAAAGAACTTGATCATGACGCACTCTCCTGAGTATCCGATTCAAGCTTAATCTCTGTAGAGTTCGACTCTTTCAGTAACATGCCTTCGATAGCTGGCAGGACGTCATTAAGAACCAATTTATCTCCCGTTTGTAGCTCGCCACTCACAACCACTTGGTTATCTCTGCGATAAAGCACTTCAACATTCACCACTTGCAAGCGCTGATTGTCATCCATCAGGTAAACCTTGTCACCGTGCAATGCTCGCTCTGGAACCACCCAACTCAGATTGGCTACACCTTCAATCTCAGCTTTTACAAACATGCCGTTGACCAAAGGGGTCGCATTGCTTGGCTGCAGTTGTGAATAGTCTTGAGCGATCTCGAGAATAATTCCTGCTGTCGCTTGGTTTTCATCAACCGTCTCACTGATTCTTGCTACCTTCGCAGGCCAACTCAGTTTCAGGTTGCCGCTGTTAAGTTGAATCGTCGCTTTGATTGGCGCTTCATAAGGATTAGGGATTCCTGCAACATCGCGAGGGAATTGATTAAAGCTCGAGGCTAAAGTTTGCATATCGTGAATAGAAAGTTGCGCCTCCACTTCCATGACATCAATTCCGTGAGCAACAAACATCTCTTGCTGAAGGTTAACCACTTGGTTTTGTTCGATATCAACCTGGGCAATTCGCATCGCTCTTGGCAAAATGATGGTGGTCTTATCGAGAGAGCGCTGCGCCTCTTTCACTTTAGATACATTGACCTTAATCACCGCTTCCGCAACACGTTTTTCATCTGGCATTAAAGCGATTTGGTTCGCGATATCCAACACTAGCTTCTGTTGAGACAGTGCACTTTGTTGTTGCAGGTCGACATCCGATTGAGAAGTCAGCCCTTTCTTACGCAGATCTTGTTTACGTTGTAGCTCTTTGTTGCTGATCACTAAGCGATTCTTTTCGATCTTAAGAGTCTGATTCAGGTTGTCTTCTTCTTGATTCAATTTTGCTAATGAGGTTTGGCTTGATTTTAGATCCGCCTCTGCTTGTATCAGTTTCAATTCGTAATCCAATGGATCAACCTTGAGCACAACCGTTCCCGCAGGGATCACCTGACCTTTCTCAAGATCCGGATGACGATAAACGATCTGTCCAGTCACCTCGGCAATCGCTTTCCATTCGACTTTCGGCACCACTTTGCCAAAGCCAACCGCTAACGGTGCTATCAGTTGTTGCTCTAGGCTTACTGTATCAACTAAGCGAGCTCTATCACCCGCGGGCTTGGTTGGAAGATCCGGCTTCAAGTTAATTGCAACCACAAGGCCAATGACACCAACCGCAAGTGCCGGAAAGAAGAGTAGTTTTTTATTTATTTTCATTATCTTTGGTCCTGCACGGAAGAAGGGCTAGGCGTGTTTATAAAGCCTTCTGTCATCAATTGAATGTTGTGTTCGATTAAACGGTTAAGAAATTCTTCATTAATCTCAATACCATGGATTGCTAATAGAGGGGGCGGCGCAATGAACGGAAATACCATCAAGCTTATATACGACACGCGACAGAGCTTGGGATCCATCTCTTTTCTTAAGACACCCTGTGCCACCAACTTTTCAAAAATGACATCTTGGGCTGGCTTGGCCACATCGAGGAAAACCTTTTCGAGCAACTCTCTTTGCACTTCAGAGGGAGGCATATTCATCACTTGGGCAATCAAGCGAGGAAACTTGGGGACCTTGACCATCTCTTTGTAGTAAGTCCGCATTAAATCAAGAAAGTTCTCATGACTGCTTTCTTCAACCAACCTTTGCATCTGCAATTGCATCGGTCGTAGGGTTTCACGTAGCATCGCCTCAAATAACCCAGCCTTACTGCCAAAGTAATAACGGATCATCGCAATGTTCACACCCGCACGATCAGCAATCAGACGTGTCGAGACCTTGTCGTATGGCTGAACAACAAACAGATCGCGAGCATGCTCAATCAATAACTGTCGAACATCTAAGTTCTGTTGAGGTCGCCCCGCTTTTCGTGCCGTCATGGCAAAAATCCATCTCTATAATTAATCACCCGATTAATTATAGAGATAAACAGGCGTAACAGTAGAAGATTAATTACTCACTATTTAATCAAGTGATTAATTAATTGGGTAACGCTTGTGATTTTTTTGGTGAATCGTTCCATCAAAAAGATTTACTACAAAGTTTTAACCTACACATCAGCCAAACGATAAACTAACCCGCCAATACAAAACCACCAATCAGTCGATTTATCCAACTACAGAATAAAAAACAGCACAAACCAAACCAAAACACTGCCAATGTACGCTGATATTGGATTTTCTTGTTTGACGCTCAGAATAAATTACGGTAAATATGGTGTTAACAGTTTATTTACGGATATTTGTGTAATGATTTTTTCTTCTTCTCTACTGCTGAAACTTCTCCTTATCGTGAACCAATCGCGCGGGTAAGTTGTGGGTCAAGAACTACACAAATATTAAAACCCGCACTGAGCGGGTTTTTTTGTAACTGGCACTTTTAAAAGAACATCATTCTTAATAATAATTTGGATAGCAATCGATTCATTATCGATATAAGGAAGCACCCATGAACGATCAAGTAATAATTTTTGATACTACCTTACGTGACGGCGAGCAAGCATTGGCTGCAAGCCTTACGGTAAAAGAGAAGTTACAGATCGCTTATGCTCTTGAGAGACTGGGTGTCGATGTTATCGAAGCTGGCTTCCCTATCTCTTCGCCAGGTGATTTTGAGTCTGTACAAACCATCGCTAAACACATCAAAGACAGCCGTATTTGTGCACTTTCTCGTGCCGTAGCGAAAGATATCGACGCCGCTGCAGAAGCGCTTAAAGTTGCTGACCAGTTCCGTATTCACACCTTCATCTCTACATCGACGGTTCACGTACAAGACAAATTACGCCGCAGCTACGACGATGTTGTCGAGATGGCAGTGAAAGCCGTCAAACACGCGCGTAACTACACTGACGATGTTGAGTTCTCATGTGAAGATGCCGGTCGTACCCCTATCGACAACCTATGTCGTATGGTTGAAGCCGCGATTAACGCTGGCGCAAAAACCATCAATATTCCAGACACGGTAGGCTATACAGTACCGAATGAGTTTGGTGGCATTATCAAAACGCTATTCGAGCGCGTACCCAACATCGACCAAGCGATCATCTCTGTTCACTGTCACGATGACTTAGGTATGTCGGTTGCAAACTCAATTGCCGCTGTGCAAGCGGGCGCTCGTCAAATTGAAGGCACAATCAATGGTATTGGCGAACGTGCAGGTAACTGTTCTTTAGAAGAAATCGCAATGATCATCAAAACTCGTCAAGAGCTTTTGGGTGTTCACACCGGCTTGGATCATAAAGAGATTCACCGTACCAGTAAGTTGGTTAGCCAGCTTTGCCACATGCCAATTCAAGACAACAAAGCAATCGTCGGTGCTAACGCATTCAGCCACTCTTCAGGTATTCACCAAGATGGCATGCTTAAGAACAAGAACACTTACGAGATCATGACGCCTGAGTCTATCGGTTTGAAAAACAAGGCATTGAACCTAACAAGCCGTAGTGGCCGAGCGGCTGTTAAGAGCCACATGGACGCGATGGGCTATAAAGACAACGAATACAATCTAGATTCATTGTACGAAGACTTCTTGAAGCTGGCTGACCGTAAAGGCCAAGTATTCGATTACGACTTAGAAGCACTAATGCACTTCGCGAACCTACGTGACGAAGATGACTTCTATAAACTTAACTACCTAAGCGTACAATCTGGTAGTGTTATGTCTACCACCAGTATCAAGCTCCAATGTGGCGATGAAGAGAAATGCGAAGCGGCTGTCGGTAACGGCCCTGTAGATGCTTTATACCAATGTATCTACCGCTTAACGGGTTACGAAATTGCATTGGATAAATTCGACCTGACCGCGAAAGGCGAAGGCGAAGATGGCTTAGGTCAAGCCGATATTATTGCGAACTATAAAGGCCGTAAGTACCACGGTACGGGCGTTTCAACGGATATCGTTGAAGCTTCTGGTCAAGCGCTATTGCACGTTATCAATAGCATTCAACGTGCAGACACCATCGCTGAAATGAAGCAGCAAAGAATCGCGACAGTTTAAGCACCCAATAACAGAGCCCTAGAGCCGCTGTTGTTGGCTTTAGGGACAAAATTTAAAACGAGCCAACTAGCTCAGTAACAAGAATTAAAGGATTAACATGACTGATAAATCATACAAGATTGCCGTACTACCTGGTGATGGCATTGGCCCAGAAGTAATGCAACAAGCACATAAAGTGCTAGACGCGATTGAAAAGAAGCACGCGATTAGCTTTTCTCGCGAAGAGTATGATGTTGGTGGTATCGCAATTGATAATCACGGCTGTCCACTTCCAGAAGCGACAGTAACGGGTTGTGAGGAATCTGACGCGGTACTTTTCGGCTCGGTTGGCGGTCCTAAGTGGGAACACCTTCCACCAAACGATCAACCAGAACGTGGTGCCCTACTTCCTCTACGTAAGCACTTCCAACTGTTCTGTAACCTACGTCCAGCGCAAATCCACAAGGGGTTAGAGTCGTTCTCTCCTTTGCGTGCTGACATCTCAGGTAATGGTTTCGACATCGTTGTTGTTCGTGAATTAACTGGCGGCATCTACTTCGGCCAACCTAAAGGTCGTGAAGGAGAAGGCGCAACAGAGAAAGCCTTTGATACTGAGGTTTACCACCGTTACGAAATCGAACGTATTGCGAAGATTGCTTTTGAATCTGCTCGTCTACGTAACAAAAACGTTTACTCAATCGATAAAGCAAACGTTCTTCAGAGCTCTATCTTATGGCGTGAAGTGGTTGAAGAAATCTCGAAAGACTACCCAGATGTCACGCTAAACCACATGTACATCGACAACGCGACCATGCAGTTAATCAAAGATCCGTCTCAGTTTGATGTAATGCTATGTTCAAACATCTTCGGTGACATCATCTCTGATGAGTGCGCAATGATCACGGGTTCTATGGGTATGCTTCCTTCTGCAAGCTTGAACGAAAGTAACTTCGGCCTATACGAACCAGCAGGTGGCAGCGCTCCAGATATCGCAGGCAAGAACATCGCGAACCCAGTCGCGCAAATTCTTTCTGCAGCGCTAATGCTTCGTTACAGCCTAGGCGAAGAAGCCGCAGCTCAAGATATCGAAACAGCGGTATCTAAAGCACTTTCTGCAGGCGAGCTAACCGCTGACCTTGCAGGCAAAAACCAAGCGCTGACTACCTCTGAAATGGGCGACAAGATCGCTGAGTACATCTTAGCTTCATAAGCTAGATGCTTAGATTAGAAGCAAGTACATAAGAATAATATCAAGCCAAGTCAGCTTAAATAGCATGACTTGGCTCGAAACAAACACTGGGACTGATGCTCCCAAGGAAGAAAAGCTATGTCGACAAACCAGCAAGCAAAAACCTTATACGAAAAAGTTTATGACGCTCACGTTGCGGTTGCAGCGAAAGGCGAAACGCCAATTCTTTATATCGATCGTCACTTAGTCCATGAAGTAACGTCACCTCAAGCCTTTGATGGCCTGCGTGAAAAAGGCCGTAAAGTTCGCCAAGTAGGCAAAACTTTTGCGACCATGGATCACAACGTATCGACACAAACTAAAGACATCAATGCTTCTGGCGAGATGGCTCGTATCCAAATGGAAACGCTATCGAAGAACTGTGAAGAGTTTGGTGTCACGCTCTACGACCTAAACCACAAATACCAGGGTATTGTGCACGTAATGGGCCCTGAGTTAGGTATTACTCTGCCGGGCATGACCATCGTTTGTGGTGACTCACACACGGCAACTCACGGTGCATTTGGTTCTCTTGCATTTGGTATCGGCACTTCTGAGGTTGAACACGTTCTAGCGACTCAAACGCTAAAACAAGCTCGCGCTAAAACCATGAAGATCGAAGTAAAAGGTAAAGTAGCAGAAGGCATTACAGCCAAAGATATCGTACTCGCGATCATCGGCAAGACAACGGCAGCTGGTGGTACTGGTTATGTAGTTGAGTTCTGTGGTGAGGCGATTACTGACCTTACGATGGAAGGTCGTATGACGGTATGTAACATGGCAATCGAGCTGGGCGCGAAAGCGGGTCTAATCGCTCCAGATGCAACGACATACGAGTACATCAAAGGTCGTAAGTTTTCTCCTGAAGGTCAAGATTTAGAAGCAGCGATTGAATACTGGAGCACACTAAAAACCGATGCTGAGGCAGAGTTCGATGCGGTTGTAACGCTAGAAGCCGCTGACATCAAACCACAAGTCACTTGGGGAACAAACCCAGGTCAGGTTATCTCAGTAGACACACCAATCCCTGCACCAGAAAGCTTCGCAGATCCTGTTGAAAAAGCATCTGCTGAAAAAGCTCTGGCTTACATGGGCCTTGAAGCGGGTAAATCTCTATCTGATTACAACGTCGATAAAGTTTTCGTGGGTTCTTGTACTAACTCTCGTATCGAAGACATGCGCGCAGCAGCAGCGGTAGCAAAAGGCCGCCAAGTAGCGAAACATGTTCAAGCATTGATCGTTCCGGGTTCTGAGCAAGTAAAAGCACAAGCTGAAGCTGAAGGCCTAGATAAGATCTTTATCGAAGCAGGCTTTGAATGGCGCCTACCGGGTTGCTCTATGTGTCTTGCAATGAACAATGACCGTTTAGGTCCACAAGAGCGCTGTGCTTCTACATCAAACCGTAACTTTGAAGGTCGCCAAGGCCGTGATGGTCGTACGCACCTAGTTAGCCCTGCAATGGCAGCCGCAGCGGCAATCGCTGGTCACTTTGTCGATATTCGTGAACTTTAATTAGAGGATTTAACATGTCAGGTTTTCAACAACACACCGGATTAGTCGTTCCTCTAGATACGGCCAACATCGATACTGATGCGATCATTCCAAAGCAGTTTCTACAGAAAGTGAACCGTATTGGCTTTGGTAAGCACTTGTTCCACGATTGGCGCTTCCTTGATGACGCAGGCCAGCAACCAAACCCTGAGTTTGTAATGAATGCACCACGCTATAAAGGCGCTTCAATTCTACTGGCTCGTGAAAACTTTGGTTGTGGTTCATCTCGTGAACATGCACCTTGGGCGCTTGCCGATTACGGTATTCAAGTGATGATCGCGCCAAGCTTTGCAGATATTTTCTACGGTAACTCGATCAATAACCAGATGGTTCCTGTTCGTCTTACTGATCAAGAAGTTGATGAGATTTTCCAATTCGTTGAAGCGAATGAAGGTGCTGAGATCGACGTTGATTTAGAAGCAATGAAAGTCAGTGCAAATGGAAAAGAGTACTCGTTTGAAATTGATGAGTTCCGTCGTCACTGCTTGCTGAATGGCCTAGATAACATCGGCCTAACGCTTCAACACGCAGATAAGATTTCAGAGTTTGAAGCTAAGATTCCTAGCTTCCTGAAATAGCATCACACAGTTTTGTGTGCATATAAAAGGTTGGCCTAGTGCCAACCTTTTTTATTTGGCTGAGCTTTTAGCTTAACTTAATGTGCTTATTAAGCTCAGCCCTTTATTCAGAGCAGTTCCGCTATTTAACTGAAGAGCTATGAAAGAAAATCGTAAAGCATAAGGTCTTAGTAGTCAGTCATCAGGAGAATGCCATGAAACAACTACTTTTTATTGTCAGCCTACTTTTCTCAACCTTAGCTTGGTCTGCGCCTAAATCTGATCTTTGGCCATACTGGAACCAAAGCGACGAAACCAATCTAGAACAGGTATCTCACCAAGATTGGCAGCAATTTCTCGATAACTACTTAGTTAAACAAGGGCAAAATACCCTAGTTCGCTATCAAGCAGTGAACACCGCAGATAAGACAAAACTCAAGCAATACATCAAGAGGTTAGAGCAGTTGAATCCACTCGACTACTCAAAATCGGAACAATATGCCTACTGGGTTAACCTATACAACGCAGTGACTGTCGATCTAATTCTCGATGCTTACCCAATAAAATCCATCACCAAGCTCGGCGGACTGTTTAGTTTTGGGCCATGGGGAGATGATGTGGTAATCGTTAACGGGAAGTCACTAACACTCAATGATATTGAACATCGAATCTTAAGACCGATTTGGCAAGATCCACGTACGCATTATGCAGTGAATTGTGCGAGTTTGGGATGCCCTAACTTACAGTCTGAAGCTTTTACCTCTGGCAATACTGCAGCCTTGTTGGAACAAGCTGCTAGTGATTTTGTAAATAGCGATAAGGGCGTGTTGATTGGAAACAACAAACTACAACTATCATCGATTTACGATTGGTTTGCTGTGGATTTTGGTACAGAGAAACAACTCATTCAACACTTAGACCAGTATCGAACAAAGCCGGTGACGAACACTGAAAAAATCAGTTATGACTATGATTGGTCGCTTAACCAAGCAAACTAGTTTTAACGTTAAAGCTCATGAATGCAGCTAAACAAAAAGAGGCTAGAGGTTTTTATTAACCGCTAGCCTCTTCTCAATTCTTTGACCGTATTTCTACAATTAAAAGCTTGAACCCGGTTGCTGCAAGAACTCAACCTCTTCAGGAGTCGAAGTTCGCCCTAGCACCTCATTACGATGAGGGTAGCGACCAAAACGCTCAATGATGACCTTGTGCTTAAACTCAAAATCAAGATTATGTGCTAATCCCGTTTGAGAAAAGAGCTCCACGGCTTGTTCATGAACCAACAAAGATTCACTGTGCATATAAGGCATATACAGGAAGCTTTTTTGTTGCTCGTTAAGCTGGTGATCAAAACCACCCGCTACCGCCTCTTGGGCTAGAGCCAACGCCATCGGATCAGCCGAAAAAGCTGTCGGACTGTTTCTACCAATATTTCGAGAAAACTGATCAAGCACGATAATTTCAGCCAAGCGCCCTTCTGCATTTTGTCGCCATTCAAATAGCTCACCTTGGATAGCGGCTTTGTGCAGTTTAGCAAAACGAGACTCAATCAAAGTATCGATCTCTTCACCGCCAGTAAACCAGTCTTTTGGCGTCAGTTCATCGAACCAAAACTCTAGAACATCCTGATACGTTACCGTCATATAATTCCCTTTAATAAAAAACCGAGTCATTTAATATCATGACTCAGTCTATATTCAATTACTTAAAACCTTTTACTTTCTTTATCAGATCATAAGCGTTCTGAATTTCTTGCGATTTCTCTTTCGCAACATTCATCATCTCAGGCGGTAAGCCCTTCGCCATCAGTTTATCTGGGTGATGCTCATTCATCAGCTTGCGGTAAGCTTTCTTCACCTCTTTACCGTCGGCACTTTCACTCACACCGAGAACTTTAAACGCATCGGCCAGTTGGTTTTGTTGCGAAGCCTGTTGCCAACCCGATGATTGCCCATGGCCTTGATGGCCACCAAAGCTTCCACCTTGCTGTTGAAAACGAAATGCTGCTTCTTGCATCTGCAAGCGGCGCTCTAGCTGTTCTGCAGAAAATCCAAGGCCTTGCGCTATCTTATGCAGAACCTGACGTTCACTCGGGTGCAAGCTTCCATCAGCAAATGCTGCGGACACTTGTAGCTCCAGAAAAAACTGCAGAAGATCAAAACGACCACCCGATGAGATTTTCACACGCTCAAGCACATCGCTTAACGGGAAGTCACTCTCTTTGCCGTCACGGAAAGCATCTTGAGCCGCTTTACGTTGTTCGCCATGCAGGTTCATACGCTCCATCATTGTAGAAGCGAGCTGAATCTCTTCTGGCGTGACCTGGCCTTTGGCTTTAGCAACATGTCCCATAACCGCAAAAGCCGCTTTAAAGAACTCGTTTTGCCTTTCTGCTTGGCTTGGTCCACGGCCAAAACCAGAACTGTTGAACCCCGATTGGTTTAAACGTCGAGCCTTATCAAATTGATGCCCCAAAAATAGGCCAAAAACTAAACCGAGCGGCCCTCCAAATAAAAAGCCAAAAAACGCGCCCAAAATTTTGCCAAATATTTGCATTATGTGTTCTCTATCTATGAATTTTATCTGAGTAACGCTGTCTGATGATGCTGAATGCTAATATTTCCTTTATCATAAGGAAAATGCTTTATTAATTGGATTGATACTAGATCAACCCTTCATCTAGTGACACAGGATAGTTCAACTTCATGCAATCTTTTTCCCGCACCTTGTTAGCCGCGTCTATAAGTACGGCATTATACGTGTCGACAACTCAAGCTGAAACAATCACCGATAGTAGTGTGCAGGAAATGCCCTCTATAGATCAATGCTTGATCGAGCCCGCTGCAGAAAACGAGACACAGCTACCCGCTCATGTTGAGTCAGATCGCTTAGAAGCTATCAATGGTGACAAGGCAATATATTCGGGTGACGTAAGAGTTACGCAAGGGAACAAGACCATCCTTGCCGATAATGTAACCCTACACCAACAAGAAAATATCGTTGTAGCTGAAGGCAACGTTAACTTTAGTGATGGTCAAATCAAATCAGTGTCAGACAGAGCAACCAACAATCTGACTACCGATGAAATGACGCTAGAAAATACCGACTACGAATTTCTTTGCGAACCAGGTCGCGGTGATGCGGTTTATATCGCAAAAACAGGCAAAGCGGTTTATGAGATCGAAGATGGCTCGATAACCTCTTGCCCTATCGGTGATAATGCTTGGCGTTTAAGAGCCTCAAGTATTGACGTCGATCAGAATAAAGAACAAGCAACCTTCTATAATCCACGCTTTGAAATCCAGAGCGTGCCGGTTTTCTACCTTCCTTATTTAACTGTTCCTATTGGCGACACTCGTAAAACCGGCTTCTTATATCCAACCGTCTCATACGGCTCAAGCGATGGTTTTGAAGCTGAAATCCCAATTTATTGGAACTTAGCACCCAACTACGATCTAGAAACCACTTTCAAGTACATGCAAGAGCGCGGCACACAACTCAACAGTAAGTTTCGTTATCTAAGTGATTTTGGTGAAGGTAGTATCAAATCTGAATACTTACCAGATGACAAAAAATATGAAGCAAAAGGCGATCGTTGGGGCGCGCAACTAGAGCACTCCGGGATATTTCAAGAATCTTGGTTGTTCGAAGTTGATTACTCAAAAGTCAGTGATATAGATTACTTTACCGACGTTAGCTCAAGCAGTATCGGTAACCGTGAAGATGGCCAGTTATTACAAGAAGGCCAAGCTACATACCGTTCTCAAAACTGGGATGCATCGGTGCTTGTCCGAGATTTTCAGGTCTTAACTCCAAACAACCAACCTTATCGTCTCATGCCACAACTCGAGTATAACTACTATGCTCCTGAAGTGATGAAGTACTTAGACTTCGACCTCATCAGCCATGTTTCAGTATTCGATACTGACGCTTCAGACAAACCATCTGCCACTCGTGTGCACGTTGAACCTGGCATTACAATTCCGGTTGGAAACACTTGGGGCACATGGACAACAGAGGCTCGACTACTCGGCACATACTATCAACAAGATCTTGATGGTGTTGATACATCAAGCGACGAATACAAAGATTTAGAAGAATCAGTAAGCCGAATTATCCCTGAGTTCAGAAGCCACGCAGGTATCGTTTTAGAGAGAGATACAACGCTAATCGGGAGCTACACGCAAACACTCGAACCTCAAGTTCAGTATCTTTATGTACCAGAAGAAGATCAATCTAACATAGCTCTGTACGACACAACATTGCTGCAAACGGATTACTACGGCCTATTTAGAAGCCGTAAATACAGTGGCGTTGACTTCATTGCGGCAGCCAACCAAATTAGCTACGGTGCATCTTCTAGGTTCTTTGATAATGAATATAGGGAACGCTTAAATGTGTCTTTTGGGCAAATTTTTTATATTGACAAAGATACTAAACGTACTCCTGAAGGCACAGATCCAAACGATAAATCTAACTACTCCTCATGGGCTGTAGAGGTCGATTTCAACTACGATGATTACCTCTTTTATCATGGTGGTGTGCAGTACGATATCGACGCATCAGAAATGCAACTTGCTAATAGTACAATAGAATACCGTTTTACTGGCGGTTACGTACAAACCAACTATCGCTATGTCACAAAAGAGTATATAGAAGATAATGTTGGCGACACTATAACCAACATAAATCAAATAACAAAAGACGGAATCTCTCAATTGGGATTATTAGGTGGTTATCAAATCTCTGCTAAATGGAATGCTAGTGCCCAGTACTTCTATGATCTAACAACTGAAGAAGAACTAGAATGGTTAACTACCCTAAACTATAGGTCTGATTGTTGGTATATAGGCTTCACATACAGCAATCAATTACGCAGTTGGGAAGGTGATTTTGTTACCAACCCTAACGCAACACCAGTTTACGAAAATAACTTCAGTGTGAACTTCGGTATTGTTGGTTTTGGTACCAACATTGGCTCAGATTCTGGTGCTGTAGGTGAAAGCAGCTCTGATAATGCACTGAGCTACGGCCGACCATTCTTCTTAAACAACTAATTTTCTTTACTGATAAAACATCAGTAAATTTAAAGGATTACACATGACATTGTGGAAACGCACATTAATTGCCATCGCAGCAGCTTGCACTGTATCAGTAAGCTACGCAGCGCCGGTAGAACTAGACAGCGTAAAAGTTATCGTTAACGAAGGCGTGATCTTACAAAGCGACATCGATGCTTCAATGAAGACGCTGCGCGCAAATGCTAAGAAAAGCGGCCAAACACTACCATCGCAAGACGTGCTCAATGAGCAAGTGCTTGAAAAACTGATCATCGATACCATTCAAACACAAGAAGCAGAGCGTATTGGGGTTCGTATCGATGATGCTCGACTTGATCAAGCAATCGAAGGCATCGCGAAAGACAACAACCAGACTGTAGAACAATTAACAGCATCGGTTGCTGAAGAAGGCCTTAGTTACAATGCATTTCGCGAACAAGTAAGAAAAGAGATTGCGGCAAGTGAAGCGCGTAACGCCTTAGTGCGTCGTCGTATCAACATTCTTCCAGCTGAAGTCGATAACCTTGCGGATATCTTGGCGCAAGAGACTAACGCGACCGTTCAATACAAAATCGGCCACATCCAACTTCGCTTTAATGATGACCAAACCAAAGAAGAACTAGAAGCTCAAGCTAAAGAAGTGGTTGAGGAACTCAACTCAGGCAAAGATTTCAGCACCATGGCTTATACTTATTCAAAAGGTCCTAAAGCACTACAAGGTGGTGACTGGGGTTGGATGCGTAAAGAAGAGATGCCTACCATTTTTGCAGACCAAATCAAAATGCAGAATAAAGGCAGCATCATCGGTCCTTTCCGAAGTGGCGTTGGTTTCCACATTCTAAAAATTGAAGATGTTAAAGGTTTGGAAACGGTAGCGGTAACGGAAGTTAATGCTCGTCATATCCTAATTAAACCGACCGTCATCTTAAGTGACGACGGTGCCAAGGAGCAATTAGAGGAAATCACGCGTCGTGTAAACGCGGGTGAAGCGAGCTTTGGTGAACTTGCGCAACAATACAGCCAAGATCCAGGCTCTGCAGTGCAAGATGGTGAACTAGGCTACCAAACACCGGATTTGTATGTACCTGAATTTAAGCACCAAGTAGAAACGCTTCCTGAAGGTAAGATCAGCGCACCATTTAAAACCGTGCATGGCTGGCACATTGTTGAAGTACTAGACCGTCGAGAAGTAGACCGTACCGATTCAGCTTTGAAAAACAAAGCTTACCAAATTCTATTTAACCGTAAGTTCAACGAAGAAGCTGGTGCTTGGCTGCAAGAAGTAAGAGCAAGTGCCTTTGTTGAAATGGTTGAGGATGACCAAGATGACAACTAAACGCCTTGTCATTACGGCAGGTGAACCAGCGGGAATTGGGCCAGATTTGACTCTCGCCTTATCCCAAGAAAGCTGGCCACATCAGCTCATAGTTTGTGCCGATAAAACCCTACTAGCAGAGCGAGCTGAAATGTTAGGGATCAAGGTTGAGCTGTTGGATTACGATTCAACTGCGCCCAAGCAACCTCAACGCTCCGGAACACTAGTTGTGAAACACGTTCCACTGGCTGAAACTGCCGTAGCTGGCCAACTCAATGAAGCGAACGGTCATTACGTATTAAATACTTTAGAAACCGCAGCAATTGGCTGTATGAATGATGAATTTGATGCTATTGTCACCGGCCCTGTTCACAAGGGTGTAATTAACCGAGCTGGCGTTGCTTTTAGCGGCCATACCGAGTTCTTTGCAGAGAAGTCCAATACACCGCTCGTGGTGATGATGTTGGCAACAGAAGGGCTGCGTGTTGCGCTAGTAACAACGCACATCCCACTAGCTTATGTATCTCAATCAGTAACCGAAGACAGATTAGAGCAAATTATTGCAATTCTGAATAAAGATTTGGTTGAAAAATTTGCTATTGAGAAACCAACTATCTACGTGTGTGGCTTGAATCCACATGCTGGTGAAGATGGTTGCTTGGGACGTGAAGAGATAGAAACCATCACCCCGACGCTAGAAAAAATTCGCCAAAAAGATGGCATCAATTTAGTTGGCCCATTGCCAGCAGATACCATCTTTAATGAAAAATATTTGCAAGATGCAGATGCTGTTTTAGGTATGTATCACGACCAAGTACTCCCGGTATTGAAATACAAAGGGTTTGGTCGCTCAGTGAACATCACGCTTGGCTTACCGTTTATTCGCACATCAGTCGACCACGGTACCGCCTTAGACTTGGCAGGGAAAGGCCAAGCCGATACAGGGAGCTTTAGAACAGCGCTCACGCACGCCATTGAATTAGTAGAGAAAAAGCAATGAGAAATGATGTCCACTTAGGGCACAAAGCGCGTAAACGTTTTGGTCAAAACTTCCTTAACGATCCATACATTATTGATGGCATCGTATCGAGCATTAACCCACTACCAGGTCAAAACTTGGTAGAGATCGGTCCTGGTCTAGGCGCAATTACTGAGCCAGTGGGTAAGCTTGTCGATAAATTTACCGTTATCGAATTGGATAGAGATCTGGCTGAACGTCTTCGCAACCATCCTGATCTGGCTGATAAGCTAACGATCTATGAAGGCGATGCAATGAAGTTCGATTTCGAACAACTTGTTAAGCCAAACAACAAGCTACGTATTTTCGGTAACTTGCCATACAACATCTCGACACCATTGATGTTCCACCTTTTTGAGTTCCATAAAGACGTGCAAGACATGCACTTCATGCTTCAAAAAGAAGTGGTTAACCGATTAGCGGCCGGCCCAGGTACTAAAGCTTATGGTCGTCTTACGGTAATGGCTCAATACTACTGTAAAGTGACGCCTGTGCTAGAAGTGCCACCAACGGCCTTCGTTCCGCCACCGAAAGTAGATTCTGCAGTAGTACGCCTACAGCCATACGAAGTGCTACCTTACCCGGCAAAAGATCTGAAATGGCTAGATCGTGTATGTCGTGAAGGCTTTAACCAGCGTCGTAAAACGGTTCGTAACTGCTACAAGAGCCTAATCGACAAAGAAGTACTTGAAGAGTTGGGTGTTAACCCTGGCATGCGTCCTGAGAATTTAACGCTCGAGCAGTTTGTCGACATGGCAAACTGGTTGTACGACACTCACAGCGCTGACAAATAATTCTAAAAGGCTCCTACACTTCGGTGAGGAGCCTGTTTTTTATGTAATACTTTAAAGCATACCAACAACAAAAGGTGCGAATATGGATATATCTACGCCTTGTATCAAATGTCAGGTTCACTCTAAATACATAGAGGAACAATCTGAACCAACGAAGAACCGCTACGTCTTCGCCTACATCATTACCATCAAAAACCTCAGCAAAACAACGGTTCAACTCATGTCTCGCCGCTGGCTGATTACCGACTCCAACGGCAAACAACTCACCATAGAGGGTGATGGCGTAGTTGGGCAACAACCCGTGATTGAGGCCAACGACGAATACACTTACACCAGTGGTACCGTCATCGAAACTCCTGTGGGTGTTATGCAAGGTCATTATGTGATGACAGATAACAAAGGCATCGACTTCATAACTGAAGTGGATCCATTTAGACTCGCGATCCCTAATATTCTTAATTAGCCGTACATCTGTACCTACAGGAAATTATTGTGTCGAATTATATTGTCGGAGACATCCAAGGGTGCTTCGACGAACTTCAATTACTGCTTGAAACCGTCAACTTTGACAAACAACAAGATACCTTATGGGTCGCTGGTGACTTGGTCGCTCGAGGTCCTAAATCATTGGAGACACTACGCTTTATTCGTAGCCTAGGTGACGCAGCTAAGGTTGTATTAGGTAACCATGACTTGCATCTACTTGCGGTTTCCTTAGGGCTCTTTCCAGCTAAAGCAAAAGATAAGACTCAACCTATTCTTGATGCGGAAGACCGTGAACAGTTGCTCGAATGGTTAAGACAACAGCCTTTAATTCAGGAGCATACAGAGTTCGTGATGTCTCATGCTGGTATCTCACCTCAATGGGATCTAGAGCGAGCACGGATTGAAAGTCTGGAAATAGCTGATTTATTAAAATCCGATCAGTGGCAATGGCTTATCGAGAATATGTACAGCAACACGCCTGACTTATGGCGTCAAAATTTAGAAGGGATTGAGCGCTATCGCTATGCGATCAACAGCCTTACTAGAATGCGATTCTGTTTTACTGATGGTCGTCTCGATATGGCCTGTAAACTTCCACCAAACGAAATTACAACTGAGCCGCTAGTGCCTTGGTTTGACCTACCACAACGTATAAAGCTGGATAAAACAGTTATTTTTGGACACTGGGCTGCGCTAGAAGGTTACTCAGGAAAAGAGGTGATTGGACTTGATACTGGGTGTGTGTGGGGGGGAGACTTGACGATACTTCGCTGGGAAGACAAACAGTTTTTCACTCAAAAAGCGCTATAGAAACACGAGATACGAGATACGAGAT
>NZ_CAWNBB010000022.1:0-67255 GCF_963872585.1 Vibrio sp. 10N.222.47.A9 | reverse complement strand
TACGAGATACGAGATACGAGAAGCTTGCGCTAGCTGGGCACAGTAACGCAAGCATTTTCAGAGCCTAACTCTTAATAACCACAGTTAACGCTCGAGAACCACAAACTCCATATCGTGCTTGTTTTTCTCATCCGCTTGATAAGTATCATTAAAGCTCTGCTTCCAACCTTCTCCCCAGTCTGGGAATTGAGTATCACCATCTACATCAAAATCGATATAAGTCAGGTATAACTTGTTCGCTTTAGGTAAGCAGCTTTCATAGATTGAACCACCACCGATGATCATCACTTCATCAACATCACTTACCAGCTCTAGTGCTTTTTCAATCGAAGTTACCGTCGTTACGCCTTCGATTTCTAAACTTTCGTCGCGGCTGATTACAACGTTCAGCCTCCCCGGTAAAGGACGTCCAATTGAATCGTAAGTCTTACGCCCCATCACGACAGGTTTGCCCATAGTTGAACGTTTAAACCATGCGAAATCTGCAGGTAAATGCCAAGGCATCTGATTGTCTTTACCAATTACACGGTTGTTCGCCATTGCCGCTATCATGCTGATGATCATAAATCGAAAGTCCTGTCCTTACTTGAAAATGAAGTTGAAGCTAGACGATAGGTCTACGACGGTAGAATAACAGCCCAGGCACTGCTAAGCCAACCGCAAGCCCTGCGATAATGAACATCGATTTCAAAAAGTTCTCCATCAACAATGCCAATAGTTCTGGGTTGTATCCTGCTCGGTTAATCTCAACCATGGCAATCATCGCCTTAAAGGCAAACACGCCAGGGACCATCGGAATCAAGGCTGCAACCGTAAATACTTTCGGGTGTGCTAACAATTTATGCGACCAATGCACCCCTATCATGCCGACCAATGTAGCAGCAAAGAACGTCGCCCATTCAATGGGAATGCCGAAATGCATCATTAAGTAACGGCTACCGTGGCCAATGGAGCCTCCGAGAGCACAATAAATTAATGCTCGTTGCGGGACGTTAAACACCAATGCAAAACCAACCGCAGGAATCGCAGCAAAAAACATGTCGTTGAGTAACCCAACAAAAAGTTCAAAAATAGTCATTAGTTCACCCACCCCCATACGTCAGATAGGCTCATAGCTGCGACAATACCTAAGCTTGTAGCCAACGTTAATAAACTGGCCATGGTGAAGCGTGCGAGACCCATATTAATGTGGCCTTTAAGCATATCTGCTACGGAGTTGATCAAAGGAAAACCGGGCACTAGCATCAATACTGACGAAGCCATCACGATAGTGGGTTGACCACCAATATTGTAGAGCACTGCCTGAGCTGAGATAGTGGTGGTGACAAAAGCGGTAATAGCGAAATTTAATAACGGATTGAAATGGCGATGACCGATCTCTTGTCTCACGATCATACCGCAAGCCGAAGCTATAAACGTCATCATAAAGACATGCCAATCTCCGCCAGCAAGACGGCTAAAACAAGCACACGATAGCCCTATCATTACGACAACTAACCAACGGTTGTAGCGTTCAGGACTGATCCCTTGGATCTTCTTATAAGCTAAATCATAATCAAGAATCCCTTTCTCCATCATGATACATACGCGTTGAATCTCGGTTATCACCTGCATATTAATGCCACGATCAGCACAGCTTCGAGTCGTCGTTATGCAATGATCATCCATAACTGTTGTCACAACCAACGCATTGGCTGACAGTGCAACTTCAACCTCATTCACCCCACAAGCAATACCAATGCGGCGCATTATGTCACCGACCAATGTGCTCTCGGCGCCATGAGCTAATAACATTTGTCCTGATTGAGCGACTAACCTTGAGATCGCTCTTTGTTTTGATGCCATGATTTCCTTCCCATAGGCCTTAATTATCTAAAGATAAATTTTGCATAAAAAACAGCAAGACGTCATGATTTAGATACAAAAAAACCGCAATTTTCATTGCGGTTTAATAAAACTATCAGCGTATCTTAGAAAAAACGACCAAAGTGCTTATAAGAAACTACGAGGATTATTAATCACGAACATAGATAACATGACCGTCATCTTCTTCGTCATCCCAATCATCCCAGTCGTCGTCATCTTCAGTAACGACATTCTTACCAGCCATCGCATCTTTATGGTAGTCATCCCACATAAAGTTAACTTTTTCTTCTTCTTCAATTGCTTCAACTTCACGAGGTAGGTTCTCCATGAACTCACCCAGTTTAAAGCAAAGATCTTTGGTACCGATCTTGTTTACAGCAGAGATCTTGAAGTACTCGCCTTCCCAACCCAAAGCTTCAACGATTTCTTGAATCTTTTCGTCAGCTTCTTCTTCAGGCATTAGGTCAACTTTATTGAACACTAACCAACGAGGTTTCTGTGCAACTTTCTCACTGTATTGCTCAAGCTCATCGATGATCGTCAGTGCATTCTGAATAGGATCAGAACCATCGATCGGCAAAATATCGATCATATGCAAAAGAACGCGACAACGCTCAAGGTGCTTCAAGAAACGAATACCAAGACCAGCGCCATCAGCTGCGCCTTCGATCAAGCCAGGGATATCGGCAACGACGAAACTCTTCTCAGGGACAACACTTACCACACCTAAGCTAGGGATTAGCGTCGTAAACGGGTAATCAGCCACTTTTGGTTTTGCAGCAGATACTGAGCGAATAAACGTAGATTTACCAGCGTTTGGCAAACCAAGCATACCAACATCCGCTAGCAGAAGAAGCTCTAAACGTAGTTCGCGAACTTCACCTTTAGTACCCATTGTCTTTTGACGAGGAGCACGGTTAACAGACGACTTAAAGCGCGTGTTACCAAGACCGTGCCAACCACCTTTACCAACCATAACTTTCTTGCCATGCTCAGCAACTTCAGCAACGATTTCATTCGTGTGGATATCAACAGCGCGAGTACCTACCGGTACTTTCATCGTCATATCTTTACCACGTTTACCAGTACAGTTACCACCGCGGCCATTTTCGCCACGCTCAGCATTGTAAAAACGTTGGAAACGGTAATCGATCAGTGTGTTTAAGTTTTCATCCGCTTGAATGTAAACATCACCGCCATCACCGCCATCACCGCCGTCAGGACCACCTTTAGCGACGAATTTTTCGCGCCAAAAGCTTACTGTACCATTACCGCCATCACCGGCTTCTATTTTTACTGATGCTTCATCAACGAATTTCATTTTTTAACTCCGCACTTACGTTGCGTTACCACTCATCAAGGAGTGATATAAATTCTAGCAGATCCGTGTTTAGATCGATCACCTAAGATCTAGATCGATCTGCAACCAAGGAACAAATAAGGAGAGGTTCTTTGCTTTCTGTATCTTAAAAAACAAACGGCTTCTTAATAAAACCAAACTGTTTCTCAAAAATAAAACGGCTTCTCAAAACCAAAACAAGAGCGTCTACTTTTTTATTCTCGCTATAAATAAAAAACCCTGCCGAATCGGCAGGGCTTTTGAATTCAGCTTGAAAGCTAGTATAAATAATCTAATAAAAGATTAAATTACTCAGCTTCGATGCTTACAAACTTACGGTTTTTAGGACCTTTTACTGCAAATTTCACTTTACCTTCAGTAAGAGCGAAAAGAGTATGGTCTTTACCGATGCCAACGTTTGTGCCAGCGTGGAACTTAGTACCACGTTGACGAACGATGATGTTACCTGCAAGAACAGATTCACCACCAAAACGCTTAACACCAAGACGTTTGCTTTCTGAATCGCGGCCGTTATTAGTAGAACCGCCAGCTTTTTTATGTGCCATTGTTAAACTCTCCTAATACTTAAGCGTTAATGCCAGTGATTTTCACTTCTGTGAACCACTGACGGTGACCAGCTTGCTTACGCGAGTGCTTACGACGACGGAACTTAACGATTTTTACTTTATCGCCACGACCGTGTTGTACTACTTCTGCAGTAACTTTGCCACCTTCAACAAGAGGTGCACCAACAGCGATTTCTTCGCCGTTAGCAACAAGAAGAACTTTATCAAATTCTACAGTTGCACCAGTTTCAACGTCTAATTTCTCTAAACGAAGTGTTTGACCTTCGCTTACTCGGTGTTGTTTGCCACCAGATTGGAAAACAGCGTACATATTTTACTCCGCTTTTTCCGCACAGCCTATGGTTGTTAATTCTACAACTCGGGTGTGCGCTAAACTAATCAATAGGGCGCAGATTCTACGGGAATCATGCCGCTATGACAAGCCATATTTTTAAAATATTGGCGAAAACATGTTCGCCAAAGAAAAGTGCGGCAATGATGCCTTTAAGTGATGTATTAATCAACGTTTTTTAGTGTATTATTCAACAATTAAATACAACGTATAAGCCTTACAGGGTCTAACTTCAGCCGGATGAACAATGGATTTTAAAGCTATCCAAACGCTTACTGCCAATGATATGGCAAAAGTGAATGAAACAATTCAAGCCCAACTTAATTCTGACGTAAGTTTAATCAACCAGCTTGGTTTTTATATCGTTAGCGGTGGTGGCAAACGCCTACGTCCTTTGCTTGCTCTTTTATCTGCTCGTGCACTTGGTTATCAAGGTGAAGCTCATATCACCTCTGCAGCTTTTATCGAGTTTATTCACACCGCTACCCTTCTCCATGATGATGTCGTCGACGAGTCGGACATGAGACGCGGTAAAGCGACAGCCAACGCAGCTTTTGGTAATGCAGCTAGCGTTTTGGTGGGTGACTTTATCTACACTCGCTCGTTCCAGATGATGACAACGCTAGGATCCTTAAAGATCCTTGAGTTAATGAGTGAAGCAGTTAACGTGATTGCCGAGGGTGAAGTTCAACAATTAATGAACTGTAATAACCCGGACACTACAGAAGAAAGTTACATGCAGGTCATCTACTCGAAGACCGCTCGTTTGTTTGAAGCTGCAACGCAAATCGGTGCAATTCTTAGCGAATCATCACCTGAAATCGAAACGGCTATGCAAAACTACGGTAAATACCTCGGTACTGCATTCCAATTGATTGATGATGTGATGGATTACACTGCTGATGGTAAAGAGATGGGTAAGAACGTTGGTGACGATCTAGCCGAAGGCAAACCAACACTGCCTCTACTTTACGCAATGCACAATGGTTCTCCTGAACAAACCAGCATGATTCGAGAAGCGATTGAAAAAGCCAATGGTATGGAGCGTCTCGACGACATTATGGCTGTTATGAAAGAGACAGGCTCGTTAGAGTACACAACAAATAAAGCCTATGAAGAAGCAGATAAAGCGATTGCTGAGCTTTCTGTTCTTCCTGACTCTGAATATAAGCAAGCGCTAACCACGCTCGCACACTTAGCTGTTAAACGCAGCAAGTAAGCAGGTTAATAGACAACTCGCTTCTAGCTTCTATATAAATAACAAAAAAGAGCCTCAGGGCTCTTTTTTAGTTTTGAACAAATATTTGTAAGAGAGCCAAATTCAATATCGGCTCGCTTCTAATGACAGCGGCAGTTGTACTTCAATTTCTTCAAGTTCTTCCATTGGCACTGCGTATTGCTCATGCCCATTGTAAGTCTCTACCAAGGCGTACTGCTCTTGCTCGTCAATGACCAATATTTTTCCTAAGCGCCCCAAATATTGGACATTCATACCCTTTTCAACAGTAGCCATAAACTTTACCTCCACCTTGGTTATATAGACAGATACGAACAACTTGAATTTTAGGATCAAAAAAGCCGATCATAATGATCGGCTCTTATTAACTATCTTTTAGCTGAGTTAAATGGTGTCCCGCTTATTTAGCGAATTCAACACCGATCTCAATATCGCCATTTAGCGTTTCTAGCATGCTGTCTAATGCGTTGCGCTCGAAGTCGCTCAGTTCACCGTAGCTAAGGATCGCTTCTGCGCCCTCTTTGCCAAGTTTAACTGGTTGTGCGAAGAATGGTGCGTGCTCGCCTTCACCTTCAACATATGCACATTCAATTACGTTCTCTTCGCCTTGAAGCGCTTTCACTAGAGCAAGACCGAAACGACATGCCGCTTGACCCATAGATAGTGTTGCACTGCCGCCGCCAGCTTTAGCTTCTACTACTTCAGTACCCGCATTTTGGATACGAGTTGTTAGCGCTGCGATTTCTTCATCAGTAAACTCTACGCCTTCAACTTGAGAAAGTAGAGGAAGGATCGTTACACCTGAGTGACCGCCGATAACAGGAACACGGATGTCGCTTGGATCTTTATCTTTCAGCTCAGCAACAAACGTTTCAGAACGAATAACATCAAGAGTAGTAATACCGAATAAACGACGCTTGTCGTAAACGCCCGCTTTCTTAAGTACTTCAGCAGCGATTGGTACTGTTGTGTTTACTGGGTTAGTGATGATACCAACACAAGCAGTAGGACAAGTAACTGCGATTTTCTCTGCAAGAGACTTAACAATGCCAGCGTTCACATTGAAAAGATCCGCACGATCCATACCAGGCTTACGAGCAACACCCGCAGAAATAAGCACAACATCCGCACCTTCTAGTGCTGGTGTTGGATCTTCACCCGCGTAACCTTTGATCGAAACAGGTGTTGGGATATGGCTAAGATCGGCAGCGACACCCGGTGTTACCGGAGCGATGTCGTAAAGTGCAAGATCTGAACCAGCAGGTAGGCGGTTCTTTAGTAGTAGGGCTAGGGCTTGACCGATGCCACCAGCGGCACCAATAACAGCTACTTTCATTGTTATTCTCCTTGAGAGATTTCTCTTATAAATTCTTGGTAGGGTAGTTCTTGAGCTAAATTATGGTTAAAAAAATATATTAATCACAAAGTGATTACAATCAATTAACGCCAGCTTTGCGACTTCGCGCAAGTCAATAAAACCGTGCTACACAGCAAGTTCGCATTATGGCGATAATCGACTGAAATAACAAAATAAGTCGCCACTAATAACACATTATTCTATTAAATTTTTACAGTGATATGACTAACAAATTGCCGTGATACTTTAGCTAAAATTGAATATGTATGCGAGAATATGCAAACATCTTTGTTAATGAATAAGAATGACATATGCGCAATACAGAAAAACAAGACAACTTAGTTCGTGCTTTTAAATCATTACTAAAAGAAGAACGTTTTGGTTCGCAAGGCGAGATTGTCGATGCCCTCAAACATGAAGGTTTTGAAAGTATCAACCAATCTAAAGTTTCGCGTATGTTAACTAAGTTTGGTGCAGTTCGAACTCGTAATGCAAAAATGGAGATGGTTTACTGTCTTCCTGCTGAACTTGGTGTTCCGACAGTTTCTAGCTCTCTGAGAGAATTAGTATTAGATATCGACCACAACAATGCATTGGTGGTGATACACACCGGCCCAGGTGCGGCGCAGCTTATTGCTCGTTTATTGGACTCATTAGGTAAGTCGGAAGGTATACTAGGTGTCGTTGCAGGCGATGATACTATCTTCATCACGCCAACCTTGTCAGTTACCACGAAGCAATTGTTTGATTCTGTGTGCGAACTGTTTGAATACGCAGGATAATTGGTCACAGTTTCATAACCATAAACCTGATTAATGGATCACGAACACCGATTCGCTTCGTGATCCAAATCACATCCTAGAATATCTATCTCCCCCTCTTCAAACACCACTAAACCATTGATTTTAAAAAACTCAGTAGCAAATCAAACACAAGATCTAACCGTCATTTGTTAGATTTTTTAGCTATATCTTTTAACATTTGAGTAATTTTCTGCCAATTTTTGATATTATTCAGCCACTTTTTCATCACATGGATTGAAAAAGGTGCCGTTTCCAAATAGGAAACTCCAGAAACGACTACACTTGTTTCAGGGTTAATAATGAATAAAGGAAGGGAAATTCATGGCATTTACCAAACTTATTAAAGTTGGGGCTATTGCAGCTGCTGTAATGGGCGCTGGCGCAGTTAACGCTCAAGAGTTCATCACAATTGGTACAGGTTCAGTAACGGGTGTTTACTACCCAACTGGTGGTGCTATTTGTAAGCTTGTGAACAAAGGCCGCAAAGACCACAACATTCGTTGTTCTGTAGAATCTACTGGTGGTTCGATCTACAACGTTAACACCATCCGTGCTGGTGAACTAGATTTCGGTGTTGTTCAATCGGACTGGCAATACCACGGCTACAACGGTACAAGTAAATTCAAAGATCAGGGCGAATACAAAAAACTTCGCGCTATGTTCTCTCTACATACAGAACCGTTCAACATCATCGCTCGTACCGATGCTGGTATCAACAATGTGTCTGACCTAGCAGGTAAGCGTGTAAACATTGGGAACCCAGGCTCTGGTGACCGTGCAACGATGGGTGTTGTAATGGACGCTATGGGTTGGACTAACGATAGCTTCAAGCTTGCTTCTGAACTTAAAGGTTCTGAGCGTTCACAAGCTCTTTGTGACAACAAGATTGATGCATTCATCTACATGGTTGGTCACCCGAACGGATCAATCAAAGAAGCAACGACTTCTTGTGATGCAAAACTGGTTTCTGCAACTGGTCCACAAATCGACAAGATCGTAGCTGAAAACCCATACTACGCATACAGCACAGTTCCAGCTGGCATGTACCGTGGTACAGATGCTGACGTAAACAGCTTCGGTGTTGCTGCTACTATGGTAACAACGTCTGACGTTTCTGATGAAGTCGCATACAACGTTGCTAAAGCGGTATTTGAAAACTTCGCTACATTCAAACGCCTGCACCCAGCATTTGCGAACCTGAAGAAAGAAGACATGGTTAAAGCGGGCATCTCAATCCCTCTTCACCCTGGCGCAGTAAAATACTACAAAGAAGTAGGCCTTCTAAAGTAATTCTACTTTAAGCCTGCTCTACCAATAAGGAGGCATGTCCTCCTTATTGGCTTTTCACGTTTTATAAAAATAACCCAAGTGAAAAGAGACAAACCTTTAAGTTTCTCCAATTTGGCGAACTTACCTTCGTATCAAGCCTAAGACAAAGACGAACAAAAAACGCATTTCCCTATCCATTCGCTACACTAGATAGGAAATAAATAACGTCTCGTTGTTCGTAAGAAAGGCAGACCATCAATAATAAGGATAAAGTACATGACGCAGACAACATCACCGTCTCCAGATGTGCAAGAAATGGTGGCACAATCAGACACTGGTGCGCGTAGCCCTCGCGGTATCCAAGGCCGTATTTTATGGTTTGTGCCTCTATGTTGGTCACTGTTCCAACTTTGGTATGCATCTCCGCTGCCGTTCATTTTTAACTTCGCAATTTTAAACGACACTGAAGCTCGAGCAATTCATCTTACGTTTGCCATCTTCCTAGCCTTTACCGCTTATCCAGCCATGAAAAATTCACCTCGGGATAGAATTCCTGCGGTCGACTGGATATTAGCGCTGGTTGGTAGCTTTTCAGCTTCGTATATCTATATTTTCTATACTCAACTCGCTGAACGTTCAGGCGCACCAACAACATTCGATATTGTTGCTGCTGTATTTGGTATGGTTCTACTGCTTGAAGCAACACGACGCGCTTTAGGTCCACCTCTTATGGTTGTGGCTGCAGTCTTCCTACTTTACACCTTTGGCGGTCCACACATGCCAGACGTTATCGCCCATAAAGGTGCAAGCCTGAACAAGGCAATGTCGCATCTGTGGCTAACAACTGAAGGTGTATTCGGTGTTGCTCTTGGCGTCTCTACGTCATTCGTATTCTTGTTTGTACTGTTTGGTGCAATGCTAGAACGCGCGGGCGCAGGTGCTTACTTCATCAAGGTTGCGTTCTCTTTACTTGGCCACATGAAAGGCGGCCCAGCGAAAGCAGCCGTTGTTGCATCTGGCCTATCCGGTCTTGTGTCTGGTTCATCTATCGCTAACGTGGTAACCACGGGTACTTTTACGATCCCTCTAATGAAAAGAGTCGGATTCTCAGGTGAAAAAGCCGGTGCTGTAGAAGTTGCCGCTTCAACCAATGGTCAATTAACTCCACCAATCATGGGTGCTGCTGCATTCTTGATGGTTGAATATGTGGGTATCTCGTATGTAGAAGTGATTAAAGCGGCGCTATTGCCTGCTCTTATCTCTTACATCGCCTTGATTTACATTGTTCACTTAGAAGCATGTAAAGCAGGTATGACTGGTCTACCTCGTCGCCACACACCAACTATCGTACAAAGCCTACTGTCTTTCACTGGTACCATTCTTGGGCTATGTGTCATCAGTGCTGCGGTTTACTACGGTGTCGGCTGGACGAAAGATGTCTTTGGCGATGCAGCAACCCCTATTGTTACCGTTGCTCTATTGATCTCTTATGTAGCCTTGGTTCGAGTATCAGCAAAATATGCCGCTGAAGGTGGCATGGACATCGATGCCGAGCTAACAGAAGTACCCGATCCAGGCCCAACCATTAAATCTGGCCTGCACTTCCTACTGCCTATCGTGGTGCTTGTTTGGTGTCTGACTGTAGAGCGATTCTCTCCAGGTCTTTCTGCCTTCTGGGCAACGGTATTCATGATCTTTATTTTGATCACACAGCGTCCTTTGATGACTCTGATGAACAAATCTGACGATCTTGCAGAACAAACTAAAGCAGGTTTCGTTGACCTATTAGAGAGCTTGGTTTCAGGCGCGCGCAACATGATCGGTATCGGTGTAGCAACAGCTGCTGCGGGTACGGTTGTCGGCGTGGTTACTCTGACGGGTATCGGCTTGGTAATGACGGACTTCGTTGAGTTCATCTCAGGCGGTAGCATCATTCTTATGCTGCTATTCACTGCGGTAATCAGCTTAATCTTAGGTATGGGCTTACCAACAACGGCGAACTACATCGTTGTATCAACGCTGATGGCTCCGGTAATTGTTACCTTAGGCGCGGCGCATGGCCTGATCATTCCTCTGATTGCAGTTCACTTATTCGTGTTCTACTTCGGTATCTTAGCCGATGATACACCTCCGGTTGGCTTGGCAGCCTTTGCGGCCGCCGCGATTGCAAAATCAGACCCGATCCGTACTGGTATTCAAGGCTTTACCTATGATATCCGGACCGCGATCTTGCCATTCATGTTCATCTTCAATACCCAATTACTGTTGATGGGCATTGATTCTTGGTGGCATCTATTCCTCACTATCTTCTCTTCTGTGACGGCGGTACTTATCTTTGCCGCTGCAACGCAAGGTTGGTGGTTTACCAAGAACAAATGGTGGGAAACGATCCTATTATTGGTTCTAACTTTCTCTTTCTTCCGCCCTGGCTTCTGGTGGGACATGATTTATCCAGAGAAAGTTCTTTCACCTGGAGTTGAGATCGCTCAAATCACAGAAGGTCTATCTGTGGGACAATCTCTTGAGTTAAGAGTGGGTGGCGAAAACTTAGAAGGTGACTATTCTGAGAAGACGGTTCGCCTTCCATTTGAAGATTCTGCGACAACAAGTGAAGACCGCATTGCTTCAATGGGCTTAATGCTGACGAAATCTGAAGGCAAAATGATTGTCGACATGGTTGAGTTCGGTAGCCCAGCAGAAGCGGCTGGCATTGACTTTGATTGGGAAATTAAATCAGTTATCCAAGACGCAGAAAGACCAATGAAAGAGTGGGTATTCTTACCATCCCTACTCATTTTGATTGGCTTAGCGATGAACCAAAGAAGGCGTGCTCGTAAGGATGAGATTAGCGCGTAATGGATAGAGCCAAGTAGCGCTCAACTCTATTTGGCTTTATTACATGGAAAGGATAATCACAGCGCTTGGTCAATACTAAGCGCTGATAAAAAAGAGAAAAACACATGTATAAACAAATCCTTGTTCCTGTTGATCTTAACGACAAAGGCTTTTCTGACAAAGCTGTTGAATTAGCGGTATGGCACGCAAAGCACAGTAACGCTGAAATCCATATCTTGAACGTATTGCCGGGCATTCACATGTCGATGGTGGCGTCTTACTTCCCGAAAGATGCAGCAAACCAAATGAAGCTCGATGTGAAAAATCAGCTGAAAGAGTTTGCAGACAAGTACATCGACGATGAAGTGGTTTATAAGGTTCACGTTGCCGAAGGTAAAACCTACACAACGATTCTAGATTACGCAGAAAAGCTTGGGGCGGACCTGATTGTGATGCCTAGTCATAAGCGCTCGAAAATCGACAAAGTGGTACTGGGTTCAGTGGCGAGTAAAGTCGTACAGAATTCACCAATCAATGTATTGGTCATCAAACCTCAAGGCTAATCGCTTCTGGCTTCTGGCTTCTGGCTTCTGGCTTCTGGCTTCTGGCTTCTGGCTTCTGGCTTCTGGCAGATAAGCTAAGTCGAACTACAGACAAAACATCTAAAAAGGTTGGCTCAAAGCCAACCTTTTTTATGTCTGAAGCTGAGTGTATAACCGCTTACTGCGGCTTAACTGACGAGATTCTGCGGCTTACCAGAAACAAAGGCATCAATGTTATCGATTAAGATATCAGACAGCTTTTGAATTGAGCTATCACTGCCCCACGCCACATGTGGCGTTAATAGTAAATTTGGCAAATGACTGTTAGCCAGTAATGGATTTGAGTTGTCAGCCGGTTCTTGTGTGAACACATCCATACCCGCGCCCGCAATCTCTTGATTTTTCAAAGCTTCAACTAAGGCTTGTTCATCCACGAGTCCACCGCGGCCAGCATTAACTAACACCGCATTTGGTTTCATCATTGCTAGCTCTCGCTCTGAAATCAGGTCTCGAGTCGCTTCGGTCAATGGACAATGTAAGCTGATTGCATCTGCTTGTTGTAACACCGTATCAAAAGGTAGATACCCTTCTCGACAAGAGTCAGCCCCTTTACGCTCAGCAAAGATGACATTCATACCAATTGCTTTAGCCAATATACCTGTTGCTTGTCCTAAGCCACCACTACCGATTAAGCCTAATGTACTGCCTGCAACATCTTGAATCGGATGAGTAAAGAAGCAGAATTGTTGGTCCTTTTGCCACTCGCCGGCTTCGATGTCTTGATGGTAACCAACGAGATTACGCTTTAACGCAAATAGCATCGCGATAACATGCTCAGGTACCGATTGAGTCGCGTAACCTTGCACGTTTGTCACTGCGATATTGTTACCCTTGCAGTACTCTACATCGACATTGTTCACACCCGTTGCTGAAACGGCTATTAGCTTAAGCTGTTGTGCTTGAGCTAAATTCGATTCGTTGAGCACCACCTTATTGGTAATAACCACATCAGCGCCTTCAATTCGTTCAGACACTTGCTCCGGCGAAGTGAAATCATACTCAACCCACTGATGTTCAAAGCTGAGAGGTTTTAAATGGATTTGAGATGGGATGGTGGCTCGGTCGAGAAAGACCACTTTCAACTTCGGCATTGTACGTCCTTGCATTGGTATTGATTTAACCATTCTAAGCTTTTAGCTTGCTGTAGTCTGGAAGCTCTGGCGCAATTTCAAAGTGCTGTTCAATTTGCGGTGATGCTTGAGGGTAAAACTCACACGGAACAAAGGCTTTGAAAAGCTGATTATTAGCCGGATGATAAAAGCTCAGTTCACACGCGTGCAGAGCTAACCTATCACTATAGTTAAACGCATCTGGCGTTGCATAAAACTCGTCGCCAACGATTGGATTCCCTAGTTCCATGCAGTGAACACGTAACTGATGAGAGCGGCCAGTGATCGGCAGCAACTTCAACAATGCCGTTTGAGCCTCTTGTTGCTCCACCACATAGCGAGTCTGTGATGGCTTGCCATCCCCGAAGCACACCTTTTGTCTTGGTCGATTTGGCCAATCACAAATGAGCGGCAGATCAATCAAACCTTCTGCTTCTTCTACTGAACCCCATACTCGGGCGTAATAGAGTTTGTGTGTCAGTCGATATTGAAATTGCTTCTTCAAATGACGCTCAGCTTGTTTGTGTTTAGCGAGCAGCATCAACCCCGATGTCGACATGTCCAGTCGATGCACCACCTGAATCTCCGCAAATTCGACAACCAACCGACTCCACATACTGTCGTAATGCTCTGGCAATCTCCCTGGCACCGAAAGCAGGCCTGCAGGCTTGTTCACCACAAGAATATCGTCATCTTGATAAACAATATCAATCCACGGTTCACGCGGTGGTGTGTACTGTTCTAACGCCATTAAAGCCTCTTAATTACTAGTGAATAAATAATTTACGGTTGATTCGTTTATTAATAAATACAATTTTCGACATTTTTGTACATAAAAGTTGACGACCTTACAAAACATGGTATTGATAGGGTAACGGATAATAAGAAGTCAGCATCAAAGGAAAAATGATGGAAAGTACGGTTAAAACCACCAGCACAAAAACACCAACCTCAGCTCCCCTATCAAGTTTAATTAAGTCTCTTGGCCCAGGCATTATGATGGCCGCAGCAGCTGTAGGTGGATCTCACTTAGTCGCCTCAACCAAGGCTGGTGCGATTTATGGTTGGCAGCTAGCCGCGCTTATTATCCTCGTAAACATATTTAAGTACCCGTTCTTCAAAGCTGGTATCCAATACACACTAGGAACGGGTCAAAGCTTGGTGGAAGGTTACTCTAACCTAGGCCGCCCATACCTTGTGATCTTTTCGATACTGAGTGCTATTTCCGCAGTCGTGAATACCGCAGCCTTGCTGTTATTCAGTGCGAGCCTACTCAGTTACTTTATTCCTTTCGATTTAGCCACCAGCACCTTGTGCATGATCGTTTTAGCGACCTGTTTGATCATTCTTTTTGCGGGCCATTACCGCGCGCTCGACACTCTCTCTAAAGCGATCATGGCGATCCTGACCATCACAACCTTAGCTGCTGTTGCGATTGCTATTGGCTCTCCAGTCGAACCTGATGCCGCTTTTGTGCCACCATCACCTTGGTCATTGGCAGCTATCGGATTTATCGTGGTGACTATGGGTTGGATGCCTGCGCCTATCGAGATCTCAAGCATCACCTCTATGTGGCTAAAAAGCCAAAAAGAGAAACAAGACGTGACCGCTCAATCTGCCCTGTTCGATTTCAATGTAGGCTACATTGGTACGGCATTGCTTGCATTGGTATTCGTTGCTTTAGGTGCTCTGGTACTTCACGGCTCGGGAGTTGAATTGTCTCGCTCTGGCGTTGGCTTCACTCATCAGTTGGTCGGTATTTACGCCTCTACAATTGGTGAATGGTCCCGTCCACTGATCGCAATCGTCGCCTTCTTCTGTATCTTTGGCAGCACCATTACCGTTATCGATGGCTACTCACGCGTACTTGCTGAATCACAGCGTCTACTGCTTAAAAAAGAGAGCAGCCCAAGAATGCTACAAGGGTGGATAATCATCGTATCTATCGCTGCGCTAGCAATCGTAATGTTCTTTAGTGCAGCCTTGATGCCAATGCTCGATTTCGCGATGATACTCGCCTTTATCACGACCCCATTCTTCGCATTACTGAATTTCATTTTGGTGAGCAAAGCAGAGCTACCTAAAGCGCTTGCGATTGGTAACAAACTGAAATGGTTATCGATAGCCGGTCTCACTTACTTGTTTGGCTTCTTAGCTCTGTTCGTTTGGTGGAAATGGTTGATGTAATCAGCTCTCCAAATTCCTAGCCAATCTCTTAACCAAACTGTTAACTAAGTTATAGATACAAATAAGGCCTTCATGATGAAGGCCTTATTTCGTTAAAGCATTTAGCTAATTCAAACCTAGTTGTGAGAAACCACAATCAAGCGTAATGAATCTAGCTGAACCTGAGCCTTGCTGATGTAACCGGTCAGTTCATTGATTTGAGCTTCGATAACCTCTAGCTCTTCATCACGAATGTTAGGGTTAACCGCTTTAAGCGCTTGTAGACGCTCTAGCTCACCGTTCAAGTTGGTTTGCATATCTTTCTGGGCTTGCTGACGAACTTCTTCAACCTTCGGCAGTACATGCGTCTCACCAGCTTCAATTAGCTTGTGAATTTCACCCTGTACTGAATTCACCAACTTGCTTGCCAAGTGACGGTTCACAGGGCTTAGCTGACGGTTAAAGCTATCGAACTCAACCTGAGCAGATAAATCGTTACCACGACCATCCATCATCAAACGAATCGGCGTCTTAGGTAAGAACTGGCTGATCCCGCTGCGCTTTGGCGCTTGTGCATCAACAAGGTAAACCAGCTCAAGCAGGATAGTACCAACAGGTAACGCTTTGTTTTTCAGTAGCGATACCGCAGACGCACCCACACCTTCACTCAATAGCAGATCAATACCGCCCTGAATCATTGGGTGTTCCCAGCTAATGAAGTTCATGTCTTCACGAGACAGCGCAGTTTCACGATCAAACGTGATGGTTGCACCTTCATAAGGTAGGCCTGGGTAGCTTGGAACCATCATGTGCTCAGATGGCGTTACAACTAGCGCATTTTCACCCTTATCGTCTTGGTTCAAACCAATGGTATCGAACAGACTCAGTGCAAAAGACACTAGATTAGTATCACCGTCAGTCGACGCGATCTTTTCTGCAATCTCATGCGCTTTTTCGCCGCCATTTGAGTGCATTTCTAGTAGGCGATCTCGGCCTTTTTCTAGATCTGATTTCAGGCTTTGGTTTAGCTTCGCTGATTCTTCAATCACTTCATCAAGCTGCTCGGTATTACCAGATGCCAGCATTTCGATCAGTACATCAGAATACTTATCGTAAACTGTGCGACCTGTAGGGCACGTCTCTGCAAATGCGTTCAGACCTTCATCGAACCAACGCGCTAGAATCGCTTGCGATGTGCCTTTTAGGTAAGGAACGTGAATGTCGATATCACGCAGCTGACCGATACGGTCCAAACGACCAATACGTTGCTCAAGCAAGTCTGGGTTGAATGGCAAATCGAACATCACTAACTGGTTAGCAAACTGGAAGTTACGACCTTCAGAGCCGATTTCACTACAGATAAGAACCTGAGCGCCACCCTCTTCTTGAGCAAAGTAAGCCGCGGCTTTATCACGCTCTAGAATTGACATGCCTTCGTGGAATACGGTTGCACGCACACCTTCACGCTCACGTAGTGCTTGCTCTAATTGAAGAGCAGTACTCGCACGAGAGGCGATCACTAGGATCTTTTCGCTGCGCTTATCTTGGATCTTTTCAATCAACCAGTTCACACGTGAATCGAACTGCCACCAGCTTGAATCTTCACCTTCAAACTCTTGGAAGATCTCTTCTGGGTACAGCATCTTCATCGCACGAGCTTCGGGAGCCATTTTGCCACCGATCATGCCTGATACACGCATAGAGGTTGTGTACTGGGTTGGGATATCCATCGGCAGTAAGTTTACATTGCGCTTAGGGAAGCCTTTGATTGCAGCACGTGTGTTTCTGAAAAGAACACGACCTGTACCATGGCGATCCATAAGATTATCAATCAGTTCTTGGCGAGCTAACGCTTGCTCTTCTTCGCTGCTATCGCCCTCGATAACGCGGAATAGAGGCTCAACATCTTGTTCAGATAGAAGCTCAGTGATCTGATTCTTCGCGCTGTTTTCAAGCTTCACGCCAGAGAACAATGCCGTTACTGCATCAGCAACAGGGGCGTATTGGTCTTCTTCTTCCACGAATGCTTCGTAATCGTAGAAGCGATCAGGATCAAGCAGACGCAGACGTGCAAAGTGACTCTCACGACCCAGCTGTTCAGGGGTTGCTGTCAGTAACAGTACGCCAGAAGTATTTTCAGCTAATCCTTCAACCACTTGGTATTCGCGGCTCGGTTTGTCTTGGCTCCACTCAAGGTGGTGCGCTTCATCGACAACCAACAAATCCCACTCACCTTCAAGTGCTTGCTCGTAGCGCTTACGGCTCTTGCGTAGGAAATCCAAAGAACACAGAACGTATTGCTGTGTATCAAATGGGTTATCTGACTCCGCGAAGGCTTCAATACAACGCTCTTCGTCAAAGATAGAGAAGTGCAGGTTGAAACGGCGCATCATCTCTACTAACCATTGGTGTTGTAGAGTTTCAGGTACCACAATCAGAATGCGTTCAGCACGGCCAGACAACACCTGTTGGTGAATGATCATGCCTGCTTCAATGGTTTTACCTAGACCCACTTCATCAGCCAGTAAAACGCGCGGAGCGTGACGACGACCCACTTCATGAGCAATGTACAACTGATGAGGAATCAAACCAGCGCGCATACCACACAAGCCACGCATCGGGCTCTTATGTTGTTGGTATTGATTGCTTAGCGCGCGGTAACGAAGCACAAAGTTATCCATACGGTCGATTTGACCTGCGTACAGCTTATCTTGTGGTTTGTTAAAGCGGATCTGGTTGCTTAAGAATATTTCACGCAGAGTCACCTCTGTCTCTTGAGTATCTTCACGAGTGCCCAAATAAGTCAGTAGCCCTTTATCTTCGATAACTTCTTCGACAGTTAGAGACCAACCTTCTTGGCATTCGATGACATCGCCAACATTAAACGTTACTCGGGTTACGGGAGCATCAGTGCGTGCATAAACACGATTCTCTTCTGATGCTGCAAACATTACTGTCACTGTTCGAGCATCCATTGCTACAACGGTACCTAAACCTAAATCGCTCTCCGTATCGCTTATCCAGCGTTGCCCCAAAGCAAATGTCATGAATCGACTACCTCAATCTTATAGTTGGAATTTGGTCATGTTAACTGCAGTTTTAAACAAGAGCGTTATCGCGCTTGAACTAAAAATATAGCTAAAGATGCCTAGTTTGCAGCCACTTTTTAAGTGCGCTCTTAATAATAAATATCTCGAGAAAATGGTGCAGAAAAAGGTCGCTAATCTTACTCGATGCTGTGATTTAGGTCACGCCTAAAGGAGATGATTTCATACTTTTTTTCTGTTTTCGCCAGTGCAATCAAACTGTCAAAAAATCATGGGTAATCTATAGGTAGCAGATTGCTGCTCTCAAACGAATACGCCATATTCATTCACAACGATATGGCGATATTTCTCTAGATGAAGTTTAGGTGAGTAGTTGACTATCACCGGAATGAGATACTAATCTTTATATGAGCTTTATCTACGTTCAATGAATGCAAGGCAAGCCGCACGTCGGCAAGGAGATGCTATGGGCGAGACCAACCGGAAGCTATTTGTTTTAGACACTAATATCCTACTTCACGAACCCTTCGCTATATTTTCTTTCCAAGAGCACGATGTCGTTATCCCCATGACCGTGCTAGAAGAACTCGACAGAATCAAAGACAGTAAAAGAGACGTTGCTCGAGATGCGAGAATTGCGATTCGAACGCTCGAAGACTTGTTCAGGGAAGCCACACCAGACCAAATATCGGAAGGCATTCCTTTTTCTAAAGACATAAACGCATCTGGCAGTATTTCAATACTCGCTGACTACGAACTTCAAGAAAGCATCAAAGCCTTCGCCGATGACAAGGCAGGCGATAACCGAATCCTCAACGCAGTTCTTTACCTTCAAAACAAACGCGCACCACGCGAAGTGGTTCTTATCACTAAAGACATCAACATGCGCTTACGAGCCAAAGGCGCTGGGGTCCGCTTTGTTGAAGACTATCAAACCGACCAATTGATTGATGACATCCAATACCTCACTAAAGGCTTTCAACAACTCGAAGGCTCATTCTGGGATGGCGTCGATAACGTCGAAAGTAGGAGTTTAGGCGGAAAAACGCTGCACACCCTAGCGAGAGCACCTTTCGATCCAACCTTCCTCAACCAATATGTGATTGACGAAGAAAGTGACTTTGCTGGTCGTGTAGAAGAGATTGAGGCCGAACGCATTACGCTCAGAGATCTCAGTCGAGAAAGGTTAATGAACCGCAAGACATGGGACATTACACCTAAGAATGTCTATCAAGGGATGGCGATTGATGCACTGCTCGACCCTGATATCGATCTGGTGATTCTAACGGGCGCTGCAGGTAGTGGTAAAACACTGTTAGCCATGGCTGCCGCACTTGAACAAACCATAGAGCGTAAACAATTCGATAAGATCATCGTAACCCGAAACACACCCGATATCGGTGAGTCGATTGGTTTCCTTCCCGGCACCGAGGAAGAAAAAATGCTGCCTTGGTTAGCGGCGGTGACCGATACACTGGAAGCTCTGCACAAGAACGATCACTGCACCGAAGGCTCGATGAAGTACATCTGTGACAAAGCCAATATCCAGTTCAAATCGATTAACTTCATGCGTGGTCGCTCAATCCAAAATGCCTTTGTCCTTTTGGATGAGTGTCAAAACCTCACTGCTTCACAAATCAAAACCATCATCACCCGTTGTGGTGAAGGCACCAAGATCGTCTGTTCAGGAAACCTAGCTCAGATAGATTCATCCTACTTAACCCCTGTAACTTCAGGCTTAACCTACATGGTCGAGCGTTTTAAAGACTTCGAAGGCAGTGCCAATATTCACCTCAATGGTGTGGTACGAAGCCGACTGGCCGAGTTTGCTGAAGAGAACATGTAACGGTTCGGTTTAGTAAATAGCGATCCAGAAACAGAAAAGCCCAGAGACAGAAAGCCCAGAAACAAAAAAGCGCCTCACATTGGAGGCGCTTTTAACTTTAGCTTTAGCTTTAGCTTTAGCTTTAACTTTAACTTTAACTGCAACTGAAACTGTAATTTCAACTAGCTTGCTATAACAAATCTGCTGAAGTTGGTCTGAATTACTCAGTACCACCAACCGTTAACGAGTCTAGTTTCAATGTTGGTTGACCAACACCGACTGGTACGCTTTGGCCAGCTTTACCACACACACCAACACCACGGTCAAGGCTAAGGTCGTTACCCACCATAGACACTTGCTGCATCGCTTCGATACCCGAACCGATTAGCGTTGCACCTTTCACTGGGTGAGTGATCTTACCGTTTTCAATCATGTACGCTTCAGAAGCGGAGAACACAAACTTACCAGAAGTAATATCCACCTGACCGCCACCAAAGTTCGGCGCGTAGATGCCTCTTTCAACCGTCGAGATAATCTCTTCAGGAGTATGCTCACCTGGCAGCATGTAAGTGTTGGTCATGCGCGGCATAGGAAGGTGTGCATAAGACTCACGACGACCATTACCTGTAGGCGCTACACCCATTAGACGAGCATTAAGCTTATCTTGCATGTAACCTTTTAGGATGCCGTTTTCGATTAGCGTGTTGTACTGACCATTAACGCCTTCATCATCGACGTTCAATGAACCACGTAGATCCGTTAATGTACCGTCATCAACAATCGTACATAGGCTTGATGTGACTTGCTCGCCCACTTTGCCAGAAAATACTGAAGACTCTTTACGGTTGAAGTCACCTTCTAAACCGTGGCCTACCGCTTCATGCAGAAGAACGCCCGGCCAACCCGAACCAAGAACGACAGGCATTGCACCAGCAGGTGCAGCAACCGCTTCAAGGTTAACTAACGCTTGGCGGATTGCTTCATCAGCAAATTGGTAAGCAACCTGAGAACCATTAGCATCACTTAAGAAGAAGTCGTAACCAAAACGACCACCGCCACCAGCACTGCCACGTTCACGACGATCGCCTTTCTGAGCAAGTACGCTAATAGACAAGCGAACCAGCGGGCGAATATCACCAGCGAAAGTACCATCAGTTGCCGCAACCAGCATCTGCTCATGTACACCACTTAAGCTTACCGATACTTCAGTTACCATCGGCTCTTTAGTACGAATGTAAGCATCAAGCGCTTTAAGCAATTCTGTCTTTTGCTGCTTTTCCCAGCTTGCTAGCGGGTTTACCGCGTCATAGTAAGCTTGGTTAGAGTTGCGCTTGAAAGCTTGTACCTTGCCGTTTTGGCCTTGTTTAGCGATACCGCGAGCCGCGATTGCACTCTGTTTAAGGCCATCCAATTGGATTTGGTCAGAGTAAGCAAAACCGGTTTTTTCACCAGAGACTGCTCGTACACCAAGACCACAATCGATATTGAAAGAGCCGTCTTTAATAATGCTGTCTTCTAGCACTAATGACTCGTGCCAGCTTGACTGAAAATAAATATCAGCATAATCAATTTGGCGGGTAGCAATGCTCGCCAATGTATCTGCGATATTTTGCTCCGTCAGCCCTGTTGGGTTCAGTAGCGCTTCTTCAATTTGATTAATGCTCATAAATGGCTCTTGTTTGTAATTAAAATTGATTGGTAAATCGAGTGTGTTGCGCGATTGGCATATTTTGCCTGATTGATTCGCAACTGGATGTGTCTATCTCAACCACCATACTTTTAGGATCTTGGTCTAGCTGTGCGACCACTCGTCCCCATGGATCAACCACCATTGAGTGTCCCCATGTTTCTCTTTGACAAAGGTGTTTTCCCCCTTGCCCCACCGCGACAATCCACGATTGTGTTTCGATCGCGCGGCATCTTAATAATGCTTCCCAATGCGCTTGACCCGTTACCGCAGTAAACGCTGCTGGTACCACTATGATTTGTGCACCTTGCTTGCGTAACTCTGAATACAAGTGAGGAAAGCGCACATCATAACAAATACTCAAACCTAAGCGACCAAAAGGCGTTTCCGTCGTCACAACTCGCTCACCCGGCGTGAAAATATCCGACTCTCGATAGCACTTGTGCGCATCGGCGACATCCACATCAAACATGTGTAGCTTATCGTAATGAGCAACTAGGCATCCAAAGTCATCAATCACTAGGGTTGTAGTGGTCACGCCTTCAGCTGTGCTTATCGGCATACTACCGACAACGATCCACATTCGGTGAAGCTTGGCTAACTCAAATAATTTCTTTTGTAGTGGGCCATCATTTAGAGGCTCAGCATACTGGTGATAGTCGGCTTTACTGCCAAAAACTAACGCGTTTTCAGGACACACAACCCACTTAGCCCCCAACGCTTTGCACTTTGCTACTTCTTGAGCAAGGTAAGCAAGGTTCAATTCAGGGTTAGGGCCAGATGTCATTTGAATCAACCCAACACTATCCATGTGTCTCGCTCCTCTATTCATTATGATTCAGAAATCGGCATTTGACCGTATATTAACCGACGGGCTTGTTATCAACTACTCAGCTAATTTTCTCAATTTTTCGGGTAGCTGGAACTCGCCAGAACTACGAGAAAGCTCACTTACCGTAGGTGAATCCAATGGGCCTTTTACCGAGTAATTCACTTGAGTAAAGACTTCAACCACCGGCGATATAACCGTAGTCACCGCCAATACATACAACGCCGTTTGAGGCGTTACCGCAAAGGCCGTTAATACTGGAATACCCGAGGTAATATCAGGGGTAAAGTTCACCTCAGCATCGACCAAGCGCGTGTTGAGGTTAGCGATTCCTTTGATTTTCATCTCACCTGCGACCGCATCCATGTTCAGATCGTTCGTCAGGAAGATACCATTTTGAATCTTGCCGGTTCCTGTGATGCTATTGAATGCCATGCCTTTATCAAATACATCCGAGAAATCGAGCTGCATCTTACGGATAATCGAATCTAAGCTAAACAACCCCAACAATCGAGCCGCGCCACTGACATCCGAGATGATACCTTTACCAAACTTGGTTTTAACGTTGCCATCAAGGGTATCCATTTTGATCCCCCAAGGCGAACCATCCCAATTCAGTTGGCCTTCTAACTCGAATGGCGCTTTTTGAATTCCGGATGTAATGCCGAAACGCTCCATGAGCTCGCTATTGTTTTCACCTTCAATATCAACGGTTAGCGATGAATGACTCTTGTCACCATTCAGTGCCCACCAGCCACTCACATCGGCTTTATTGCTCCCGCTACGAACTTGAATCTTGTTCCATTCAAGCCGATCGTCTTGTCTAGTCAACTCAACATCGACAGTACCGACCTTATAGCCTTGTAACCAAAAATCGTTCAGCGTTAACTTCAGGTTAGGCATCGCATCATAGATCTCTCTATCTAGCTTAGAGATCAATGGTGCTTCTTGTTCTTTACGTTGCAGTAGTTGCTCTTGGTTTTTCTTATCGCTCCATTCAGGAACAAACAGATGCAGGCGATCCAGAGAAACGGTTAAGTCGTAAGGAGGCAGATAATTAATATCTCCTTCGATCTCTTGGCTAGACACTTCCATTTGCCACGCTTGTTTGTTCTTTCGGGCACTAAAATCGACATCATTCCAAGAAATACCGCCTAAGATCAGCTCTTTACTCTCAAAGGTAATACGGCTTGGCGCTGGAATGGTTGGCGTATTCATCTGGCTAAGTATTGCATCTGACGGTTGCACTGGCTCCATCACCACTGATAACCAATCATCAGCATTGAATTTATCCGTACGAATCAACGCATGATGCCCAACGACAGGGCTAATTTTATAGCCACCACGACCCAGCACTAAGTTGGTCGCCGTTAACTCAGGAACATCGCCGGTAATATCAATCTCAGCTTGGTATTTAGTATTCGGCAGTTGCAGACGCGCGGTAATCGACTCTTGGTTGCCCGAGGCTTGAAGCCTTGCAGAACCACTTTCTAGTGATTTTTTCGCCAATGGATACGGGTAATCACTCGCCAAGTATTTAAGATCTGACTGTAAATCTAATTGGTAAGTAAACCCGATGTCATTAAGTTGAATATCGATCTGGCTTTGCCATTGCGCATGACCTGACAAGCCGCTCAACCACTGCTCACCAACATAAGGCTCTAGAGGCTTAACGTCCCAATCGCCCAATACATCGATATCAACGGCATATCCAGGCCCATCATTGAGCCCTTTAAAGTCAACGGAAATACCTTGCTTTAATAAATCGGCAGCGAGACCGTTGGCCGTAATCACATCATTATCAAATTCAATGCGCCCAGTGGTGTTTTCAAGCACCATTGGCGGCGCTTCAATCTCTACATGGTTATCTTTGAGATCAGCATAACCCCACGCTCTTGGCTCTTTTTCGGAATCAAAAGGAATATTAAGTTGGAATTCAGACGATACATCACCACTCACTTGCAGCGCCGTTAGGGCGGCACCCACAGAATCAACCAATGGTGAAGCCGTCATGTAATCACGAACCGCATTACCTGACGCCGTCGCTTTAGCTTCAATTTCAATATGGCCGCCTTCCCCTAAATAAGGAATGCGTCCTGTGATTCGGTCGGCTGTCACATCCATCAGTTGAGCGGAGCGAGAATCCAGATGCATCGCATCATTTTCAAACAACAGATCAAGTTGAAGATCGGTAATCAATGGCCAGGCAGTATCAAAACTGAACTTAGCGTCCTCTAAGCCAACCCAAACTTGGAAAATACCATCGTGGTTGGTGTATGGATACTGAGACAAATCGCCATGCCACAACAGTTTTACGGTATCCGCTTTACCCGCTTGAATCGCAGTAGAAAGGTAGTCGGTAAGATCTTGTCCAAGTGCCAATGTAGGTAAGTAACGCCATGTCTCGCCGACATTGTAAGCATCAGCTTCGCCGTAGAACGATAAGAATGGGCTAGCATCCTTTGGAAAGTCCAAGCGAAATGCGCCTAGGACTTGTAAATCTGGCGTGGCTGCTGTGATTTTATCTGACCAAAGCTTCCAACCGTTTTCATCTTGCTGCCAAACAATATCAACTTGACCTTGTTTGATATTCAAAGGCGCTTGAAAGACATCACCATAAGGAAACACATCATCAATCACATGCAGACTGGCTTTCGCTTCAGATGCAGAGCCAAACACACTGCCTGAAACTTGGCTAAAGCCCGGAACCAACTCCCATTGCTCAATGGCGAGATCAGAAAAATTCGCTGAATAACGTAAGCTTTCGATGCCAGAATCCATTGAGACCCGAATATCAGAAACGGAGCCACCAGGCTTCAACGAATTGATCATTTTGGTTGATTGCGCAGAATCAGGCAGCAACTTGATTAACGGGGTAATAGTTTCTACATCGAGTTCAGAAACATTGAGCTCCCAAGGGCCGCTATTCCACTTGAAGGCAACATCTAACTCAGGCCAAGGCCTATCATCCGTTCTAAGATTAAGTGAGTGACCATTCACTTGCCATCCATCATCAATTGGAGACAACTTAAACACCCCTGACTCAAGCATCAGATCATGTTGGCCATCTTCGTTCCAAGTCAATTCAGAAGGTAACACCTCAACATACGCACTCACTGGTTTGCTGTTTCTCAAGGTCAGCCAGCTATTCAAACTCACTGTACCTGTTTCAACACCAGACTCAGCCTGCATGTAACGGGTTAGCCATGGTTTAACCGAGATGTTATCTGCACTCACATAGAACTCACCGGTTACATCGGTTAATGAGCCACCATCGATAAAGTTAGCACTTACTGACAACGAGTTAAGATTGGCGTCTTTAATGCTAACAACCCCTTCAGCAAGGTGATGTTTATCTGTGTTTTGCCATTTTAAAATGTCGATATCGAGCTGACGATCTTCGCCCGAGACTGAGCGATAGAGAAGTGAAGAGTCTTTAGCGGTCACATCCACCAAAGTTTTCAATAGTAAATTATCCAGCTCTTTCATCACACGCTTCGAAGAACCGGGATCTTTAGGTTCGTCTGTACCGTTTCCAGCAAACAGATCAATTGAGCGAATATCAAGATACATTTGATTCATGACCAGATCGGCCACAACTGGACGCATCTGAACGAGCGATTGAATCAAGTCAAACTCGACTTCAACACGCTCAACAGAGAAGGTCACATCTTCTGCATTTGGGAGGCTGGCTTTAACGCCTTGTAGAGCAATAGAAGGGTGAGTGTTGCGCCAAAAACCGCCCACATCTTGAATAGAAAACTCAAAACCGGAATGTTGGTTTACCCAAAGCTCAATTTCAGATTGATACTTATTTAAATTGGGTAAGGCTACACGCAGTGTAGTAACAGCAATGGCTAGCGTTACTAAGAGAGTAACCACTAACCATAGACATGCACGAAGAATCAGAGTAACGCTTGAACTCACAAAATATCCATTACATCATAACAACATCAAACTGCTCTTGTATGTACAGAGGCTCAGCTTGGATTTTAACTTGTTTACCAATAAACACCTCAAGCTCCGCAAGCGCATGTGACTCATCGCCCTCTAGCGCCTCGGCAACGGCAGCTGCCGCATAGACCACAAACTTATCAGCGTCATACGCACGATTCACTCGTGTGATCTCTCGAAGGATTTCATAACAAACGGTTTCAACTGTCTTCACACTGCCACGCCCTTCACAGGCAGGACAACTCGAACACAGAATATGCTCAATACTTTCACGAGTACGTTTACGCGTCATCTCAACCAAGCCAAGCTGTGTGAAGCCATTGATATTGGTTTTCACACGATCTTTGTCTAGTGCCGCCTCTAAAGAAGTTAGTACTCGCTTACGATGTTCCTCAGACAGCATATCGATAAAGTCGATAATGATGATGCCACCTAAGTTACGCAAACGCAGCTGACGAGCAATGGCTTGCGTCGCTTCTACGTTGGTGTTGAAAATCGTCTCTTCTAGATTACGACGACCGACAAAGGCACCGGTGTTGATGTCGACGGTCGTCATCGCTTCCGTTTGGTCGATAATCAGATACCCACCAGACTTCAATTCGACTTTACGATCCAAAGAGCGTTGAACTTCGTTCTCGGTATCGTACATATCAAAGATAGGCTTGTCGCCTTCATACAACTCAAGCTTTTCAGTCAGCTCTGGCACGTACTCAGAAGTAAATTCTTTTAGGTTTTCATATTCTAAACGCGAATCGACCTGGATTCGGCTCAACTCAGTACCCACAAAGTCACGTAAGATACGCTGGCTTAGGCAAAGTTCACCGTATAGACGAGTACGAGCTTTATGTTTACCACGGCGCTCTAACACTTTGAGCCATAATCGCTTCAAGAATGCCGCATCTTGTGCCAACTCATTCGAGTCTGCGCCTTCAGCTGCAGTACGGATAATAAAGCCACCGTGTTCGTCACAGTAACGAGACACCACTTTTTTAAGGCGGTTACGTTCAGACTCACTGTCGATACGTTGAGATACGCCAACATGGCTTGCGCCCGGCATAAAGACCAAATAACGAGACGGTAAAGTAATATCAGTCGTTAAGCGGGCACCTTTGGTACCAAGAGGATCTTTGACGACTTGAACCACAATGTCTTGTCCTTGGCGAACAAGCTCAGAGATGTCACGAACCTGAAATTGCTTCTTTTCGTTTTCAGCAACACATTCAGTGTGTGGAACAATATCAGAGGCGTGTAGAAAAGCTGCTTTCTCAAGGCCTATATCCACAAAAGCCGCCTGCATTCCCGGAAGAACACGGCTTACACGTCCTTTGTAAATATTTCCTACGATACCGCGTCGAGCATCTCGTTCGACATGGATCTCTTGAAGAGCCCCCCCTTCAATCATGGCCACGCGAGTTTCACTCGGGGTCACGTTCAGCAACAATTCAGCACTCATGGTGCACCTCAGATTAGTAATTATAAGAATTCTTGCAGTAGCTGGTCCGTTTCATATAAAGGCAAGCCGACAACGGCGTAATAACTACCTTCGATTCGGGTAACAAAGCGCCCACCCAAACCTTGAATCCCATAGCTACCGGCTTTATCGCATGGCTCCCCTGTTTGCCAATATTGTTTTATTTCTTGTTCACTGAGGGGTTTAAACCATACGTCGGTAATAATGATTTCTGTTCTTTGTTTTTCTTCTGAAACCACAGAAACCGCCGTCATCACTTGGTGACGCTCGTTTGCTAACTGAGTAAGCATGCGCTTAGAGTCGGCAAAATCGGTAGGTTTCTCGAGCACTTGCCCTTGGCTTACGACGACTGTGTCAGAACCAAGAACGACTGTTTCAGAATCAAGAGAAATAGCATCAGAGTCAAGAGCTACGATGCCAGAGCCAACCGCTACATTATCAACACTAGAAACTACATTATCAGAACTAGGAACGACATGCTGCTTTTCAGAAGGGTTATCTTTCAATAAAGACAACGCAGCTAAGGCTTTATCTAAAGATAGTCGCTTAACGTACTCTTCGGCGGTTTCTTGGGCGTGTTTACACTCTTCAACATCAGTTACAAGGACAGAAAACTCATAACCAAGTTGAGATAGCAGTTCTTTGCGGCGTGGTGAACCGGATGCCAAAACTAAATGCTTCTTTTCCATTGTCACTCTACCTTACATGCCAATGACGACGTACGCGTCTCATTAATAGAAACATCCAAGGCCAAAGTATACAGTTTATCAATGCGCTCCATAACGATAATGGATTGAAAACGACATCTTGGATCAAATATTCACCAAAGAAGATCAACACCTCAAACAATACCGTTAACGCAGCAATAATCATCGCTTGTTGCCATAGCGCCATGTTACGAATGACTAGGAAATTCATCGCAATAATGTACATAACGATTGCCATCATCATGCCTCTAATACCTAACGTCGAGCCTATTAATAGATCCCACAATAAGCCAAGAATCAAAGCGCTACCCACGTTAACACGGTGAGGTAGAGCCAAAACCCAGTAACAGGTAACCAGTAGCAGCCAAGATGGTCTAAATAGATCCAAACTACCAGGCCAAGGAATCGTTTGCAGAATAAGGGCTACTAAAAATGAGCAGCCAATGACTACCTTGCTTCTTAAAACGCTATTGGCCATCTTCGCCCTCTAACAATGCTTGTTCTATGCTGGATTGATCCGCTTGCATCTGTTTGTTTTCATCAGGCCATACTAGCAGCAAGTATCTGAGCTTATCGAACTCAACCACAGGCTCCGCTTTGATAACGGCAAACTCACGTTTCGGGTCGTAATCAACGGCAGTAACGTAGGCAACTGGATAACCTTCTGGATATACTCCACCGAGTCCAGATGTCACCAATAGATCTTCTTCTTGTATATCGGTACTGGTTGGAATGTGCTCTAGCTGGATCTCATCAATCATGCCATTGCCCGAAGCGATCACTCGAATATCGTTGCGAATAACTTGTACGGGAATCGCATTGTTTGCGTCAGTCAGTAACAGGACACGACTATTGTGAGCAGCAACAAAAGTCACTTGGCCGACAATGCCTTTTTCGTTGATCACCGGTTGACCTTCATACACCCCATCAATCTGACCTTTGTCGATCACAACTTGATGACGATATGGTGAAGTGTCTACCGCCATAACTTCAGTGACGACTTTCTTTTCATCACGGATAAATGGAGATCCTAACAGCTTACGGAGGCGCTTGTTTTCTTCTTGGTATTGCTCAAGCAGAATCAGCTCGCTCTTCAGACGCAAGACTTCTCGTTTAATATTATGGTTGGATTCGATAAGGCCTTTACGAGTACTAAAACGATCGTAGACACCATCGAACATAGTACGAGGTAAGTTGGCTGCATATTGAATAGGTGCAACCATGCTGTTCAATAGATAGCGGACATTTGAGAAAGCATCTAAACGACTATCAGCCAGCATAAGGCTGGCTGATAAAATTACAGCAAAAAACAGGCGCAATTGTAGAGAGGGACCTCTACCAAAAATTGGCTTCATTCTATATTTGGTCCTAGAGCTACATTTGATCCTATAGACAAGGTCCTAGGCTCTTTACATAAAACTAGATAAGAAAAGAGCCTAACACTAGATATTATTCTTCGCTGAACAGGTCGCCGCCGTGCATGTCGATCATCTCTAGGGCTTTACCGCCACCTAGAGCAACACACGTTAATGGCTCTTCTGCCACAACAACAGGGATACCCGTTTCTTCAGTAAGCAGACGATCAAGGTCTTTAAGCAGTGCACCACCACCTGTCAGTACCATACCGTTTTCTGAGATATCAGAAGCAAGCTCTGGCGGACACTGTTCTAGTGCAACCATCACTGCAGATACGATGCCAGATAGCGGCTCTTGAAGTGCTTCAAGAATTTCGTTTGAGTTCAGGCTAAAGCTACGAGGTACACCTTCAGCAAGGTTACGACCACGTACTTCGATCTCATCGACTTCATCGCCAGGGTAAGCTGAACCGATTTCGTGTTTAATCTTCTCTGCTGTCGCTTCACCGATCAAGCTGCCGTAGTTACGACGAACGTAGTTGATGATCGCTTCATCAAAACGGTCACCACCGATACGTACAGAAGACGAGTAAACCACACCGTTTAGTGAGATAACCGCAACTTCAGTCGTACCACCACCGATATCAACAACCATTGAACCTGTTGGCTCAGATACACGTAGGCCAGCACCAATCGCAGCAGCCATAGGCTCATCGATTAGGTAAACCTCACGAGCACCAGCACCTAGCGCTGATTCACGGATAGCACGACGCTCAACCTGAGTTGAACCACAAGGTACACAAACCAAAACACGAGGGCTTGGTTTAAGCACACTGTTGTCATGCACTTGCTTAATAAAGTGCTGAAGCATTTTTTCGGTTACGTAAAAGTCAGCAATTACACCGTCTTTCATTGGACGGATCGCTGAAATGTTACCAGGCGTACGACCAAGCATTTGCTTAGCAGCGTGACCAACAGCAGCTACACTCTTTGCTGACCCCGTACGATCTTGGCGAATAGCGACAACGGAAGGCTCATCAAGAACAATGCCTTGGCCTTTTACATATATAAGGGTATTGGCTGTACCTAAATCAATCGATAGGTCGTTTGAAAACATGCCACGAAGTTTTTTAAACATATTCTTCGCTCATCCTGCAAGAATTAGAAGACAAAAATTGCACTAAATGTACCAATGCCTTGCTGTCACGGCAAGGCATTGAAGTATAAACATGGACTGAAACCCGCAATTTCTTACAGATTCCTAACTTAAGGGGCAAAAATTATATTTTTACTGACCTGTTAAACCACTTTCACCTCGATAGATCACTCGATCGTTACCGCGGTAGATGCCGAATGTGACAACGGTGGATGGATCCTGCTCTCCATTCACATCCGAGACTTTATCGCTACCCCAATCGTATCTGAGCCATGGCGTATCATCCATACTTTGCCACAACTGCACTTGTTCACGGGTATTTACGCCAGGGTTTTGAGAAGCAGTCAAGTCTCTAGACTCCCCATCAGAAACTTGGCCGCCATTAGCGAGTGTTACTGTCGTGGTGACACTGCCGCCTTCTGACCAAATTACATAGCTAGCGCTCGAAGAAGCAGCAACATTTGTTGTGCTATCAACGTCATTTACAACAAAACGGCTACCATTCCAGTATTCAGTTCTTAATGGAATAGTAATTGCTGTCCCGGAATTACCACCAACATCATCTAAATCTATTCGACCAAAGCGAATATCGGGTTGTATTGTTAACTTTTGACCACCTTCAACGAATTCTACCGGATCAACATTACCAACACCTGCGACAATAGAAATATCTGTAGGCGTTGTTAATACATTATCAACAAGACTTCCGTTGAAATTAAAAGGTCCATCTTCATAATTGTTCGCTGCACTCTGTTTTATCCAACAGAGACTCGAATTATCACCACATATACTATTATTTTTCGGCGAGTGAGAAAACTCTCCTAAACTGCCTATTTGTGCAGTCCAAGAACCATTCCCGAAGTCAGGAGACACAAAGCGACTTGTATATAAACCCGACTCCATCAAATTGAATTTCGCACGTAAATTTGAGCTGTAGTTAACGTTGGCATAATTGATAACAGTCTGCTTCTTAGAGTTAAGAGCTTCCACTTCAAAGCTAACTGAATCAAAATTTTGATTCATATAGATATAACTTTGTGAATTCGGCTCAACCCAGGCTTGGTCATAAAGAGAAAAATATTTAGGATAGAATCGCCCTATAAGTTGAGAATCTGAGTCTAACGTCATACCCAAGTAAGTGGGATTAGCCGTGTTACTTCCATCGTTGACTTCATAAGTCTTAACTTCAAAGCTTCCAACTTCGTTCCATGAGTTATCATTGAACTCTTTCACGCCACCAGAATCACTCGGCAGAAATGATGGAGAAACCTGGGAAAGGACCAGATCCCCAGCATTAGCGTTACCAACCGGATAAATAACCTGTCGAGTAATCGGTAAAGGCCCATTATCCAAAGCATAATTTGTCGTAATAGGTAATTGGCATTCATCAGCACCTATGTTGACTTCAGCATACGTGATAGGGCGATAAGTTATCGAAAACTCATCTCCTGAAGCCATAAAACCAGTATCTCTGCTCGTCGAAGCAGGATTTAAATTAGAAGGCGCTGATGTTTCTTTAACATCACAAATCGCAATTTTCCAAGGTCTAGCTTTAAACTTAACCTTCCCAACCACTTCTTTGATTGTGTTCTCTGGACAGTCTTCTGCGTTAGGGAAATCATCGCATGAAATAGGAGCCTTTAGATCACCTTCAAACATTCCAGATTCATCGAATTTAATACTAATACTCCCTTCACCATTGGTTACTGAGACATCAAGATCTAAAGGTGTGCTATCTCCCGAGTTAGGGATGAATTGAGTTTGAGTGATATTCGTCTCATCCAAATCGACAGAGTAGCCCAATGAAATAGGCTTGCCCGTACTATCACACGCCAGTGCCTTAATCGGGATTGAACCTTTCTGTTGACCCGCTATCAATTCGATATACTCTTCGTTATTGATCTCAAATTTTAGTGGCACAAAGATAAGGTCGCTAGTATCTTCAATCGCGGTTCCAACTACATTAGCCGTTACAGGAATAGCGCCATATTGATTACCATCTCGACTATCGATATCAAAAACAAATCGCTTGTTCTGACTGTCAAATGAACCATTACTAAAAGTGACTCCCTGTGCGCTTATTGATACGGATTCTCCATCCACATCATCCATTGGCTGATCGTTATCATCATAAGGTGTTACGTAAACTTGAGCAGTATCATCGCAAGTTAAATGGTAGTTATTAGGGTCAATAACTATATATTTTATCGAATCGCTAGGTTCTGGTGTCGTGCAACCGTCCAGAACTTTAGCGTATATATTATTATCATGGTTAGTCACCAAGATCTGTTGTACAGCAAGCGCACCTGTTAAATTTGTCCTAGTACCTTGTAACACAACGCCATTGGAACCAAAGCCAGTTGAATCAATATAAACACTTGCATTAACTGTAATATCATGATTATTAATCAACCAATCTGGTGTTCGCCCTCCTCCTGACTGATGACCTACGAAAATAAGATTCTCATAATTCCCATTGGCATTTATTTGAATAAAATCCTTGGAGATATCTATACTCTCATAGTGGATAACCACCTTTCCCTTTATATTTATCTTTGCGCTATTTCCAGAAAGAACTAAAGACCTAACCCAATATTCCCCTGGACTGAGTGTTAGTTCTCCTCTATCACCTGAAATTTTGATGCGTTCAAACTGTCCAGGAGTTACGATCCCATTACAATCATGGGCAGTACAATCAGCAACGGCACTACCATACTTAAAGTCAGGTAATGTTGGAGGGTAATAAAAGCCAGAGCTAGGATCGTTATAACTTAGAGTTGCATCAAAACCACAATCCTCAGCGACTCCTCCTTCACCATAAACGCAGCCACTAGATAAAGATGATGATGCTATTTCATTGAAAGACAGATCGTACTTGCTGTCTAAGAATAGTTTTATTCGGTCTCCAGAGAAAGATATTTTACTTGCGTGCGGTTTATCTTGGTAATAGCTATTGGTTTGAACAGAAGTCGGAAAATATTCACACACATCAAACTCTAGTTGTTTATTTTCAAAAGCAAAATAGCCAACCTGCTCCATCGCTCGATGCTTACGATCACCTAGGCTACTAGTATCCTCATCAAACGCGAATGTAAATTTATTATTAGTCTGCTTACAATAACGAAGCCAACCTCCATCCCCACCACTACGAGTTTGCTTGTTCGCAATAACACCAAACTTTTCGAATTGTTGAGGGTGATTTAGAGAAATTTCATTTTTATCACAAGACCATGCAATAGAACTCGAATAACCAGGATTATTTGTTTGATTAAACTCCCCCGCTTGATCGAACACCAGATTAGTAGCCCCATCTTTGTCTGTACCATAGAATGCATCAATAGCAAGATAAGCAACTTTTTTCTCTATAGTCGCATGCCCTTGCCGACCTGTCTCTAATGCTAACTTGAAACCATTGCTAGATAACCCAGAAATTGCCGTTGTCGCCCATTCAGAATCTTTCCCTTGCACTTGAGCCATTATGACAGGCTCAATCATACTCGGGATACTTGAATTAAGATTAACCGTCTCCCAATAATCATTACCACCGCCACAAGCTTTTCCCTTGCATTGAGACTTAGTAGTGCTAACTGTACCAGCTTGACCATATACGACATCCCCATTACTATCTAAAAACTCAAGTTTTCCGGGCTCAGTAACAAAATAATAAATAGGGTACATTCGGTCGGTATTTCCTGTGCCGGGTGGAGATTCACTAATTATTGTTGCTTGTCTCCTATCTAAACTAATACTCCCTACACTTGCTTTTGTTGGCGCACTAGCGTTAATTTTATCGGAATCAATCGTAGACATTAAAAATACAATAGGGTCGGAATATCGGTTTTTAAATACTAAATCACAACCACCAGTACAATTGGACCCCTCGATAACACCAAACTCGTAGTTAACATCTTTCAAGTCGGGGACAGGATCCGGCTCTTTTTCCCCTTCAGCACATTCAACGACCACGGTATCGCCCGATACCAGTAAAGTCCCATTCCCACCACTAATCGACATAGCTACTGGTGGTTGTTGCTGTATATACCCTGAACCAGTATCAAGCTTGTAAATGAGTCTACCTTGCTTGCCATTATCCGATGTAGGATCGTAAATTAGAAGAACACGTTCTCCTGGATTTACATCTGAGTCGATTATCTTGGCATTACTACCACTAACACTTGACCACAGCTCAACCACTGAGTTATTTGATGTAAACGTAATCGTTACCGGAGTTGGGGCAGGGACAGTGAATGCAATAGAAAAGCCATCTTTCCTTTTGAGGTTACTACACTGTTGAGGTGAAAAGTCATCATCAGCTGAAACGAAAGATGCGTGACACAACGCAATAATGAATACACTTAGCTTCAAAAAATTGAAATAACAACGAGCATTACTTTTAAATACTCTAAAAAAAACAACGAAATCTTTCATCACTACTCCCTCACCCATACTTCTTGGCGTCGGGTTACTTTAATATTGTCATTGCCACATGCTGCAGTAGCTTCTATTTTAAAAAATCGGCGATCTTCACCATCGAGATTTAGCTCTCCAATAGACGTGCATTGCACTGCTTCTAGAGCACAGTTGTCATTAGCCACATCAATACTTGGAACTACATTAACGACACTGCATGCATCTGATACAGCAGAGCTTCCCACCGGATAAATCTGAGTTAAAGCCCACTCATTAGCGGAATTTGCAAGTAACCACGCTTGAGAGCCCAAAAACTCTTGGGTTAGAGCATCACTACTTGCCCAACGGACACGGTTCAATGATGTCGCAAGAAAGCCCATAACTACCAAAGTAAATATTGCGACGATAAGTACGTTTCCTTGCTGCTTCTGCTTACGGGACATTTTGCACCTGCACATCATGTATGTAGTCACTCACTTCACCATTTTGTGAAAAACGTAACTTTATATGAACTAGCCCACCTCGATGTAGAGATGGCTCTAGGTACCTAAACTCGCTCTCAGCAGCATCAATGTTCGCAGCGACTGTTTCTCCGTTACGAGTAATAAACCCACCGGTTTCACTTATTCCTGTATTTAAGCAATAAATGATTACGTTATTCACATCATAAATAAAGTGGCGGTTAGCAATGGATTCACTATCTAAGCTGACTTCTGAGTCAGTTCTAGAAAATTGATGGTCATTATCTGGGTCAGGAACAACTTCTGTTGCATTGACCGATATTCTTTGACCTGAGGTATTATCCGTAAGATCAGACTGACGAGTAGGGTTCACCACCATAAAATCATTTTCGCCAAGAACTGGATTATCCTGTCCAATAAGAAAATCTACAGTGCGCGCTCCACCAATCAATACAGGGTCATAACTATAAAAACCCGAGTATTTAATTGGATAGAAAGACAGACACCTCTGCATAGCGATACTTATCGGCACATCAAAGCTGTTGGGAACAGCATGTTTAATTTCACGTGACATCTTTTCTAAAACAAACTGAGCTTGTGTTTGTAAGCGTTGGCGATCAATCGAGTCGGCATAACCCTTCATGCCAAATTGCACAAATCCCGCTATACCAAGGAACAAAAACATTGCGACGACGATGGTTACGATCATCTCTATAAGGGTAAAGCCTTTTTGCTTCATCAGTAATTTCCCTTATAGGCTGTCAATGTGTAAGGCCCATATTGACTGGCAAAGATATTAATCGTGATAATCTTAAAATCTTGGGGACGAGTGGTATCTGAAATATCGGAACTTGTCGCATAACTAACGCTAACTTCCGCACGAAAGTTCTTGTATTCATCAGCGCTAGAGTTGTTAAGGACATCAGTAAGATCGTGCTCTACATTACTACGACACTGAGCAGCAGTGGTTCCTGTCTTCCAGCAACCAATAAAGTCATCAACATCGTTATAGCTCTCAGGGCTCGATACTAACTCTCCAGCATCCAAGCCAAGAAAGCCTGCATCTGTACAGTTGTTATCTGGGTTTGATGCATTAGCAGGAACTCTTAGCTCACCACATCGAATAGAGCCGCCATCAAAATCGCTCCACTGATCAAACCCCCTTGATAGGATTTGACTCATTAAGCTCTGGCCAAGTGCCACCGCGCGAGTTTGATAGTGCGGTGCCGCAGATTCACGCATTTGTGGATACAAATAAGAGGTAAAGCCTACTAAAGCAATTCCCATAATGATGATCGCAACGATCATTTCGATAAGAGAGAAACCTAGGTGACGCTTCATGAACAGTTTCCCTCTGAAACGTAGCCTTGACTGTTAATAAGCACCTCACAAGAGCTGCCACCAGTAGAATCTCTTACGGTAATGGTTTCAGTAACAGACGGATTACCAAAAAGGTCAAAGGTGTAAGTTTTATCTGTAGGTGTAAAAAGCACATCCTCTTCGAAGTAATTGATATCGCTTCGAGTAGCGGCAATATCCGCCTTTTCAGATACAGAACTAGCTGTATCAATCAGGTTACAACCTGCTAAAGATCCCAAGCAATCTCCAGTGCTGTTGATCCGTAATTGATGTCTTGCTTCAGTGGCATCACTGTTTGATTGCATGCGGGCAAGCTGAACATAACGAATGGTAGCAATCACTTGCTCTTGCGCGGCATATGCAGACACACTGCTTAGACCTATATAACGACTAGTCGCAACCACACCAATAATCGCAAGCAAAATAATTACCACGATTAACTCGATAAGAGTAAAGCCATTGTGTCGATTTAAAAAAGGAGTTTTTACTGGCATGATGCACACTAACCATCTGATAGTAATTGATTAATTATAGCGCAGAGAACAGTTAATGTCTGTGGAGAAGGTGAGGCATTTTAAGTAAAAAAAAGGCCAGCTTAGCTGGCCTACTCAAGTTACAATATTAACACTTGGTATTAATTACTGTTGCAGTAGCAATCGCGGAGCTCGTCGCTTCCTGGTAACGGACAAAACAACCTTCTGTCGCAGACCAAGAGCTTTCTTTTTGCTCCTTAAAAGTATAGGCAATAAAGCTGCCAGTACCTACACCTGTCGAAACAACACTCCAGTCAGAACTTAGGCCGTCTACAGCTTCACCAATACCTGTAGCACTTGCCATTGGGTAACCATAAATAGTATCAATCTCATCTACGACAGTTTTTGTCTCCGCAGTTTCCACACCATTTATTGCGGCTTTACCGTAAACAATACCAGCTGCACCAGCCATTGCACCCTTTAGACCTTGCAGTGAAGATTCACGGGCATCGGTTTGCAAATTAAGGAAACGTGGTGCCGCAGTTACAGCAAGAATACCTAAAATAACAATCACTACCACTAACTCGATTAGGGTAAAACCACCTTGCTTTTTCATACTACTTTCTCACTTGGTTAAATTTAAAATATTCTTAATTGTCTAGCGTTACTGTTACCGAACCAGATGTAACGTCGTACTCAAAATAATGTTCTTTGCCTTCTTGCTGTGTATAACGACATACAGTATTCACATCTGCTGTCGCCACATATTTTTCTCCATTAGAAGCAGTCGTTGCAGCCACTGATGGTGGGTTCTGAAGAAGATTTTCCATAAGACGAACACATCTTGCCGGGTTAAAAGTAGGGGTACCTATACCGTTAGTACTATTATCTTCAAGTTCATAAGGGTAGCCATCACGGTAAGTATCATCGGACTCCGTTAACCAGAAGTCTTGACCATCATAATCAACTTGTGGTCGTTCTTGAGTTCCAGCTACCGGACGACCGTTCCCTTCCCACTGTGCACGAGCAGAAAGCACAGCTGTAGCATATCCACCAGCAACAGCTTCAATACTTGCTTCTTTTGCATTATCAGTTACATCAATAAATCGAGGTAACGCTGCCACAGCAAGTAAACCTAAAACAACGATGACAACAACTAGCTCAACGAGCGTAAAACCTGTTACTTTTTTCATGGAAATACCCTTGAAATGTTAAATATAAACGTATTCTAACTTGTAAAAAAATTAATGAAATGTTTTTGTGTCAAAAAAACCACTATCGTCAAAAAAAATGACAATATACAAGCAGTTACTCATTAAAACTTACTTTTACCAAGAATCCTACTGACTTATTTATTGTTAAAGTGGAGTTTTTAACTAATTGATAACGACATTCATAACTTCCATCAAATAATTCTCCCCTCCTTAGTTCAAAAGTGTAGCCTTTAAATTTTTTTTCAGGGGAAGCTAGTTTAAGTAACTCTTGACAAGTGTTGTCACCACTTGTCGATGGAATCACCCATCCACTTAAATCGTACGATATACCATTACCATCTAATTGCACAAACTTTGGTTGCTTATTCAACAACCAATATTCATGATATTCGTTTAACTTTAGTTGCATCGACTTTGCTGATGCAATCAATGAAACTCTCTGCGCTTCTTCATTAATTCTTTTCGTGAACGAAAGGAAAGTACCTATAAGACAAAGAACCACGGCATAAATGATAAAGCGCTGAACCCACTTTAAGCTTTTTACGTCTCGTTGAAACAAAGGCTTCGACAACATGACTATTTCATTACATCCATCATGCTCCACATTGGTAAGAAAATCCCCAATGCTAGCACTAACACCATACCGGCAACGATGACCAACAAAATGGGTTCTATTCGCGCAGTTAATGTTTTTAAGTCATAATCGACTTCTCGGTCATAGTAATCGGACACTTCCAGCAACAGCTCATCGATACGCCCCGTCTCTTCACCTACAGAAATCATTTGTATCACCAGTGGTGTGAAAATTTTGCTGTTAATGGCGGTAGATGAAACCGTACTACCTGCTTCTATTGCTGATTTCATTGCTTGAACGCGAAGTTCTAGAAAGCGGTTATCCAAAGCCTCTGCCGATAAAGCTAGCGACTGGTTAAGTGGCACACCCGCTTTTAGCATCAACGCGAAAGTACGAGAAAATCGCGAAAGTAGCGCTCGATTCACTACCCCACCAATCACGGGTATTTTTAAGCGTAACCTATCCCACTTTTCTAGGCCGTCATCTGTCTTAATCCAAGCCTTAAAAGCGAAGATAAGACCGAAAATCACACCTAGCATTAAGCCCCAGTAATTCACAAAGAATTCCGACATACCAATCAAGATACGAGTGGGTAGCGGTAGGTCGACGCCAAAACGTGCGAACATGCTAGAGAACTGAGGTATCACTTGTGTATTCAAGACAAACATAGCAACGGTTATAAAGGCAATAACAAAAGTGGGGTAACGCATTGCAGTCTTGATTCGTTTGCGAGTTTCGACTTCTTGCTCATAGTATCCAGCCAATTGCAGCAAAGCTTGGTCTAGACGACCAGTATTTTCACCAACCCCTATCATAGAGACAAACAGCGGACTGAACACCTTGGGATGCATCTGCATTGATGCTGATAATCCACGACCATTGGTTAACTCAGCAACCACGTCTTCTAAGGCCGCTTTCAACTGCTTATTTTCACAGTTTTGAGTCAGGCCTTTCATCGACCTTAATAGTGGTACACCCGCCTTGGTTAGGCTGTATAACTGTCGACAAAATAGAACCAAGACTTCAAGCGGAACATTTGGTGAAAACAGACTCGATACATCCATATCCAGTACTGAACCACCACTTTTACCCAGCTTGATTGAAGTCGGAATAATCCCCTTACTCATCAAACTTTCTGCGGCAAGATCTTCGTTATTCGCATCTAACTGACCAGTAACCTGGCTGCCATCAGAACTGCGACCTACATAACGATACGTTGGCATATCACTCTACCCCTACAGATAAATTGGGTCAGTGGCACCGGAAGCATCGCCTTCACCAAGGTGCATGATTTCATCGAGGCTCACGACACCTTGCAAAGCTAACTCCATCGCAGAAGCCAACAACGGTTTGTAGTTTTTAGACCGCCTTGCCGTTTGAGCAAAGCCAACCGCATCATTCGCTCTGAGTGCATCCATCATGTCTTGCTCTAGCTCCAACATTTCAAATACACCAATACGCCCTCGATAACCGGTTAGGTTACAGTTCTGGCAACCACGACCTTTCATGAATGGCACAGCCACTTGATTTGGGAAACGTACGCTCAACCACTGCTTACGAGGTTCATCCAATTCATCCTCAATCTTACAATCAGTACACACTTTACGAACTAATCGCTGTGCCACCACCGCTCTCACGGCACTTGCCACGAGATAACCGGGAGCCCCCATGTCCATCATACGTAGTGCGCTGTCTACTGCATCGTTGGTATGCAGCGTACTTAAGACTAAGTGGCCAGTCAGTGCGGCTCTCAAACCAATCTCAACAGTTTCGTGGTCACGCATCTCACCAATAAGGATGATATCGGGATCCTGACGAAGGAAAGTTCTGAGGATAGTAGAGAAATCGAGATTGATCTTAGGGTTTACCTGAACTTGGTTCACACGAGGAAGGCGGTATTCCACCGGATCTTCCGCGGTAATGATCTTTTTGCCCGGCTCGTTTAATTCGCTTAGCGCACCATAAAGGGTGGTTGTTTTACCTGAACCCGTCGGGCCAGTGACCAAGATCATGCCATGTGGGCGGCGTAACTGTTGACGAAGTCGAACCAACAGATCACTTGGTATTCCTGATGCTTCTAATTTACGAAGGCCGGCTGATTGGTTGAGAAGACGCATAACCACAGACTCCCCATGTTGCACGGGCATAGTCGACATACGAATATCAACAGACTGACCTTTGGCTCGAATGTTAAAACGACCATCTTGAGGAAGACGCTTCTCTGAGATATCGAGGTTTGCCATTAACTTCAAGCGCAGTACGAGTGCAGAGGCAATATTGACTTCATTCAGCAGTGTTTCATGCAGCACGCCATCAATACGCTGACGAAGACGCAATACGTTTGAATCTGGCTCAATATGAATATCAGATGCACCGACTTGGATTGCATCTTCAAATAGCGAGTTGATCAGCTTAACGACCGTAACTTCGTCACTGTCTTCACCTGCAATATCAAAATCAAAGGCGTCATTGACTTGGTGTTCGGCATGAAGCTGCTCGGCGAAAGACGCAATTTCTTTGGTTCGGCGGTAATAGCGATCAAAGCCATCCACTAATTGTCTTTCTTGAGCGACAACGAATTCAAGCGCGTAGTCACCTAGTTGGCCAAGCAAAGATTCCTGAGCAAACAGATCCGCAGGATCACTCATGGCGACACGTAACGTATCGCCTTGGCGTCCAATCACCAATGCACGAAGGCGACGGGCATGTACTTCAGGTAAAAGCTGCACCGCTTCAACATCAACAACGGCTCGACTTAAATCAATCAGAGGAATAGCGAGTTGCTGAGACAAGAAACTCAACATCTGTTGTTCTGATAAGAAACCAAGTTCAATCAGCGCATCACCTAGCTTACGACCGGTACTTTTTTGAGCAGAAAGAGCTTGTTCAACTTGGGCCTCAGTGATGATTCCCTCTTCGACGAGCAAATCACCTAGCCTTTTTCTTAATCTAATTTGCATCGCCACTCTCCTCTAAAGCTTTGATTATTTTTAAGCGGTCACGCACAAAGTTTTGCGATTGAGATGAGATTCCAATTCTGGTTAAGGCACCTTGGTATGACTCTTTTGCTGCAGAAAAATCAAGTTGACGCTCTTGTTGAATCGCAAGACCAAGCCACCAGCGAGCATTATCTGAATCAACCTCGACTAACTTTTGGTAACTCTCGAGCGCGATGTCTTCTTGCTGAGATTTTTGACTCAATGCCGCACGCATTGCCAAATAATCTTGAGTAGGATTTGGTGGCAGGTGGATTAACGGGCTTAAAGCCGCTTCTGCTTGGTTAGCTTTAACCAGAAGTTTAGATAAACCCAACCGTAGCTTTTCGCTATTGATATTAAGTTTGATGCCAGATTGAAACAGCTCGTAGGCTTTACGAGTATCACCCTTGCCAAAATAGAGAATCGCAAGTTTCTGGCGGACATCTTCATTTCGTGGCGTGTAGCGTAGAGCTTCAGTGTAACCTTTCAAAGCACCAGTAAGATCATTCGCATCAAGCGCTTTCTGAGCTCGCCCTTGTGCATTCACTGATAACTGCTCAGGCGTTAGCTCTACCTGCTCAATCAACATTTCGCTATTTGCTGAACTGTCAGAGGATTCTTTCTCATTAGAGATAGGAGCCGGATCTTTTTTTGCCACGCTAGCAACGTAAATCGGCTTTGGAATGTCAACATTACTCGCCTTAGCCGTGCTTAACGGTTTAGGCGTAGCGTCGGGGGTTCTCGCTTTAAAAGTACTCGACGTTGTCGTTGGCTTAGCTTGAACGTTATTTTCCGCTACTGTACTTTCTGCTGAACGGGGCGTTAAATCTAGCGTCACTAATTTCTTGGTTGGCGATGAGAGTGTTTGAGTAACAACATTCTGCATTTCTCCAGAACTCTCTATGACAGAGACCTGAACTTGTGCATCTCGAGTTGAGATTGAATGTTCAACGGTAGGGCCTTGTGATATCGCCCAACCGCCCATAGCTAAGCTCAGAGTGAAACCTGCCACTAACCAAACCAATGGGGAGCGTGTTTTCACTTTAGGCACCACTGCCGCTTCAATCGAAGTCGCTGACTTTTTCTTTGCCAATTCAGACAAGGCGTTATTTATGACGCTCATAATTAATTCCAACCCCACAGTATTGGCGTTTTAAATTTAGGCTTACACACATCGTAAGTTTCATGCATGGCTGAAAACAGGTGCTGGTTGTCGATACTTTTCTTATCTTCACTGAACGAGAGCAAAAGAGCCTTATGGCATAGTTGATTTATCAATCTTGGAATACCTAACGATGAGCGACAAATCGCCTTTTTTTGATTCAAACTGAACAATTCAGGATTACCGCCAGATTTAGCGATCCGATTATCAATATACGCCACCGTTTCATCGAGAGTCAGCGGCCTCAGTGTTGAACTAAACGTGATTCTTTGACGAAACTGCCGAAGGTGATAAGCCTCTAGTCGAGCATCCAACTCAGGCTGCCCTAATAAAACAATTTGCAGCAGTTTTTTATCTTCAGTTTCAAGGTTACCGAACAACCTTAATGTTTCGAGAGCTTCATCCGATAGAGCTTGAGCCTCATCAAGAATCGCTACCACTCTTAAACCTGAATTGTGCAATTCAATAAGCTTGTGCTGAATGTTATCAACCAAGGTTGCTTCATTATCGACAGCTAAACCAAGCTCTGTAGCAACAGCCTGGCGCAAGTCTGCCCCTGATAGCACAGGATTTGGTAAGTAGATCAGAGCTGTACAGTTATGTAGGTGATTGACCAACATCCGACAAACCATGGTTTTTCCAGTACCAACCTCTCCGGTGACCTTAATCACGCCCTCGCCCATTTCTAACGCCGAGATCACCGTCTGAATCGCTTCGAAATGAGGCACTAAACCATAAAATAAATCGGTATTCGGCGTTAAGGTAAATGGCAGTTGTTCAAAACCAAAGTGAGCTTGATACATAAGTGACCTAGCTTAGTTAGATGCTGCCAATCTACATGGAGAAGATGAGTGGCTACTCTTCATCAGGGAACCATTCTTGTAAAAGGTCTCGAGAACGCTCCAACTCAGATTGCCAAGTATTAACGCCTACAATGGTCGGTTTCAATAAAATCACAAGCTCAGTTTTTTGCGTTAACTGATTGGTATTACGGAACAAGTGACCGAGTGCTGGGATATCACCAAGGAATGGGACTTTTGAGGTCACATCACTGGTATTTGATTTCATTAGCCCACCAATCACCACAACATCTCCATCTTTGGCACGAATCACTGAGTCAGATTCACGAATAGAGCTTTTCGCCAAAGGAAGTTGCACTATGCCAGTTGTTGAACCTAGGTTGAGCTCTTTCACTTCTTCCTCTACTTCAATAACGGCTGGGTGAACATGTAAGAACACGCTACCTTTATCGTCTATCTGAGGGGTCACATCTAAAGAGATACCAGAGAAGAACGGAGTTAATTCAACCTCAGGTGCGACATTCGCGTCATCACCACTACCGACCGAACTTGATAAATCTGTTACGTAGTATTCGTCGGTACCCACTTTAATAACCGCTTTCTGGTTATTTGCCGCCGTGACTCGCGGGCTCGATAGAACATTAAGGTCACCTTGAGTGTCCATAAAGCTCAAAACTGCTTCAAAGCTGCCATCTGAAATCGTTACGTTAGTTTGTCCGCCTAACAAAGAGCTGATTGCATCTAACGGCGGTAAAGTACTTGCCGGACGATCAATTACAACGCCACCGCTGCCAATCGACTTAGACAAATTCGACCAGCTAATTCCCTGTTGGTAACCATCACTCAAAGTGACTTCCATGATCTTGGCTTCTAAGATAACTTGACGTTGCAAACGCTTCTGAGAAATACCTAAGAACTCTCGAACCTCACGAATTTCGTCAGGGTAAGCACGAACCGTAATCACACTGGCTTGCGGGGTTACCACTACGCTTTGCCCATCACCAGAACCAATGAGGTGAGCAACTGCCGCTTCAAGCTGTGGCCAGAAATCACTTTCAGAAGTCGTTTCAATCTCTGTTCCACCATTCGATGTCGAATTCGATGAGTTAGAAGAGTTGGATGAATTTGACGAGTTTGAGTTTGAGCTTGAAGAGCTCGATGAATTCGAATCTGAGTTAGAGATCGTGCCTGTGGTGATGGTCGTCAATGAGCGACCTGAACGCTTCACTTGTAAGTAATCAACCGGGATCGTAACCGTGCGCAGACCTGCAGGGTAAATCTGAATAACTTTGCCACGTTTTTCTATATCGTAGCCATACATATCCTGAGCAACAGCCAACACTTCATCTAACGTCACGTCAGTTAAATTAAGAGTAAGGTTTCCAGACACTCCTGGGTGAATAGCCGCGCTGTATTCAGTGCCTTTTACCAAGCTAGCAAAAAAGGTTCTCGCTTCAACACCTTTAGCCTGAATACGAAAACGCTTAACGGTTTCCATACCCGGAGACATGGCATCAGAATTAAGCTGAGGCATCAGGTCATCTTGTACCGACGAAGGAAGATCACGAAGCGCTTTGCTATTCGCTTCATTAATCGATTCGTTTAAAGACTCTTTGATCTCAACGGGATCTCGATGCCCCATCGAACAGCCGACTAAAGATGACACTAGGATTGCTACTACAAGTTTACGCATGTCTTCACTCTAACCTTAATTATTCTTAACATCTAAAGAGAACATCTCTAATTTCCACTGCTTAGAGCTTCTCTGCAGAGTGACGTATTCTGGATCTATGTTCTTAACTCGGTACCCTCTGATCGTTTCTCCTTGACCGAGAATCTGACCATTCATAATGGCATAGCAAGGTGTATCGCCTTTGCACACAATACTTTCTAGAGAAGGTAAGCGATAACGAGTTGGCGCCTTTTTAGCTGACGTTGTTTTTTGTTGTGGCGTCAACCAACCTAATGGCGCTGTAGGATCCTGTTCGGCCCAAGCCATTTGGCTACTAAAAAGTAATGACAACAAAAGAGTTCTAACCACCGATAAACTCCTGTCTAGTACCTAGTGTGTAAACCTCAAACACCAGTCGAGCTTTAGGATATTCTTCGACCGAATACTGAAATGTGCGCCAGTAATAACTGACAGGAAGAGACTCAAGCGCTTGAAGATAAGCGGAAATATCAAAGTAACTGCCCGTTAATTCCATTCTTACAGGGTGAAGAAAGTAGCCTGAATATTCACTGGTCTCTTGATTATTCGAAATCGCTTCCGGTTTTAACGACTCTAGCGATTCGAGCTTAAGTCCATTTCCGGCATTAAGAACACTCTCCAATAGCTGAGACATTTGAGAAGGCGTGATCAGTCCATCGACAATCTGGGAAAGCTGAAGTGACAGATCTTGGCTCTCCACCAGCAGTTTTTTGTACTCTCGATTAATGTCTTTGTCTGGGTCTTTGTTTAACTTAGCTTGAAGAACGAGCAACTCACCTTGCTGTCTCTGGTTTGCCTGAGTTAGATTCATCGTCTTTGCATTTTTAGCCTGTAAATCGAGATACGCAGGCTCAACCAACAAGGTGAACAACAACATGGATAGGCCAACAAAACCACACACGAAAAGTAGCCATTTTTCTCTCTGACTTAATGCAAGAAACTTATCGCTGAGCTGGTTCCACTGCTGCATTATTTACTCTCCCTGCGAGTACTTAGCTCAAACGTCACCACATCCTGATCATTGCGACCAATTTTTAGTTTTTCAAAAGCACGTCCAACTAAATTAAGCTCACTTTTAAACTGACCAATCCAGTTAGGAACCACATTTGCGTTACGAGCAAAGCCACTAAGATCTAAAGTATCGTGAGTCATGTAGATATGCGAAAGAGAGATGTCATTTCGGCCTAATTTAGCTAAGGAATTCATGACGCCAGAATACCCGACTTGTTGTGAATCGTCGTATTGTCCGACCGCCTTCAAAGCCTCTTTTTTAGCCTGAGTCTCACGTTTGAGACGCGCAACTGCCGCCACTTTCTCTGGAGACGGTTTATGCTGAGTTAACTTACTATTCAATTGGTTAACTTGCTTGTTAAGCTGGTTCGAGTCATGTTGCAAAGCTGTTAGGGCTTTATCTAGATTAGAAGCTTGATACTGCATTACAAAGTAACCACCAAGTAGCAGTACACAAACGAGCCCCCAACTCGCAACAACATTGGTCAGCGTAAAATATTCTTTCTTAGGCTTGAGATGTTCAGGGTAAAGGTTGACATTAAAAGCCTCTTTTTCAGCCGCGAGCTTAACCAGCAAGCCCTCTGAATTATCACGCTCACCTTCAACGAGTAGAGAAACTGTCGAACTCAATGTGTTATTTAACGCGCCCTGTAACTCAGACTCATCTTCCTCATCACAGCAGATTTTCAACTGATGAAGTTGAGTACCTTTAATTTGAGAAGAAAGGTAATCAATCGAGCGTTGGAGTTCTAGAGCAAGACCATCTAACTGCAGAGCGCTTGATGCAACACCCGTTAAAGGTGGAACAACACTACGGATGGTTCTTTGAAAGCAAACAGTATTTTCAACAAACGCACCTAGCTTAAAGTGTGAATTGGCGCTGCGCTGCAAAAGGATGAAATTAGACAGTTCGCCAGCACTGTAACCCCAGATTTCATCTTCAGGAGCAACGCCTATTAATTCAACCTGAACCGAATTAGCAATATTCAAAAGCTTGTCTAACAGCTTTTTAGGCAGAACATACACTTGCAGCTTATTCGACGTCGGTAACGCGACTGCACTCGCGATAATTTCAGTCACTCTTTCAGAGACAAGATCTTTGAGTAAAAAAGGCAAGGCAACCGACCATTCACTCTCTGGAATGTCCGGTTTATCAATTTGGTAGGTTTGGTAGTAGTTAGCACAGACAATCAGCTGGAGGCTATTACTGGTAAACGCCTCACTGCTAAGCGATTTTTTTAGCGCACTCTCCCAGTCCCCATTAACCACGGGAGTGCTGGTTACTTGAGGTTCTTGTTCTGTCGATGAAATATAAATGGCATCGTTGCCTAACATGACAACTTGAGAGCTGCCTTTATTATTCGTTGGCTTTATCTTGTCTAAAATCGCTTTAAAATTCATTGTTAACTACTACTCTTACGCCATCGATTTCTTCGTCCAACTTTCACAACAGATTCCGCTTTCGCGACCTTTTCAGCTTGATTAGGCAAAGGGATAATTTGTTGTTCTTCGTCGAAATATCTCCCTTGATAGCCGTTAATGCCTAACTCTATCAAGGTGTTCTTTTCTTGTTTAGTCTCGACTCCAACGGCAATAACTTGAGTTGGAGAGTCACCGCATGCCCCAATTAAGCTTCGGACAAACAGTTGGTTCTCATGCCTTTGATCGATTTTCTTTATTAAGCTTCGATGAAGCTTAATATAATTGACCTTTAAGTCTTTTATATAGTGAGTGCTAACAATGGTTCGTCCAGCTTGGCCAACCACCACTTTACACCCTAAACCTCGCAGCATCTTTGCCACCGGTCTCATATAATCAAGATGGGCAATCAAGTGCCCTTCTGGAAACTCAAACGCAAGCTGAGAGCGGTGCTGAGCAGAGAGCTGTAACAACTCACTTCTAAACCACTTAAAATGCTGTTTATTCGCAAATGGAGTAACATTCAGATTCACCGAATAGTTGAGAGGCTGAGTTGACTCTTTCAGCGATTTCAGCAACACCTTTAGAACCGATAGGTCCATTTGAGCTTGATAACCCACTTGCTCTACCGCAGGCATAAATCGAGACGATTTCAATAAACCTTTATCAGGATCCTGAATTCTAGTGAATATTTCTCTATGTAATTCATTAGCTTGACCAGATTCCGGCATAAGATAACATCGCTGAGCAAAGATTACTAAATTTTCAGGAAGCAGCGCTTTATCCAATAATGTTCTCCAACGAACGCTGCCTCTATCCAACTCATTTGTATTCTGCTTAGGGTAACGGCTCCAGTTATTAATACGCTCCAGCTGAGCACTCTTTAATGCTGTTTCCGTTTCATCCATGATCTGACTGTGACGCTCACCTTCGGTATACATGGTTACGCCAATATGGCACCAATTATCAGAATCTAAAGGCTCTGGCGGGGTTAGTTTATCTAACTGCCTTAAACACTGAGCCGCCAAGGTAGCAATATCTTTAGCCCCTTGATGCGGAATAAATACGGCAAAATCAGCATCGTAATAACGAGAAAAAATGACATCAGGATAGCGTTGAACAATATTCGACAATACTTCGCCAACTTCGATAATAAAGCCGTCAGTGATTTGCTTGTCATTAACATCACGAACTTGCTCCCATTCGTCGATACGTATCAATAACACACCACCTCGAGCACCGCTTTCATGCAAAGCCGATTCAAGCTTGTTATCGAATAAGACTCGGTTTGCCGTGCCTGTGAGTTTGTCTAGGAAGGTATGGGTACGAATAAAGGTATCGAAGCGGCTTCTTTCTTGACGAGCATCTTGCAGCTCTTCGATCAAGACATCCAAGGCTTCACTTGCCGTGTATGGCCATTCAAGTTCATCTCCCTTTGCATGAGTCTCAACTTGCCCTGCGAGGATCATTCTTCCTCGCTCTTCCAAGATCTCAGAACCCATCAACTGTTCCTTCAACCAACGAACACCACGAGCCAGACAGAAAAGGATCAATGCAACCGCCAAAGTAATTGACCACATTGCTTCCATTGAGTAGCTATAACCAATATAGGGAGGCAATGCTTTAAACTCGATTCGATAACCTTCATTGCGCTCTAGAATGAAGCTTCTTTCATAAAGACGATTGGGATCAATTTGTGGGGAGGTATCTTTGAAGCGATAAACGATGCCAGTCTGGTTCGAGAGTTTCATCTCAACAATATTGCTCGCCTGCAACATCTTAGGCATCCAACGCTGCATCGAATACGCGGCGTCAGGATCTTCCATCTCTTTATCTACAACGTCGACAATACCAACCAAATAATGGTCTAAATATTCCTGTCCGATACGCTTAAAGGAAAGTGTGCCACCAATAAAAAGAATGAACATCGCACTGATCACTATCACAGTGACAAATGCGACCAATCGAGTACTCAATTTTAGTGTCGGGGTATATCTCATGAATAACGAAATCCTTTTCAACTCACATTATACCGTATTGCTACTTATACTATAAATTGACGTTGTAAATAAAGCGTTAAGAATTCTAGGTAACAAAAAGCCGCGATAAACGCGGCTTTTTCCAATTTAATACTGTCTTTATAATATATTAAAAACAGGGCTTAAAATGGGATGTCATCATCAAAATCCATTGGCGGCTCATTATATTGAGGTTGAGCCTGCTGAGGAGCTTGTTGAGGTGCTTTCGGCTGCTGTTGAGCTGGAGCACTGTATTGTTGTTGTGCTTGTTGCTGCTGTTGTGGCTGCTGTGGCTGACCCCAACTACCTTGCTGTTGGTTGTTACCCATACCACCTTGAGCAGGAGCACCGCCTTGAGCACGACCGCCAAGCATTTGCATTACACCGTTGAAGCCTTGAACAACGACTTCTGTTGTGTAGCGATCTTGACCGCTTTGATCTTGCCATTTACGCGTTTGAAGTTGACCTTCAATGTAAACTTGAGAACCTTTACGTAGGTACTCACCAGCAACTTCCGCCAGCTTGCCAAACAGAGCAACACGGTGCCATTCTGTTTTTTCACGCTGCTCGCCAGTTGCTTTATCACGCCATGACTCTGACGTTGCAATGGTAATGTTCGCTACTGCACCGCCATTGGGCATGTAACGAATTTCAGGGTCATTACCTAGGTTACCCACTAATATAACTTTGTTAACTCCACGGCTAGCCATGATTTGCTCCGTCTAAATTCATAGTCTCAGAAAATTTTAGCGCACAAGAATAGCATGCTTTTCTGCAGTGATAAATCGCATTCCTATTCTCGCCTCACTACAAAGAATAAAAACGTAACAAATCATGATATTCAGAGCGATGTTGCTTTTTTCTCCACTTACAAACCACTCATTTACTTTGATAATTGATATTCAACGCAAGTCACCATTAAGGCGCTAGAGAAGCGAAAGCATGCATGACAACGTGAAATCTCATCCCAGTTCAACAAGGAATTTCAATGAGAAAATCTCGATACGCTCGCACTTTGCATTTTCTGTGCATCGACCCAAACGACACCTATCTACATGTAAAAGAGATAGAAAAGCACTTATCTATTATTCTCTACAAAATGACACCGGACGATTTGATGTTATTTGATCGAAAGCAGAGCAACCGAATTTTACTGGTTGATTACAAAGAGGTGCCTCGATTAATCAACCTTCATCCAAATCTACCTGTGATGTGGAAAAATCATGAGATCATTCTATTCAACGTCCCCAAAGCTCTTCCCACATCGGAGTTGATTACGTTTGGCGTATTAAAAGGTCTCTTTTACAACTCTGAAGAGAAAGCCAAAATAGCGAAGGGGCTTGAAGAGGTCATTAATGGAGACAACTGGCTACCTAGAAAAGTGGCAAGCCAATTACTCTTCTACTATCGAAATATCGTGAGCACCAATACCACCCCTACTAATGTCGACTTAACCATTAGAGAGCTGCAAGTGATTCGCTGCCTTCAATCAGGCTCATCAAACACGCAAATAGCCGATGACTTGTTTATTAGCGAATTCACCGTCAAATCTCATCTTTATCAAATATTTCGCAAGTTAGCCGTTAAGAATAGAGTCCAAGCTATTGCATGGGCAAACCAGAACTTGCTTGCATAATTGATCAGCCTCTTAAACTGACGATAATTTTGAGGAAAACTCTAGTGAACCATACGGATTGTTGCTGAATTTTCGACATAACTTATGCTAGAGTTGCCCTCAGAAATATCAACCACTCAGGTTGAATCCATAATTATTATAGATAAAGGGTCTTATCATGATCAAAAAGTGCCTTTTCCCGGCAGCTGGCTACGGTACTCGCTTCTTACCAGCAACTAAGTCAATGCCGAAAGAAATGATGCCTGTCGTCAACAAACCTCTGATTGAATACGGCGTTGAAGAAGCAATTGAAGCCGGTATGGATGGTATGTGCATTGTTACTGGCCGTGGTAAGCATTCATTGATGGACCACTTTGATAAGAACTACGAGCTTGAGCACCAGATCAGTGGCACCAATAAAGAAGATTTGCTGATCAATATCCGTGAGACGATTGAAGCAGCAAACTTCACGTACATTCGTCAACGTGAAATGAAAGGTCTTGGCCACGCTATCTTGACGGGTCGCGAACTTGTGGGTGATGAACCTTTTGCAGTAGTGCTTGCTGATGACCTTTGCGTTAACGAACAGCAAGGTGTACTGGCTCAAATGGTTGCACTATACAAACAGTTCCGTTGCTCAATCGTTGCTGTACAGGAAGTACCTGAAAACGAAACACACAAATACGGTGTTATCTCTGGCGAAATGATTAAAGATGATCTTTTCCGTGTTGATGACATGGTAGAAAAGCCAGAACCAGGCACTGCGCCAAGCAACCTAGCAATCATTGGCCGTTACATTCTGACTCCAGATATCTTTGAGCTTATCGAACAGACGGAACCAGGCAAAGGCGGCGAAATCCAAATCACTGATGCATTGCTAAAACAAGCAAAAGCAGGTTGTGTATTGGCTTACAAATTTAAAGGTCAACGTTTTGACTGCGGTAGTGTTGAAGGCTACATCGAAGCAACAAATTACTGCTTTGAAAACCTATACAAAAAAGACCAGCAACAAATCGAGCTAGGTAAGCACTCAACAACAAAAGAAGCTTAATCGCTAATTTTGGCTTACTCGCTGTTTAGCTATTGAGCAGTTTAGCTATTGATCGGCTTAACTATTGAGCTATTTAGCTATTTAGCTATTTAGCTATTTAGCTATTGAGTTAACAGCAATTAGCGGTTGGTTAACAGCACATTAAATGATTCCAAGGGTGACTCAAAAGAGTCGCCCTTTTTTGTTTACTGTTTTTTTATCCAGTAAAACTTTGCACAAATCTCACTCTATGTAATACTTTAGCCACTTAAAATTACATGGTCTATTGAGATGGATAAAATAGAAATTAGAGGCGCTCGTACGCATAACCTCAAAGACATTAACCTAACCATACCCCGTGATAAGCTGACGGTTATCACTGGTTTATCAGGTTCAGGAAAGTCGTCACTTGCGTTTGATACTCTCTATGCGGAAGGTCAACGTCGTTATGTTGAGTCTTTGTCGGCTTACGCCCGTCAATTTCTATCTCTTATGGAAAAACCCGATGTCGACCACATCGAAGGTTTATCTCCAGCCATCTCGATAGAACAAAAATCGACCTCTCATAACCCTCGCTCAACCGTCGGTACCATCACTGAAGTCTATGATTACCTAAGACTACTTTACGCGCGAGTCGGCGAGCCACGCTGCCCTGATCACAATATCCCCCTCGCGGCGCAAACCATCAGCCAAATGGTCGACAAGGTATTAGAACTGCCTGAAGGCTCAAAGATGATGCTGATGGCACCGATCGTCAAAGAACGTAAAGGTGAGCATGTAAAGACACTGGAAAACCTCGCTGCGCAAGGCTTTATCCGAGCTCGTATTGATGGCGAGACTTGTGATTTGTCCGATCCACCCACATTGGAACTGCACAAGAAGCACACCATTGAAGTTGTGGTAGACAGATTCAAGGTTCGTCCTGATCTTCAACAACGTTTAGCCGAATCGTTCGAGACCACATTAGAGCTATCTGGTGGTATCGCTGTTGTCGGTTGGATGGATGATAAAGAACAAGAAGAGATCGTGTTCTCAGCTAACTTTGCTTGTCCAAAGTGTGGCTACAGCATGCAAGATCTTGAGCCGCGCCTATTCTCATTCAACAATCCTGCAGGTGCATGTGGTACGTGTGATGGACTTGGTGTTCAACAATATTTTGATCCAAGTCGAGTGATTTTAGATGAGAACCTAAGCATTGCAGAAGGTGCAATAAAAGGCTGGGATCAGAAGAATTATTACTATTTTCAGATGCTAACGTCGCTATCAGACCATTATGGTTTTGATCTGTATGTGCCATTCAACTCTCTGCCTAAAAAGACTCAAGAGATCATTCTTAAAGGATCAGGGCGTACTGAAGTGGAATTCAAGTACATCAATGACCGAGGTGATATTCGAGTCAAACGTCATCCGTTTGAAGGCATCTTAAATACGCTAGAACGTCGCTACCGCGACACTGAATCTAGCGCGGTGCGTGAAGATCTTGCCAAGTACATATCAACGAAATCATGTTCTAGCTGTGATGGTACGCGCTTAAGATTAGAAGCTCGAAATGTCTTCATTGGCGATACCACACTGCCAGAAATCGTTCAGCTCAGCATTGCTGATGCACTAGAGTTTTTCCAAAACTTATCGCTCAGCGGTCAGCGTGGTCAGATCGCTGATAAAGTAATGAAAGAGATCAATGATCGTCTGCATTTCTTGGTGAACGTTGGTTTGAATTACCTGAACCTATCACGCAGTGCAGAAACGCTGTCTGGTGGTGAAGCGCAAAGGATTCGTCTAGCAAGTCAAATTGGTGCTGGTTTAGTGGGTGTTATGTATGTGCTCGATGAACCATCAATTGGCCTCCACCAGCGCGATAATGAACGTCTACTGCAAACTTTGGTTCACCTCAGAGATCTAGGAAATACAGTGCTTGTTGTTGAACATGATGAAGACGCAATCCGTTGTGCTGACCATGTTATCGATATCGGCCCAGGTGCGGGTGTGCATGGTGGACACGTGGTCGCAGAAGGCACCATGCAAGACATCATCGAAAACCCGAATTCTTTAACCGGGCAATACCTGAGCGGCGCCAAAGAAATTGAGATACCAAAACAAAGAACGCCTATCGACAAGAAAAAGGTCGTCGAGATCGTTGGCGCAACGGGGAACAACCTAAAGAATGTCACTGCGACGATCCCTGTAGGCTTGTTCAGCTGTATTACGGGGGTATCGGGGTCAGGTAAATCTACACTAATCAATGACACCTTCTTTAAAGTTGCCCACACTCAATTAAACGGTGCTACAACCGCAGTTCCGGCGCAGCACAAAAAGATAAAAGGCTTAGAGCATTTCGACAAAGTGATCGATATTGACCAAAGCCCTATCGGTCGCACACCAAGATCAAACCCTGCTACCTACACTGGTATTTTCACGCCAATTCGTGAGTTATTTGCCGGTACCCAAGAATCACGATCTCGTGGCTACAAGCCAGGTCGATTCAGTTTTAACGTTCGTGGTGGTCGCTGTGAAGCGTGTCAGGGAGACGGTGTCATCAAAGTAGAGATGCACTTCTTGCCAGATGTGTATGTGCCGTGTGATGTGTGTAAAGGCAAGCGTTATAACCGTGAAACTTTAGAAGTTCGCTACAAAGGAAAAACCATTGACGAAGTTCTAGAGATGACAGTGGAAGATGCTCGAGAATACTTCAACCCTGTTCCTGTTATCGCTCGTAAGCTGCAAACATTGATGGATGTTGGCCTTTCCTACATTCGCCTCGGACAAGCAGCGACGACCTTATCTGGTGGTGAAGCGCAACGCGTTAAATTAGCGCGTGAATTGTCTAAACGAGACACGGGAAAAACCTTATACATTCTTGATGAACCAACAACAGGTCTTCATTTCCACGATATTCAGCAGCTATTGACGGTATTACATAGGCTGCGTGATCACGGTAATACGGTAGTGGTGATTGAGCACAACCTAGATGTCGTCAAAACAGCAGACTGGATCTTAGACCTTGGTCCCGAAGGTGGTCAAGGTGGTGGTGAGATTGTTGCAGAAGGTACACCTGAAGATGTGGCGTTAGTCGAAGGTTCGCACACTGCTCGCTTCCTTAAGCCTATGTTAAATTTGAAGTAGGTGTAAAATAGCGCCCTGCGAGCAGACAGAAAAATGTTAAAGTAACAGAGCTTGTTTCAGAAGGAACAAGCTCTGTTTTTATAAGGTTAGGGATTTATGGCAACAATACACACTAGCGGTACCCAACTAGAAAATCAGGTAACTCAGCTACCACTCAATAAAGCATTTCTGGCTTCTTTAGCTGTTGTATTCTTGTTAGCCATGCATTTTTTCATGCCGAATCCTGGAGGCTCAGGCCTTGCGTTATCGTTTAACCCAACCACTTGGTTAGCTCTTAGCTTTACGTTAGCAATTGGCTTCTACCAACTCGCGACTAACCGAGTGATCAAATACTCCAAGTTAACCGTTGGCTTGCTGATCAGTTGCGTGATACTTACGCTACCCACGCTCTACAGTAACGCCTTTCCTCAAGCCGCATCTGGTCGACTACTGGGATTGTGGGCGGGCTTCGCTTTATTCGTCGTACTACAGCAATTTAAGTTCAGTAATAAACACAAACAACGCATGTTGTGGTTCATTGTGCTTGCTGTGGTTATACAAGCACTCTTTGGTTACGTGCAATATTTCTTACTGGAACCCGGTAATCTATTTGGTTACAACACTGCGGCTAATCGACCTTATGGGATATTCCAACAACCGAATGTAATGGCCAGCTTTTTAGCTACTGGTTTTGTGCTTTCAGCGTATCTTTTAGCGAGACAGCCCGCTAAATATAATCACAAAATTAGCGAGTCATTCTTACTATACCTAACCCCGACCTTAACCGTACCTTTGCTGATCATCATCGCATCACGTACCGGATGGTTGGCTGCCGTCATTGGGTTTGTCTGCATTCTGCCTTATCTATACAAATTCTCGACCAAGAAACGCTTCTATGGATGGTGTGCATCAGTGCTAATCGGTATCGTGGTCGCTTTTTCGGTAATCAGTCTCAGTACAACTGATAGCCTCGCAAGTAAAAGGGCTAACTTAGAAAGCCCACGAGCTTATACCTTTCCACAAGCGCTCGATATGATGATCGAAAAGCCATTTACAGGGTATGGCTACGGGAAGTTCGAATCCGAGTACACGCTATACACAGCTCGCCAGCATCAACTCAACCCAAATTATCATCCCGGCCTTCCTTCAATGGATCACCCACACAATGAGTTCCTGTTTTGGGGGGTTGAAGGTGGAATAGTACCAATCATCGGTATCTTGCTTGCTGCAGTGTTGGTGATGTCACGCATAACAAGCTCAGCGAAGGGAACACGTCTAGCACTACTCGCGCTATTTATACCGATACTCTTACATTCTCAGCTCGAGTACCCTTTTTACCACTCAGCGATTCACTGGATAACATTCATCATCTTGATTTACTGGGTCGATCAACGAGCTTCTCGTCACTATCAACAGCCGTTTAGTATCGTTAGTAAAACCCTGTTTAGAGTGTCTAGCTTGGTGGTTCCGATCTTGGTGAGTTTCTATATGTTGAGCGCGCTGCATACCAATTATGTCCTGACTCAATTTGAACTTTCTAAACCCAAAAACCCGGATATTCTTAAGCAGGTAACGAACCCTGTAGTCTGGAAAGATCGCTATGATTGGGACGTATACAGCACCTATCTAAATATCGGCCTCTACAAAGCTGATCCTAGCTTGATCCAACCTTATATAGATTGGTCGTTAGAGATCATAAAACGTAAGCCAAGGCCTGCTTTCTACAGCAACCTGATTCTAGCGTATCAAGGATTAGGCGATCACAGTAAAGCCGAACAAATTCGTAGTGAAGCGAGCTTCTTGTTCCCAAATAGAGACTTTTCCAAGGTTCAATATAATAAAATATCGGAAGCTGAAAACAACATTTATTCTGCTAAATGACGCCACGGAATCTAGAGTTAATTCACCATATTGACGTTTAGTCTAGACACAAAAAAGCGCACGATCTTTCGTGCGCTTTTCTTTTGAACTTGAGTTTATTACCGCTATTTTAAAACGTCTTGCAACGCTTTTAAGCACAAAGCGACATTCTCTTTTCGAGCACCATAACCCATTAAACCAATACGCCAAGCCTTGCCAGCCAAAGAACCAAGTCCTGCGCCAATTTCAAGGTTATATTCTTCTAGAAGTTGTGTTCTGATTTTGGCTTCATCGATTCCTTCAGGGAAATAAAGCGCATTGAGCTGCGGAAGACGACTCTCTTCATCAACCACAAACTTTAATCCTAGTGCTTCTACGCCTTCTTTAAGCTCTTGGTGCATCGCATGGTGACGTGACCACGCATTATCCAGGCCTTCATTTTTCAATAAAACCAACGACTCATGCAGAGCATACAGGCTGTTCACGGGTGCCGTATGGTGGTAGCTACGCTTGCCTTCTCCACTCCAGTAACCCAGTACTAAGCTTTGATCTAGAAACCAGCTTTGTACTGGAGTTTGACGTGCCTTCATCTTCTCAACCGCACGTTGAGAGAAAGTCACTGGAGACAGGCCAGGAACGCAAGATAGACACTTTTGACTACCTGAATACACCGCATCGAGTTGCCATTCATCAACCAACAATGGCACACCACCTAATGATGTCACTGCATCCACAATCGACAATGCATCAAACTGACGAGCGACTGCTGAAATCGCTTGAGCATCCGATAACGCTCCAGTAGACGTCTCTGCATGCACAAATGCGACAGCAACTGCATCAGGGTTTTCTGCCAATGCCTTTTCGACCTTTTCAACGGAAACGGGCTTGCCCCACTCATCATCTACAAGGATCGCTTCACCACCACAGCGCACAACATTCTCTCGCATACGTTCACCAAAAACGCCATTGCGACAAACAATTACCTTCTCACCGGGCTCAATCAAGTTAACAAAACAGGTTTCCATACCTGCGCTGCCCGGCGCAGAAACAGCAATCGTAAACTCATTTTCAGTTTGGAATGCATACTTAAGAAGTTGTTTCAGTTCATCCATCATCGCGATAAATAACGGGTCGAGGTGACCAATAGTTGGACGGCTCAAGGCCTGTAAAACTTGAGGAGAAATGTCTGAAGGCCCCGGCCCCATTAACGTTCGGTGTGGCGGATAAAAGCTCTCGATAGCAGTAGTGAGTGTTAAATTAGACATGTACATCCCTTACGTTAATGTTGTGAACAATCCACCCTAAAGCAAATCGATACCGTCATCAATTAGCTAAAAGTATTGAGGTCACACCAGTGTCACATAATTGTTAAAATTATTTTTTAAATATCTCCAGTTACGGATTGACATTGTTACCGCAAACACGTTCAATGAAATAGCTATCTAGCAGAAGAGGAGCACTGCCCAGGCAGATGTTTTGTGGAACCGCATTTCCAATACAAAGCATCAAGGGGGAGCAGTGCCGAGATAATAAAAGGATGCAGGACCTTTATTATCGGTTGAGCGGGCTGAATCCCGGCAACTGTCGCCATTTCTATATGGTGAAGAGCTTCTGAGGTTACTATTCTAATAATTCCTCTCTTTTTGCTCTAAATACTCTCTTCGAAAAACATCGGACGTTGGATTACCCAACCGTAATTTTATTTTAGGAAGTCGTGGGAGATATATCGTGAGTGCATCTAATGTAGCTGGTTCTTTTAATGTCGCTAAGTTTGGTGGAACAAGTGTTGCCAACTTTGAAGCAATGAGCCGTTGTGCTGCCATTATTGAAAATAACTCGAATACTAAACTGGTTGTGAGCAGCGCGTGCTCAGGCGTCACCAACTTGCTGGTTGAACTAGCGAATGGTGTCCAAGACAAAACTCGTCGTCAGGAATTATTGACGCAATTGACTGACATTCATAACGCGATTCTTGATCAGCTAGCTGACCCAATTAGCATTGAAAAAGATGTGCACTGTATTCTCGATGACATTGCGAGTGCAGCCGAAGCGGCATCATTCCAAGCCAGTACTAAACTCACCGATCACCTAGTGGCATGTGGCGAACTGATGTCGACACATATCCTCGCTCAAATCATTCGCGAGCGTGGCACACCCGCTGTCCGTTTTGATATCAGAGAAGTGATGCGCACCAATGGTGACTTCGGCAAAGCAGAACCACAGTTAAAAGATATTGCAGCCTTAGCGCAACAGAAATTGATTCCACTATGCCAGCAGCAAGTTGTCGTTACCCAAGGCTTTATCGGCGCCGATAGCGAAGGTAACACCACAACGTTAGGTCGTGGTGGTAGTGATTACTCAGCAGCACTGATTGCAGAATCTGTACAAGCGATTGGTTTAGAAATCTGGACTGATGTTCCGGGCATCTACACCACGGATCCACGTATCGCATCGAAAGCATCTCCTATCCCAGAGATCAGCTTCAGCGAAGCATCGGAAATGGCAAACTTTGGCGCGAAGATCTTACACCCATCGACTCTAGTCCCGGCACTACGCCATCAAATTCCGGTATTTGTCGGCTCATCAAAAGCACCAGAGCTCGGTGGCACATGGATTCGTCAACAAGTTGAAAGCTCCCCTCTGTTTAGAGCGCTTGCCCTACGCTGCAACCAAACCATGGTTACGCTACGCAGCGCCAATATGTTCCATGCTTATGGCTTCCTCGCAAAAGTGTTCGAGATCCTCGCTAAGCATAAGATCTCTGTCGATCTTATCACTACCTCAGAGATCAGTGTCTCACTCACTCTCGATCAAACAGATACATCGGGTGGTGCTCCTCAGCTACCAGAAGCCGCTCGAATTGAGCTTGAAGAGCTGTGTTCTGTGGATATTGAACACGACCTATGCCTTGTTGCTCTTATTGGCAACAACATGAGTGAAAGCAAAGGCTATGCGAAGCAAGTATTCGGCACGCTTGAAGACTTCAACCTACGTATGATTTGTTACGGAGCGAGCCCACATAACCTGTGCTTCTTGCTTGATGAATCTGTCTCCAAGTTAGCGATTCAAAAGCTGCATCAAGAGCTGTTTGAATAAAACGACGGTTGCTCGATTAGTTTAAAATCACCAAACGACAGATACAAAAAGGGTTGCTCTTAAGCAACCCTTTTATTTTTACGAATCAAAACCCGTTATAGATTCAAACTAGTTAATGTTTGGACCTAACCACTTCTCAGCTTCCAACATATCCCAACCTTTACGATCAGCATAGCTATCCACTTGATCCTGTTGAATCTGTGCAATAGCAAAGTATCGGGCATCAGGATGAGAGAAGTACATACCAGACACAGAAGCACCTGGCCACATTGCGTAACTCGTGGTTAGCGACATGTCGATTGCTTTTTCAACGTCCATCAACTCCCACAACGTGCCTTTCTCTGTATGCTCTGGGCAAGCAGGGTAACCCGGGGCTGGACGAATACCTTGGTACTTCTCTCGAATCAAATCGTCGTTAGACAAATTCTCATCAGGTGAGTAGCCCCAAATGTCCTTTCTCACTTCTTTATGCAAGTATTCAGCGAACGCTTCAGCCAATCGGTCTGCAACCGCCTGAATCATAATCGCGTTGTAGTCATCACCATTGGCTTTGTATTCATCAGCCAGCTCTCGCTCACCAATACCACCCGTTACTGCAAAACCACCAATCCAATCCGCTTTACCGCTGTCTTTTGGCGCAATGTAATCTGACAAACAGTAGTTAAATCCTTTGGGCTTTTCGGTTTGCTGACGAAGGTTGTGCAGAACCTTTAATACTTCAGTACGCGATTCATCGGTATACACTTCAATATCATCGCCAACACTGTTCGCTGGGAACATAGCGCACATACCACGAGCTTCAAGCAACTTCTCTCTTTGTACTCGATCTAATAAATCATTGGCGTCTTTAAATAAGCGCTTCGCCTCTTCGCCTACTTCTTCATGATCAAAAATTGCCGGGTACTTACCAACCAAAGACCACGTCATAAAGAACGGAGTCCAGTCGATGTACTGACGTAAAGTAGCCACATCAAAGTCCTTGAAGATGTGTACTCCCGGTTTAGCGGGTGCAGGGGGAGTATACGCATTCCAATCGATAGCAACTTTATTGGCACGCGCTCTCTCTAGCGAGACTGGCTTAGTGCGCGGCTTTTTGCGGTTGTGTTGATCGCGAACGCGATCGTAATCAATATCCAACTTCTCAACAAATGCAGGCTTCAGTTCGTTAGATAGTAGAGAAGTACACACACCAACAGCACGTGAGGCATTGTTTACGTAGACCACAGGTTCAGAGTAGTTCTGTTCAATCTTAACGGCTGTATGCGCTTTAGATGTGGTTGCTCCGCCAATCAGAAGAGGCAGTTTAAAGCCTTGTCTCTCCATCTCTTTAGCCACATGAACCATCTCATCCAATGAAGGAGTGATCAAACCCGAAAGACCAATGATATCGACGTTCTCTTCTTTAGCGACCTTAAGGATTTTTTCACATGAAACCATCACGCCCAGATCGATAATTTCATAGTTATTACACTGCAAGACAACGCCCACAATGTTTTTACCAATATCGTGAACATCGCCTTTTACGGTCGCCAGTAAGATTTTTCCGTTAGTCGCACCTACGTCTTTGGTTGCATTAATAAATGGTTCTAGATGGGCTACCGCTTGCTTCATAACACGGGCAGATTTCACCACTTGAGGAAGGAACATCTTACCTTCACCAAAGAGGTCACCAACTACGTTCATGCCATCCATTAATGGACCTTCAATTACCTCGATAGGACGAGAAGCATTAACACGAGCTTCTTCGGTATCTTCAACAATAAAGTCGGTAATACCTTTCACTAAAGAGTGTTCTAAGCGCTTTTCTACTGGCCAAGTACGCCACTCTAAAGCCGATTTATCTTCAACTTTCCCCACTGCACGCTCTAGATACTCAGTCGCAATATCGAGCAAGCGCTCTGTTGAATCGTCTCGACGGTTTAGAACCACATCTTCAACGGCTTCACGCAAATCCTCAGGCACATTGTCGTAAATCTCAAGTTGCCCCGCATTTACAATGCCCATATCCATACCATTTTTAAAACAGTGATATAGGAATACCGCGTGGATTGCCTCACGAACGTAGTTATTACCGCGGAAAGAGAATGAAACATTCGACACACCACCCGAGATCATCGCATGCGGAAGATCGCGTTTGATATCCCCTACTGCTTCAATGAAGTCGACCGCATAGTTGTTATGCTCATCAATACCAGTAGCCACTGCGAAAATGTTCGGGTCAAAAATAATATCTTCTGGCGGGAAACCGACTTCATCAACAAGAATGTTGTAGGCATTGGTACAAATCTCAACTTTACGCTCTCGGGTATCAGCCTGCCCTAGTTCATCGAACGCCATCACAATGACTGCTGCGCCATAACGACGAACCAGTTTCGCTTGTTCGACAAACTTTTCTTTCCCTTCCTTCAATGAGATAGAGTTAACGATGCCTTTACCCTGAATACATTTCAGGCCCGCTTCGATAACTTCCCATTTTGAAGAATCGACCATAACTGGTACTTTCGAGATCTCTGGCTCAGACGCACATAGATTAAGGAATTTAACCATACACGCTTCAGCGTCTAGCATCCCTTCATCCATGTTGATATCGATGATCTGAGCGCCGTTCTCAACTTGCTCTCGAGCAACACTCAAGGCTTCGTCGTAAAGCTCTTCTTTAATCAATCGCTTAAATCGAGCAGAGCCGGTAACGTTAGTACGCTCACCGACGTTTACAAACAATGATTCTTTAGCAATCGTTAATGGTTCTAAGCCAGATAAACGGCAAGACACAGGCAAATCAGGTAATTGACGTGGAGTTACGCCTTCAACGGCCTCAGCCATGTGACGTATATGTTCTGGCGTTGTACCACAACAACCACCAATTAGGTTCAAGAAGCCACTCTCAGCCCATTCCTTAACGTGTTCAGCCATATCTTCAGGAGAAAGGTCATACTCACCGAATGCATTAGGTAAACCCGCGTTAGGGTGAGCAGAAACGTTACATTCTGAGATACGAGACATCTCACCAACGTACTCTCGCAGTTCGTCAGGGCCTAATGCACAGTTCAATCCAAATGAGATAGGTTTAACATGACGAAGGGCGTTGTAGAAGGCTTCTGTTGTTTGCCCTGAAAGCGTACGACCTGATGCGTCAGTAATGGTACCGGAGATCATCACAGGAAGCGTGATGCCTACCTCTTCAAAAACAGATTCAACCGCAAAAGAACATGCTTTTGCATTTAACGTGTCGAAGATAGTCTCGATAAGAATAAGATCTGAGCCGCCTTTGATAAGTGCTCGCGTCGATTCTGAGTACGCTTCAACAAGCTCATCAAAGCTAACATTACGATAGCCCGGATCATTAACGTCTGGGGAGATAGAACAAGTTCGGTTAGTTGGACCTAACACACCCGCTACGAAACGAGGTTTGTCTGGGGTCTTTGCCGTCCATTCGTCTGCCGCTTCACGAGCTAATTTTGCAGCTGTAAAGTTAATTTCTTCGCTAAGACTTTCCATATCGTAGTCGGCCATAGCGATGGTTGTAGAGTTAAAGGTATTGGTCTCGAGGATATCAGCACCGGCTTCCAAATATTCCATATGGATATCTTTGATAAGCTTAGGTTGTGTAAGTACCAAAAGGTCGTTGTTACCTTTTAAATCACTATGCCAATCAGCAAAGCGCTCACCACGATAGTCTTGCTCTTCCAATTTATAATCCTGAATCATGGTACCCATGCCACCATCAATCAGTAAAATTCGTTGCTTCAACAGAGCGTCAATCTTTTGCCTTACATTACTTCCCACGGTACAACCTCATTCCTTTAATTATCTCTCCATCCTACCACACATTAAAAAGGAGTCTAGACGTCTAAAAGATGAAATTGATTACCAAGTCATGACAAAAAAATGTTTGCTATTTGAGCATGAGACAACGAAAATTCATATTCATACTTTGTTACATGTTGGGATCCCAATGTCGGTCTATTACACCTTATGCTTCTTGTCCGCAGCTGCCATGCTTATTGCTTTCGTGAATACCAAAATTGGTAAAATGCAGACAACCATCGCCATTACAGCTGGCTCAATGATGTTATCTCTATTAATTATCATTGCGGGACAAAACAATTGGTTCCAATTGGCTGACATCGCCTCAGAAACCGTTGCCAGTATCAACTTTGAAGATTTCCTCCTGAAAGGAATACTGGGATTCTTACTCTTTGCAGGTGGTTTGGGGATTAAATTACCTAATCTAAAAGATCAGAAATGGGAAATAACGGTACTCGCTCTTGGCGCTACACTATTTTCGACATTCTTTATTGGCTTTGTACTGTATGGATTCTGTCAGTTTATCGGTATTCAATTTGACCTAATTTATTGCTTACTTTTTGGCTCTCTAATATCTCCAACCGATCCAATCGCTGTATTAGCAATAGTGAAAAAGCTCGATGCTCCCAGACGAATCTCTACTCAAATCGAGGGAGAATCTCTATTCAACGATGGTTTTGGCCTAGTGATCTTCGTTACCCTATTTACCATTGCGTTCGGTACAGAAGCACCGACTGTAGGTAGCGTGACCATGTTATTCGTCCAAGAGGCTATCGGTGGTATCGTCTATGGCTTTGTTCTAGGTTTAATATTCCATTACCTAATCAGCAACACCGATGACCACTCGATGGAGTTGCTATTAACCATAGGTATTCCTACAGCTGGTTATGCCTTTGCTGAAGTCCTACATGTATCAGGACCGTTAGCAATGGTGGTATCAGGTATCATGATTGGTAACTGGACGCGCTTTATTGGGTTCTCGAAAGAGAGTGAGGATCACCTAGACCACTTCTGGGAATTGATAGATGAATTCTTAAATGGCGTATTGTTCTTATTGATCGGTATGTCGATGTTGCTATTCAAATTCCACCAAGAAGACTGGATCTTAATGGCGTTCGCAGTACCTCTAGTGCTAAGCGCACGCTACCTAAGTGTTTTCTTGTCTTATATCGGATTCAAACGCTTTAGAACTTACAACCCTTGGTCAATCAAGATCTTAACTTGGGGTGGTTTGCGTGGTGGACTAGCTCTAGCCATGGCACTTTCAATCCCTTCAGGTATCTGGGTGATTGAAGACAAGGCAATAGATGTTAAAGAGATTATCCTTGTCATGACATACGCTGTTGTTGTGTTCTCAATCTTAGTCCAAGGTTCAACAATTACTCCGATGATAGAGAAAGCGAAACAAGCTGAGAAAGAGTTAGATTAACGCCGAAAAATATAAAACTAGGCTGCCTAATTTAGGTGGCCTTTTTTATACCTGATGAAAGTCAGATTCACCGATTTCCTCACTGAAAATCTAGCTGAAAGGTATACATAAACAATAGAACTTACCACGGCGTTTACTGCACTGTTATTGAAGCAACCAAAAGCCTTTATGTTGGGTAATACCAATTCCATTAA